>JAAYQX010000016.1 GCA_012519085.1 Clostridiaceae bacterium
CGGAAGATCTTAACCACCTGCTCCGATTCGCCTTGCCGCATCAGACCGTTATCGACATGGACACTGATCACATTCTGCCCCAGTGCTTTGTGCAGCAGCGCCGTCAGAACCGACGAGTCCACGCCGCCCGACAAAGCCAGCAATACCTTGCCATCCCCCACCTGCGCCCGGATCTCTTCCAGCTTCTCAGCAATGAAGTTCTCAACTCGCCAATCGGCTTTGGCTTGGCATTGATCGAAGGCGAAGCGCTCGAGCAGCGCTACTCGGTCATCCTCCGCAACCGGCCAAGGTGCGGCACCCTCATAGTCCACGTCCAGGACCGGTACTCCCAGCGACCGGATCTCAGGTGCGGCACTGATTTTGACGCCTTCGACAAAACAATTCGGGCCGCCGTTGAGGATAATGCCTTTGAGTCCGGCGATCTGCTTTAGTTCAGCGGCGGTGATATCGTGGGGAAGGATCTCGGAGTAAAGGCCCAGGCGCCTGAGAGTGCGGGCAATGTCGGTATTCTCGTTGCTACCGAGATCAAGGATGATAATTCTGTCGTGGATCATGGGTTCGGTCGCTCCTGAAAATATATTACCGCCATTATAACATCGGCAGCAGAACACTGTGGAAAAACACGATTATGAAAAATATGATGACGAAGGCGCCTGGGGTCGCCCGCTGCGCCTCGGCCGGTACAGATTCGCTGCACCAGGCAGCAAGCCAATACCGAGAAAACACTGCGCTACCGCACTACGGGGAAAGATGCTTGGTGCTGGTCTGGAGATAGTAAGCAACAATCAGTGCGGCGATAGAAATCAAGATCACGACTACCGGCGGCACATAAGTATCGAGACCGGAGAGGCGTGCCATTACCCAACCGTGGGGGATGAGCTGGCCTAAACTGGAGATCCAGAGTGCGGGCAAGCGCAGGAAGGCACCGCCGGCAACAACAGAAACGAGCATGGCGAGTGAGGCCGGCATGATGCGAGTTTCGGCGGGGATCAGGGCGACGATCTGACCATAGGCCAGCATCATCAGTAAGAGAATAAACATATAGAAAACATAGCCCGGGGGCCTGGAAGTACCGGGCATCAGCAAAGTAGTGATGCCGGTCATCAGTGACAGCTGCACAACACAGCTGAACACCAGAGCCAGCAATGTCGCCAGATAATCTCGTGCCGGACCGCCTGCTACCGACAGTAAACGGCGTCTGGTATCGGTTTCGTTCAGCATCAGGCTGCCGATCAGTGAGAAAACAGAGAGAAAAAGCACCTCGACCGAAAAGTCAGGTATTTCGACGATCTGACCAAGGGGTACTTCTGTTTGGCCGATGAAATTGACAGTCAAATTGGCGCCGTCGTCCCGCGCTCTCCTGGTATCCTGTCGTAACATCTCACGCAACTCGGACAGAGAGAGATCAGCCGCCTCCGGCAGAGTCCGCAACGATTCCAATTGTCTGGCTTCGCTGGCCACCGTAGCCGCGGAAACCATCAAGCTTTCGCGTACCAATCCGGTGGTAATATCATTGTCACCATCCAGATAGATGAAATTGTATGTATTCTGCGCAGCGTCTTTTTCGTCGTTAGTTTCACCATAACCGGCCGGGATGATCACCACACCGTCTAAGCGACCCAACTGCAGTTCCCGCTCGGCTTTGTCCTGCGGCATTTCCGACCAACTGATCGTGCCTTTATCCAATAGTGAAATGAGTTCGCCGCTGGCGAAATTCTCGGCCTGATCCACATAAGCGGCCTCCAGAACGGAATAATCGTTTTTGGTAGTAGTGCTGCCTGCCAACAAAGTCAGTAAAATCGGCAGCAGCAGGCAGACAGCCAGAACTGAAGGTCTTCTGGTTATGATTCGCAACTTGAGACCGGTTAGGGTCAGAATTATACGCAACTGTTTCATACGCGCCTCCTGCCCTTAATAACACATAAGAGCAATGCAGGCGGCAAGGACCAGAGAGCCAGCAGCACATCCCCGGTTGTGACCTGCACGGCCATAACTGTACGGTAGACAACTCGCATCGCATAGTACAGCGGGGAGAAAGAGAAAGCGGTACGCAGCCAGTCCGGGAATAGCACGGTCGGATATAATATACCGCCGGTTAAAACCAGGGCAAAAAAGATGCCCCAGCCCAGCTGAAAGACTGTAACTGTCGGGATCTCGGCTCTACCCAGGGCGATCATTGCCATGGACATGGCCAGGAAGATGCCAACCAACACAATTGCAGCCGGATAAATAGTCAGATGTGAAGCCATTATTTTCATCGTGATCAGAGGCGGCACACTTAGGACCAGCCACCAGATAAACCCGGTCAGCAATCTGGAAATAATGGGAATCGTTGAACCGCAGGACAAGAGGATTCGGTCCTCCAGCGCCGTATTGTTCAGACGACTGGTCTGAACCAGGATGACAATACCGGGTAAGAGTGCAACCAGGATCATAATGCCGGCGCTGGCATGAGCAAAGAGTCGAAACGGCGGCTCTGAATCCTCAGTTAAGAAGCTATCGCGTTCGATCAAGCTGGTAATAGTATCAACAGCATGGCGGCTAGTCTCTTTCCAAGAGGCATCCTCATCACCGGTCAAGTTCAGATAGACTCTCTGAAAACCGAATGCGGTGCTGTGGATCAGATTGAGTGACAGTGCGTACTGGCGGATCAGGCTGGAAAAACGCGCTACATCTGTCTTCATTATAGGCGAGAGCCAAATATCGACCGGCTGTACGGAGCCATGCTGGACATCCTCGAATAGATTCGAGGGAATGCGCATCGCCATGGCAGTCTCACCGTCATCGAGGCGCCGCAGAGCCGTTGGCAGATCGTCATCATAGATAGCGCTGATATACTTGGTTTTGAGAAAGCTCTCAGTCAAAACTTCACCGATGATAGATTGATCTTCATCGATCAGGGAAAAAGCAAATTGAATCACCGGCGATTTGCGCTTGCCGTCCTCATCGGAGATCGGTTCAATGATGAACACAACCAACACCGCTGCCAGAACTAAGATCAGTAAAATAATGATCATGCCCCGTCGATTCTTCTTCAACTCATGCCGAAAATAAGCACCGAAGGCGCTCAGCTGTTGTCTTGGCTTTTTAGCGGCGGAAGACTTCATGCCTGCTCAACAATCTGTCCCTGCTGTAGATAGAGAATGCGGTCAGATATCTGTTCCAAAGTCCCTTGTTCGTGGCTGGTAATTAATATAGTGCGCCCACCAGTGCGTAGAGCATCCAGTCTTTCCAACATTAGAGCCCGACTGCCCTTGTCGGCTCCGGCAAAGGGCTCATCAAGAAGCAATAGCTGCGGGGCGCCGAGCAGCCCGACAACCAGGCTGGCTCGCCTGGCCATACCGCCCGAGCACTTTCTGATCTGCTTGTCGAGAAAATCCGCAACCAAAGGATCATTAGCTGCGATCTCCAGATTGCCCCGGACGATGTCGGCATCGAGGCCGCGCAAAGCACTCCAGAATTTCACATTCTCCCGCACCGTCAGCTGACCGTCCAGAGCCAATTCCTGAGGCACATATCCGATCAAGGAACGCCAGGCCGGGAGGTCCTGGAGCGAAGCTCCATTAAAGCTAATCGTCCCTGAATCCGCTGACAGAACCGAAGCCAAAATTTTGAGCAAAGTACTCTTGCCGGCGCCATTATCGCCGGAAATGCCATAGATGGTTCCCAGCGGCTGGCAAAAAGAAATCCCCGTAAAGACCTGGTGTTCGCGCCATGATTTGCTCAGGTCTTCAACTCGAAGACCTGAGCATGAAATGTTGTTAAATTCTAATGTATGTGTCACTTTTCTAGTTCATAAAGTCCGCAACATTGATGCCTAAATTCTTGAAAATCGTCATAGCCTTCATCATCATAGACTGGTCAGTCATCAGAGACTGGAGGGCTGCCTCATCCGTAATATCTATATAGTCTGAGGGCAAAGAGCTCTCAAATGTGATATCGCTATCTTTCATCTCATGGAGATCAAATTCCAGACCCAGATCGATAGGCGAGCCCTGGACATTGCCCTGGAAGACGATTGTGGCCAGCAGATGGTCATTCTCAACCTTGCCGTTATAAATAATCTCACCGTTGTTTAACTCGGACAGCTGCAGGCCGGAAAGATCAATCCTCAATTCACCGACCGGATAGAATAAGTCATTATCGGTATGAAGACCAAGATCCGTATAGGTGCCTGAGAGCTCAAATTTAGGAGTTGCCAATTTGTAACTGCCTGTAGCCAGATCATCTTTCTCCGTGTAATCAGCGGTGAAAGTTAGGGCGTCCGAACCGACACCCGAGAACCTGAGTTTATACGAGCCTTTGTCACCGTCCCTGGCTGTGACACTCTCTAAAGTGATCTCTTCACCATCGGCATTATCGGCCTTGTTAATAAAAGTAAACGAGCCGCCGCGGGGATTATTGTCGGCGTCAACATACAATATCCGCTTGAACTCGGCTTTAAAGTTTTCCGGACTGTTGTCAATTTCGGCTATCATCTGATCAATCCCGGACTGGAATTCCTCAAGCGGATTGTCGCTCATAGTCCCGGTCGGCAAGGCCTTGCTGATATCATCCAAGAAGGTCTTAATATCTTCACTGTCCCGGATATAGGTCAAAATTTCTTTAGCGAAGTCGCCAAATTTATCCGCCGGTATCACGGCCTCAAAATAATCGACCTTTTCGGTTACATCACCGACAGTCAAGTCATAGTCTTTAACCCTGGTTGGTTCGCCGGTATATTCATAATAGATGTCCCGGAGATCAGATATTATCTTATCGAGCTTTTCTTCCGAGAACAGATTTAATGCATTCTGCCCGCTTCCCAGCAAAGACAGGAGCGCGTTAGAACCGGTATCCATCGCATCGGCCAGCTTTTCATTCAAGGCTTCTTTCTTCAGAACCAATGGTTTGTCCAGCAGTTCAGGAACCGACACTACGATATCTTCTTCGATATTGTAAATATTCAGTGTCACTGCATTTTCATTGGCGTCTTTGCGAGCCAGTCCAATGCTATAGGAGAATTGCGGAGACTCTTCATCCAAATTAAGCTTAGTCTCCCAATTGGCTTTAACATTCTTCAGCATGTCCAGGACAACCGCTTCTTGTCCGGACATACCCAGATCGGGCATTGAATTGATGATAAAACCTATGTTCGCACTGGTGCCAAGCTTGCCGGATTCAATAAATTTATTGGCCGATGAGCACAGATTACCCAGTAAATTATCCTCGCCGAACAAAGCCTCTTCTTCTGCGGCATGCCAAGCTTCTTCGTCATTGGCAAAAGATTTTTTGCCCTCGCCTTTGAAAAAGAAAAACCAGACACCGAAAGCAATGGCTGCCACTAAGACTACAGCAAGTGTGGGAATCCACCAACGCACCTTCTTCGCTGCTTTGGGAGCTTTAGCTTGTGGCTGTTCCTGATACTGGGCTTGCTGCGGATAAGGCTGCTGGCCGTATTGAGGTTGTTGATAGGCCTGTTGGCTGTACTGCTGCTGTTGATAAGGCTGCTGGCCATATTGCTGCTGATAGGGCTGTTGGCCGTACTGTTGCGGTTGATAAGGCTGCTGCGGTCCGCCCTGTCCGGCCTGCGGCTGACCATATTGCTGGTACGGAGCCTGCTGTTCCGGATAATGGCCGGCAGGCATACCAGAGGGCGCCTGTGGTGGTGCCTGTGGTGGCGCCTGTGGAGGCGTCTGTTGTTGATAACTCGCTTGGCCGGCCGGTGGTGCGGTCTGGGCAGGAGAATCGGCAGCTGCTGTTGTTGCATCGCCTACACTCTCCGACAGATCGGCACGAGCGCCGCAGTTAGTGCAAAATACGGCACCGGGATTTAAGCCCGCCCCGCATTGACTGCATCTTCTTTCCTCTGTCATAGATTACTCCCTTTCTAGCTATTTCTACCGCTGCATAGTTTCTGGCTGCTGCAAATAACGATAGACAGCACTGTAAAAAGATTCTTCAATCCGAATTACTTAATTATTAGTAATGGTCACAAGGAATTATACAGCAAATGAGCTAAAAAGACTATCCAATATAGGTTAGAACTCGATGCCGGCTCTGCCGCCTAGTCCCGAAGTCTCATAAGGATGCTTCCTCATCATACACTCCGTATGATAGTCGGCGATCTCTTGCAGGGCAGGCGAAGGACCGCGCCCGGACATGGCTACTTCCAGATGCTCGGGCTTACTCTTCAGGAAGTCCAGTACATCCTGCTCTTCCAGAATACCGGCTGAAATAGAACCCATGACTTCATCCAGTATCAGCAGATCCATTTCTCCGGCATGAGCGGCAGCGGCCGCTTCATGCAGGCGTTTGGTATTGAACTCTTTAGCCGCGGCCAGTTCTTCCGGTGTCATGATAAACGTAAATTTATTTGTGGGCTGACCGGATATTGTATGTACACCCAGCTTCTCCAGCATTTCAATTTCCGCTGATTTCCCGCTCTTGAGAAATTGTACAAACCAGACTTTTAGCCCGCGTCCGGTAGCTCTTACCGCCAGACCCACGCAGGCTGTTGTCTTGCCTTTGCCGTCGCCGCTATAAATATGAATCAGACCCAGTTTCGATTTTGCCATTTCTATCTCCTAGATATCTTTTTTATGAACAACCGGTAGTTTCACCGCAATCGAGACAGACCTTGCAGGTTCCGTTTGTTACCATTCTGGTGCCGCTGCAGTTGGAACAGGTTGAGCCATCATATAGCCGCGTCCCGTTTTGCGCTGCCTCCTTGGCTTTCTCATGTACATATTCATCAACGCCGATCTGACCATAGGACGGCCTGCTGACTTCCCCATTATTATCCGCTGCGGTCCTTGCGTAGCGCAGCCCATGGTTGGCTTCCAATTCTTCCACGGTCGGCTTGACCTGCACTCGGGAGAAGTCGCCGCCCTCGATATCCAGCACTTTGGAGATCAGGTCGGATACCGATGTGCAGTATTTGATATTGGGATGGCGCTGGACAAAGCCATAGGGCTCGAATTTCTGACCGCGCAGCATTTTGGAGATTTGCTCGGTCGGGATATCGTATTGAAGCATGACGGAGATCGTTTTGGACAGGGAGTTCAGCAATCCTGTAATCAGAGTACCCTCTCTGTCCGTGGTCATAAAGATTTCTGTTATCTTGTCATTCTCATCGCGGTTGACCGTGATATAGACCTTGATATCTTCGATCTGAGCCGGATGCGTTGTACCGGTGCGGATGCCATGCGGCTTGATGCGCTGACGAACCGGCTTGGAAGCCCTGGCTTGATATTTCAGCAGCAGCTCTTCATTTTTCTTAGCTCGCTCCAATAGATCATGATAATTAAGATCCTCCAGGGGCATTGTTTCTTTTTCAGAGGGCGATAACTTGATATTTAAAGGTTGGGCAAATTTCGACCCGTCACGGTACAGAGTTATACCTTTGACTCCAAGCTTCCAAGCCTCGATCATAACACTGGAGAAATCGTGTTCCGTCGCTTCGTTGGGCAGATTCACTGTCTTGGAGATGGCGCCGGAAATCAGGGGCGAAATCGCTGCCACCATATGCACATGGCCTAGGTAATGGATATAGCGTTTGCCGCTGCCGCACTGATTCGCCGTATCGAAAACGGGCAGATCTTCCTCCCGCAATCCGGGGGCACCTTCGATCTTGCCGTCCAGCACCATGCCATGCTCATCTTCCTGCATTATATAGTCTGTTATCTGTTTCCGCTCATCCGCACTGTAGCCCAGCTTTTTCAGGCCCTGTTCCAGCATCGGATTGACCAATTTCATAAAGCTGCCGCCAACCAGCTTCTTATAGCTGACATGGGAGAAGAACGGTTCGATTGATGTGCTGGCGCAGTCCATGGCAAAGGAAATCGTGCCGGTCGGAGCCATTACGGTCACTTGAGCGTTGCGATAACCGGAAGCCATGCCTTCTTTCTCCGCAGCCTGCCAGACTACCTGCAGCGCCTTCGCCAAATCGCCATAACCGAGATCTTGCAGTAGCTGATGGTCAACTATCGGCAAGTTGTAGTGAATACCCTCGGGATGATCCCGGCGGACGCCGGCAGCGCGGGAGTGATTGCGGATGACCCGCAGCATATGTTCTTGGTTTAGATCATAAGCACTGAAGGCACCTAGCTTGGCGGCCATCAGGGCCGAGATATAATAACTTTCGCCGGTGAGGATGCCGCTCAGAGCGGCGGCCAGATTTCTGGCTGCATCCGAGTCATAGGGCAAACCTTGGCTCATCAGCAGGGAGGCCAGATTGGAAAGGCCGAGTCCGGTAGCGCGGTAAATCCAGGTTTTTCTGGCGATTTCTTCAGTAGGAAATTGACCCCAGTGGATCGAGGCCTCGAGCACAAGCTGCACGAGGTCGATCAGGTGCAGATAGCCTTCGAGATCGAAATGATCGGCTTCCTCGTCGAGCAGGCTGTAAATATTAATCGAGGCGAGATTGCAGCTGGTATTGTCCAGGAAAGCGTATTCGCCACAGGGATTGGTGGAGTTGAGACGGTTGTGATGTGCGCCTATCTGACCGTCTTCACCGGCCGGGCAGGTGTGCCAGGCGTTGAAGGTGTCTGTAAACTGCGGGGCAGGGTCGGCACAGCGCCAGGATGACTGGCAGATATCGTCCCATAGGCTCTGGACTAAGATTTCGCGGTTGACACTGGGGTCAAGGCGGCCCACCAGCTTATGTGTAGCTTGCGGATTGCGGGCCAGATTGTCGACTTTTTTCATGAACTCATCGTCGATGCGAATCGAATTGTTGGAGTTCTGGCCGGAAACCGTGGCATAGGCTTCGCCGTCGATATCGCCGTCATAGCCCATCTTGGCCAAGGCGATCACCTTGTCCTCTTCGAGCGCTTTCCACTTGACGAAGCTTTCGATCTCCGGATGGTCGATATCCAGACAGACCATTTTAGCTGCACGCCTGGTCGTGCCGCCGGATTTGATGGCGCCGGCATTGCGATCCAGACCTCTGAGGAAGCTCATCAGGCCTGAGGATTGGCCGCCGCCCGACAGGGCTTCGCCTTCGGCGCGGATGGTCGAGAAATTGGTGCCGGTGCCGGAACCGCCTTTGAAGAGCTTGGTCTCGGTAACATAAGCCTCCGATATGGAATGCGGGCCGAGAAGCTTATCTTCGATTGAGATTATAAAACAGGCTGAGGCCTGGGTTCTGGTGTAAGTATCCGGCGAGGCCACCACTTTGCCCTGCTCTTCATCATAGTAGAAGAGATTGCTGTTGCCGCCCTTGATACCGTAAGCAAGATTCAGGCCCGTATTGAACCACTGAGGCGAATTGGGCGCCCACATTTGATTCAGCAGGGTGTAAGCCAGTTCATCATAGAGAATCTCCGACTGTTCTCCCTCTTCGATCATGCCTTCATCGAGCAGAGAAGCAATCCAGAAGGCCACCATGCGGTGTATGACCTGGCGCAGCGAAGTCTCGTGTCCGGTGCCGCCGTCCGGCTGAGGAACTCCGGCCTTGCGGAAATATTTAGAAGCAATAATATCTGATGCGCTATGGGAATAATGGGTTGGGAATTCCAGACCGTAGAGCTCTGTAAGTATACGTCCCGACTTGTAATCTTTGATCACGACATCGCGTTTTTCCCAGTCGAAGAGATCGTAGACCGTTTTTTCTGTCTGTCCCTCTAGTTCCTTGGTATAGTAGCGACATATTCGCTTACTGAGATCGCTCATAAATTAATCCTCTCAACATCCTCAAAATTATCATTGATATAATCAAAAAATTACAATCGAAAAAGGTTACCATTTACCAGGTAAATTCCGAATGTGATTAATATCCTACCACTATATCTTGTGGTCTACGATATAAAAACCACAACAACTCGTAGCAAAACGCTGTCTGTGAGATTACATTTTAATTACAATACGTCTCCTAGGAGTTTTGATCTGGATGTCATGACTTCCTGGCTTCATTACCGTGTGGGCGATTTCACTATGTGATACAATTTTCTCATGCAACAGAAAAACCCCGGTAAACATAGTGGCAAGGATAAGAATTATCTGACTTTATTCACTTCGACTCTGATGCTGTCCGCCTTTACTTTTGGCGGCGGCTATGTGATTGTGCCGCTGATGCGCAAACGTTTCGTCGAGGAGTTGGACTGGATTGCAGAACAGGAGATGCTGGATATTATCTGCATTGCCCAGTCAGCACCCGGAGCAATAGCTGTCAATGCTTCCCTGCTGCTGGGTTATCGTTTGCGCGGTTTTATCGGAGCTATGATCACTTTGCTGGGAACTGTGCTGCCACCCCTGTTCAGCATCACGGTCATTACCTATTTTTATGAGATTTTCCGTACCAATCAGATTGTAGCTGCCGCTCTGTACGGTATGCAGGCGGGAGTGGCAGCTATTATCGCAGATGTAGTTCTGACAATGGGCAGCAGTATTATTAAAGGTAAGAACTGGGGCGACTATCTGATCATGGCCGGGGCTTTTGTCACCGCCCTGGTCGCCGGAATTTCCGTCTCTTATATCATTCTGGCTTGCGGAGTGATCGGAGCTGTCCGCTTCCTCTGGCAGAACCGCCGGCGGGGAAAGGAGCCAGTCTGATGCTATATCTCCAGCTTTTCCTCAGCTTTGTCAAAATAGGTATGTTGAGTTTCGGCGGCGGCTATGCGGTCTTACCTTTAATCCAAGAGGAAATAGTGCGCAATCAGCATTGGCTGACGGCGTCGGAATATCTCGATGTGCTGACCATCTCTCAGATGACCCCCGGCCCGATCGCCATCAATGCAGCCAGTTTCGTCGGCACTAAGATGGCCGGCATCCCCGGCTCAATCTTAGCTACGGCCGGCTGTGTAACGCCTTCTGCCATAATCATTTCTTTTCTGGCCTGGTTCTATTTTAAGTATAGGGATCAAGGACTGATCCAAGGTATTATGAGCGGCTTGCGACCGGCAGTAGTCGCACTGATCGCGGTTGCCGGCTATTCGCTGATCATCACTGCCCTCTGGGGCGGTCAGGCTGATCTGCTCCTGAGCAATCTGGACCGGCAGGCCCTGGCCATCCTGGCCGGATCTTTCATCCTGCTGCGCACCAAGCTGATCAAGCCGATTGCGGCCATTTTGCTTTCGGGCGCAGCGGGGGTACTGATTCATTTTCTCGGCAGTTGAGTTTTATAGATCAGGTCAGTTCCGGCGAATCCGCCGCCAGAGCTGGCGGGGCAGCATCTCTTTTTGTTCCAGCAGATTGAGCATAGGCACAAAAACAATGGCCACCAGGCCGCCGGAGAGGCCGTTATTGTAGAGATTGACACCGCAATGCAGCGCAGAAACCCGGCCTACGAATGTCATATGGATCATGCCGGCCAGCACACCAGGGATAAAGCCGAAATGGCCGGCCAGCGGCGCCAGATTTGTGCCCAGCAGACCGTAGATAACAGCATTGGTGGGCAAGATATCGGCGCCGGACAATAGAATGGTCAAATGAACGCCGATCATGATAGGCAGGATATTGCGCGGATGCTTGCCATAGGCGGCAAAGCCGACCACACTGAGTATGGCACCCATGATCGGGCCGTTGAGATAGCCGGCGATGAGCAGTGCATAGGCCATAGCGGCCAGGCCGGAAAGACTCATATTGATCAGGGTCAAACCGATGCCGCAATCATCCACATAGTCGCTAACCAGTCGCCCTGAGGCTTTCAGTAACCGGCCATAGGTCGGAACAAGACCGTCCTGATCTTCATTTTGCCCTTGCGGCGTCCGTTCTTGCTCAACCGTCGGAGCCAAAAACCTGGTTAGGATACCTAGTATCAGCAAAGCCAGCAGCACAGCCGCCAGCCAGATAATCAAAAACGGCGACTTCATCTCATAGACTATCTGCGGCCGTATAAAATCGGCGCCGGCAAAGCTCAATATCGAAACAACCACCGCGCTGTAAAGACCGGCGGCAAGTCCCATATTGTACAGGCTGTAGCCCTGATGGAAGTCTCCTATGACTGCAGTCAGCGACGGCAAGATGAATCCTGTTGCCACACCCAGCAGACAGGCATAAATAAGACCCGCCCAGAGCGGCAGGTCAAAATGAAAGGCGACTTGTGATACCAACGGCCCCAGACAGGCTCCAAATAGAGATTGCAATACCAGGTCGCGGAAATCACGGCGGAAAACCAGAGAAAATAGCAGAACTCCCAGTGAAATCGGCAGTGCGCTGAAAAGATTTTTGCCAAAGAGCGAGAAGCCCGACAACATAAAAAAAGCAGCCAGAACAGTGCCGCGCAAGCGTATGCCGGACAATTTCAGAACCAGCAAGTAGAACAAAGTCATCAGACCGGCATTGAAGAGGGCTGTGCCGGGACTTGCCAGTTCCATATAATCTGTGAGCAGAGCAGATGGGGCATAGAAGATTCTTTGCAGACCGGATATCAAAGTGCCGGGTGATTCGCTTAGAAGGCCGGTCACGAGCAGGAGCAGAGAATAGGAAAATAAAAGCCAGCCAATGACTCTCTCATTGAACCTGAGCTTCAGGGAAGATGGGCTTGGCTTGGCGTCCGGATAATTGTTCTTCGTCAGCAATTTCACCGGCCTCCTATGACTATCGGTGCACTTATTCTTTGGTCTCGGCGGCAGGCAATAGTGCCTGTTCCAGAACTTGGTCCATATGGTCGACTAGGACAATATTCATTTTCTTCAGTACCGTATCCGGAATTTCTTCCAGGTCGCGTTTGTTTTCTGCAGGCATCAGGATCGTCTTGATGCCGGCTCGCTTGGCTGCGACCGCCTTTTCCTTCAGTCCGCCGACTGACAGTACCCGGCCGCGCAAAGTGATTTCGCCTGTCATGGCCAAATCGTATTTCACTGCTCGCTTGGTGAGAGCCGATGCCAGCGCAGTGGCGATAGTAATGCCCGCGGAAGGACCGTCTTTAGGAATGGCTCCGGCCGGGATATGGATATGGATATCCGACTTTCTGATCTGGTCCGGCTCCAGGCCCAGTTCCTCACTGCGGCTGCGAATATAGGTCAGCGCGGCGGCAGCGGATTCTTTCATAATATCGCCCAGTTGACCGGTCAGCTGTAAATTGCCTTCGCCCGGCAGGACGTTTACTTCAATCGTCAAGGTATCGCCGCCGGCATAAGTCCAGGCCAGACCTGTCACCATGCCTACCCGGTCGCGGCGGTCTATGACATCATAGGTGTACCGTCTGGTGCCTATCATTTCTTCCAGCTTTTGCTGTGTGATCCGAATGCAGTCGGCATTGGTCTCAGCAATTTCAATGGCGGCCCGGCGACACAAATGAGCCAGTTCGCGTTCGAGCTGACGGACTCCCGCTTCTCTGGTATACCAGCTGATCGTTTTGGCGATAGCTCCTCTGGTCATATGGACCTGCTTTGGACTCAGACCGTGTTGTTCCAACTGTCTGGGCAAGAGATGACGGCGAGCGATCTCAATTTTTTCCTCTTCGGTATAGCCCGAGACCTCAATCACTTCCATCCGGTCGTACAGAGGGTCGGGAATACGGTCGCCGTTGTTGGCGGTAGTAATAAACAGCACCTGAGACAAGTCATAGGGGAACTCGACATAATGATCGCGGAATTTGTTATTTTGTTCAGGATCCAGAACCTCCAGCAATGCTGACGAGGGATCTCCTCTGTAGTCAGATCCGAGTTTATCGATTTCGTCCAGTAGGAAGAGCGGATTGTCAGTTCCGACCTGGCGAATACCCTGGATCACTCTGCCGGGCATAGCACCGATATAGGTACGGCGATGCCCTCTAATCTCAGCCTCATCTTTGATGCCACCCAATGACATGCTCACATAGCGGCGGCCAAGTGTCTCGGCAATCGCCTTGGCAATAGATGTTTTTCCTGTTCCCGGCGGCCCAACGAAGCACAGAATCGGGCTTCTGATCCCCGCCTGATCCTGCCGATCAAGTTGTAGCTTCCTGACCGCAAGATACTCCATGATGCGCTCCTTGAGCTTTTTCATGCCGTAGTGATCGCGATCCAGTATTTTTCTGGCCGTTTTCAGATCCAGATGTTCTTCATCAATGCGCCCGAAAGGCAACTCAAGCAGAAGCTCGATCCAGTTGCGCTGCACGGTGGCCTCGGGAAAGCTAGGTGGAATTCTGCTGAAGCGGTCGATCTCTTTGCGGATTTTTTCTTTATATTCATCCGGCATTTGACTCTGCTCTAATTTCTTAAGCATTTCATTGCGATCGTCAAGCATTTCGGTTTCATCGTCTCCGCCCAGCTCACTTTGGATGGTACGGATCTGCTCTCTAAGGAAATACTCGCGCTGACTGCGGTTGATCTTCGTTTTGACCTTTTCGTCGAGTTGCCGCTCGATCTTGCTTAGCTCGCTCTCGCGCTGGATATAATTGAGCATAAGCTCCACTCTTTGGGATAAATTGTTGCTTTCCAGCAGGCCCTGCTGTTCCTGACCGCTCAGCGGCAAAAGATGACTGAGATGATTGACAATAACATCCGGGTCGGAGGATTCCTCCAGCATAGCCTGGGGTTCCGGTGCAATCTTGCCGGACTGTTCGGCATAGTTGCTGAAGCGCTTGATTAGACTCCTGGCCGCTGCCAGTTTCCAGTTGGCACTCTCTTCCTCGGTGGGCAGATCCGTATATGGGACGGTGACAGCCCTGAAATACGGAGTCAGTTTGTTATAGCGGATGATCTTAACTCTTTCCAGCCCCTCGACCAGGATTTTGAACATATTGTCCGGCAGCTCCAGAAGTTGGCGGACACGACCTCGTATCGCAATACGATGAATCTCATCCTGTTTAGGATCTTCCTTCAACATATCCTTCTGCATGGCCAGAATTAGCTCCTGCCCTGATTTCATAGCTTCTCTCAAGGCTTCAACGGATGCTGCGCGTCCGATATCCAGCGACACGGTCACTCCGGGGAAGACAATAATCCCCCGCAGAGGAATCAAAGGTAGAGCGCTCATCTTCTTTACCTGGCTGATTTTAGTAGTTCCCCCGGGCCTGTTGCCGGGGCTAACCTTCCCGCCTTCGTCACTGCCGGATTTATCTTCAATTGCAGGATCTCGGTCTGTTAATTTCTCGTTATTGTTTTCTTTGTTGTCTTTCATAATTGCTCCTCGGTAGAAACAAATAATGTCAAATCCTATACTTTCGCTTCTTTGGAAGAACATTATACCATTAGAAAATGCCGGAATAGTAAATATCGATAAAAAAGGGGACTCATATGAGCCCCCTATGCAAACGTTTTGTTTGATCGGCAGCGCGCAGTGCCGGCTGTGATCAAACGGTTTATGTAATGCCGCGACCAGCTTAGTCGAGGATCTTGGAAACGGTTCCGGAACCGACTGTACGGCCACCTTCGCGGATAGCGAACTTCAGACCCGGCTCAATGGCGATAGGTGTGATCAGCTCGACAGAGATGGTGACGTGGTCGCCGGGCATACACATTTCAACGCCCTCGGGCAGCTTGGCAACGCCGGTAACGTCGGTGGTGCGGAAGTAGAACTGCGGACGATAGCCGTCGAAGAACGGTTTGTGGCGTCCACCCTCATCTTTGGTCAGAACATAGACCTGACCCTCGAACTTATAGTGGGGGTGGATGGTACCGGGCTTGGCTACAACCTGGCCGCGCTGGATTTCTGAACGCTGGACACCACGCAGCAGCAGACCGATATTGTCGCCGGCCTCTGCCTGATCCAGAATCTTTCTGAACATTTCAACGCCGGTGACAACGGTTTTATGCGGTTCGTCACTCAGACCGACGATCTCAACATTGTCACCGATTCTGACCACACCGCGCTCGACACGACCGGTGGCCACAGTACCGCGTCCGGTAATGGTGAAGACGTCCTCAACCGGCATGGCGAAGGGCAGATCGGTCGGACGGGCAGGTGTCGGGATGAATTCGTCAACAGCTGCCATGAGTTCGAGTATAGGAGCATAGACCGGATCACTGGCATCTTCAGAGCTGCTCTCCAGTGCCAACAGCGCGGAGCCGCGGATGATCGGTGTATCGTCGCCGGGGAATTCGTACTCGTTCAGCAAGTCACGGATTTCCATTTCAACCAGCTCCAGAAGCTCTTCGTCATCGACCTGGTCACATTTGTTCATGAACACGACGATGGCCGGGACACCAACCTGGCGAGCCAAAAGGATATGCTCTCTGGTCTGAGGCATCGGGCCATCAGCAGCGGATACAACAAGAATTGCGCCGTCCATCTGTGCGGCACCGGTGATCATGTTTTTGATATAGTCAGCATGGCCGGGGCAGTCGACGTGAGCATAGTGGCGATTTTCGGTTTCGTACTCAACGTGGGTCGAGGTAATTGTGATACCACGGGCTCTCTCTTCCGGTGCTTTGTCGATAGCTGCATAGTCGGTAAAAGCAGCTCCGCCCTGCATGGCCAGCACTTTTGTGATGGCAGCTGTCAGAGTTGTTTTACCATGGTCAACGTGACCAATTGTTCCAACGTTAACATGGGGTTTTGTTCTCTCAAATCTTTCTTTGCCCATTACTATTTAATCCTCCTAATGGTTTTAAGTATTATTTATAAATGTGCATCACTAACTATTTTACACGATTATTCTTAATTAGCAACGCTTAGGCAGTCCTGCGGGCTGCCTTGGGATCTACATACGGCCTTATCTGGCCAATTGTTCATATACAGAGGCCGGAACTTCTTCGAAATGACTGGTTTGCATGACGAAGACGCCGCGACCCTGTGTGCGTGACCGGAGTGATGTCGCATAGCCGAACATCTCGGACAGGGGCACAAAGGCGGAGATGCGCTGTGCATTGGTCAGTGCCACCATGCCTGTGATCTGTCCGCGCCGTGAGCTGATATCTCCGAGCACATCGCCCAAATACTCGTCGGGCACCGTAATATCGACTTTCATCACCGGCTCGAGGATGATTGGGGACGCCTTGAGACAGGCTTCCTTGAATGCCATAGAACCTGCGATCTTAAAAGCCATTTCAGATGAGTCCACCTCGTGATATGAGCCGTCCAGCAATCTGACTTTGACATCAACGACAGGATAACCGGCAATAACGCCGCCGTTCATAGCATCTTGGATGCCGGCATCCACAGCCGGGATATACTCCCTGGGAATAACGCCGCCGACGATCTTGTTCTCAAATACATAGCCGGCACCGGGCTCATTGGGTTCGATTTCAATGACACAATGGCCATATTGACCGTGACCGCCGCTCTGACGGACGAAACGGCCCTCGCCCTTGCCGCTGCCGGTGATTGACTCACGATAAGCGACCTGTGGTTTCCCGACATTAGCCTCAACTTTGAATTCACGGAACAGGCGGTCAACAATGATATCGAGATGGAGCTCGCCCATGCCCGAGATTAATGTCTGACCGGTCTCTGTTTCAGTATGAGTTCTGAAAGTCGGATCCTCTTCCGATAATTTAGCCAGAGCAACTATCATCTTATCCTGGCTGGCCTTTGATTTCGGCTCAATGGCTACCGAAATGACCGGCTCCGGGAAGTCCATGGATTCCAAGATGATCGGCTCCTGCTCAAAGCAGAGTGTATCTCCGGTCGATGTATCGCGCAGCCCGACGGCGGCGGCGATATCTCCGGCATAGACTTCGTCCAGTTCTGATCTGTGATTGGCATGCATCTGCAAAATCCGGCCAATGCGTTCTCTCTTGCCCTTAGTGGCATTCAGTACATATGAACCTGATTTCAAAGAGCCGCTGTAGACCCGGAAAAATGCCAGCTTGCCAACATATGGATCGGTCATGATTTTAAAGGCCAAAGCTGAAAATGGCGCCTTATCGTCTGCAGGCCTGGTTTCCTCCTCGCCTGTCTTGGGATGAGTACCGATCACATCCGCAATATCCAGTGGAGACGGCATATAGTCAACGATCGCATCCAACACCAGCTGCACACCCTTGTTTTTATAGGATGAGCCGCAGGTGACAGGAATAATCTCGGTGGCGATGGTTGCTTTGCGCAGGGCAGCTTTCAGCTCCGGGACCGTGATCTCTTCTTCGCCCAGGAATTTGTTGGCCAGATCATCATCGGTTTCCGCAATGGCCTCAACCATCTTTGCACGCCATTCTACGGCCTCTGCCTGATATTCCTGCGGAATTTCCGACTCGGTAACAGTGACGCCAAGATCCTCATCGGCATATATTTCGGCTTTCATATTCATCAGATCGATGATGCCGCGGAAACTATCTTCAATACCGATCGGCAATTGGATCGGTACGGCATTGGTGCCCAGACGCTCTTTCATCATGGCGACGACATTGTGGAAATCTGCGCCAACCATATCCATCTTATTGATATAAGCCATGCGCGGAACATGGTAATTGTCCGCCTGGCGCCAAACTGTCTCGGTCTGTGGTTCAACACCGCCTTTGGCGCAAAGCACTGTGACCGCACCATCCAGCACGCGCAGCGAGCGCTCTACCTCAACTGTGAAGTCCACATGGCCGGGGGTATCGATGATATTGACTCGACAGCCTTTCCACTGGGCGGTTGTAGCAGCGGACGTAATTGTGATTCCACGTTCCTGCTCCTGCTCCATCCAGTCCATGGTGGCAGCTCCCTCATGGGTCTCCCCCAGACGGTGGATTCTGCCTGTATAGTAGAGAATCCGCTCCGTAGTGGTGGTCTTACCAGCGTCTATATGCGCCATGATGCCGATATTTCGTGTATTCTCTAATGAGAATTCTCTTGGCATTGCGTGTTAACTCCTTCTTATCCTGCTGAAACTTCTTCATATTTTTGACCGTTGTGGTTCCGGTTCAGCCTGCTGATATAATCATTTAATCTTGTAGCAGTCGGCCCGAACCGTTACGGTCTTCAGTTCAGCCTCTTACCATCTGTAATGGGCAAAAGCACGGTTGGCTTCTGCCATACGATGCATCTCTTCTTTACGTCTGAATGCAGCGCCTTGCTGATTAAAAGCATCCAACAATTCAGCTGCCAGACGATCTTTCATCGTGCGCTCACTGCGTGCGCGCGCAGCATTTACTATCCAGCGCAAAGCCAGCGTTTGACGGCGTTCCGGACGAACTTCAATCGGAACTTGATAGTTTGAACCGCCAACACGGCGCGCTTTTACTTCCAGCATTGGCATTACATTTTCCAGTGCTTTGTTGAAAACTTCGATTGCTTCCTGACCGGATTTTTCGGCGACCTGGTCAAAAGCTCCGTAGACAATGCGCTGAGCCAGCCCTTTCTTCCCATCTAACATGACATTGTTCACCAGCTTGCTGACGCGAACATCATGATATACAGGATCGGGCAGTACCTCTCTTTTAGGCACGTGACCTTTTCTTGGCACTTGTCTTCCCTCCTTTCATGATTATGCGGGTCTTTCACCCGAAATCACAGGTACTCACGATTTGGACCGTGTTGTGCCGAGTCACGCTTGTCTGAGACAAGGAGTGTACCGAACACATAAGTCCAACCGAATACAGACTGCTTACCTGGTCTTGGCAGCCTTCGGTTTTTTGGTGCCGTACTTGGAACGGCCCTGCAGACGCGAATTCACTCCCGCCGCATCAAGCGTCCCGCGCACGACATGATAACGTACGCCGGGCAAATCCTTAACACGACCGCCGCGGATCAGTACCACACTATGCTCTTGCAAATTATGGCCGATCCCCGGTATATAAGCGAACACTTCAAACTGATTTGTCAAACGAACTCTGGCTACTTTGCGCAGCGCCGAATTCGGCTTCTTGGGAGTGGTAGTCTTGACAACTGTGCAGACTCCGCGCTTCTGCGGTGAAGGATATGTGCTGGTCCGCCTCTTCAGCGTATTCAGCCCTACCTGCAGCGCAGGTGATCCGGACTTAAAAGTCCTTTTCTGGCGTCCCTGTTTCACCAACTGGTTGAACGTAGGCATCCCTGTACCTCCTTTCATAATAGTCAAATACCGCCTTCGTTGCGCTCACTGAAGTTCAGAATTTTACGCACTCAAAAACCTGCCTTGGGCAGGCGAACGGAAAATCAGTATAACATTTGCGATTCGTCTTGTAAACGGTCCGCCTGAAAAAAATACCGTGGGCCGCCTATTTCGCTCAATCTTTTGGCTAATAGGCGGCCCTATGCAGTTCAACTTCTTTATACAGCTGCGGTTCAGACTTTGAAACAGGCCACATTATGGCCCGGTGCCACTTCCCTTAGGGGCGGCATCTGTTCGCGGCAGACCTGATCCGCGAGCGGACAGCGGCTGACGAAGCGGCAGATAGCAGGCGGATTGATCGGGCTGGCGACCTCGCCGGTCACTACTCGGCGCTTTTTACGCCTGACCAGTTCAGGATCGGCAATCGGAATTGACGACAGGAGAACTTGCGTATACGGATGCAGGGGATTCCGGTATAACTCTTCAGACACTGCCTCCTCTACAATCGTTCCCAGATACATCACGATCACCCGATCGGAAATATACTTCACCACACTGAGATCGTGCGCAATGAACAGATAGGTCAGACCCAGATCCTGCTGTGACTTCTTCAGCATATTCAGAACCTGAGCCTGGATCGACACATCCAGCGCCGAAATCGGCTCATCGCAAACAATAAACTCCGGATCCACGGACAGTGCGCGGGCAATACCGATGCGCTGCTTCTGCCCGCCGGAGAACTCATGTGGAAAACGCGACATATGATCCTTATTCAATCCCACCTTGCGCAGGAGGACTTCAATCCGATCATCCAGCTCGCTGGACTTGGCCAGATCGTGGATCCTCATACCCGCGCCGACAATATCTTTGACCGTCATCCTGGGATTCAAAGACGAATGCGGATTCTGGAAAATCATCTGCGCCCGCTTACGGTACTGCATATCCTCCTCCGGCGTAAAAGTAAAAACATCTTTCCCGCCGTAATATACATTGCCCGTGTTAGGAGTATATAATTTCAGGATCGTGCGCCCGGTTGTTGACTTGCCGCAACCGGATTCACCGACCAGACCGACAGTCTCACCGCGGTGGATCTTAAAATTGATATGATCAACCGCTTTCAGTACTTTATCTCGCGAAATGCGGAAATACTGGGAGAGGTCATTGACTTCCAACAATACTTCTCGGTTTGTTTGATTGCTCATATCCTCTCCTCCATTTCTACTTGCTCAGGCGAAGGCGCTTCCTCATCGGTCTCCATAGTTCGGGCCACAGCAGGCAACTTTACATCCGGTGCGTATTCGTGCAGCAACCAGCAGGCAGAGTAGTGTTCAGGCGTTACCTGTGTCCGATCCGGCATCATCATGCCGCAGATCTCCATCGCATACTCACAGCGCGCGGCGAAAGGACAGCCCGCAGGAGGCGAGAAGAGATCAGGCGGTGTGCCCTCTATCGGCACCAGCTCTTCATCCCGGCTGGTATCCAATGTTGCTATGGACTGGATCAGACCAGAGGTATAAGGATGTGCCGTTTCATAAAAGATCGCATTAACCGGGCCCTCTTCCACAATTTTGCCACCATACATCACCAAAACTCGATCACACATTTTAGCTACAACACCCAGATCATGCGTAATCAGGATAATTGAGGTCATGAACTTCTCCTGCAATTCCTTAAGAATATCCAGAATCTGCGCTTCAATCGTGACATCAAGTGAAGTGGTCGGCTCGTCCGCAATAATGATGCCGGGCTGCCCGACCAGCGCAATGGCGATCATAACCCTCTGTTTCATACCGCCGGAAAGCTCGTGCGGATACTGACGATAACGTCTTTCCGGCTCGTTGATACCCACCAGCTTCAGAATCTCCAGCGCTCTTTCCTTGGCCTCGGCGCGGGAAACTTCTTTCCGCCCTACAAAGATTTCTTCAATCTGCTTGCCGACACGCATGGTGGGATTGAGCGATGTCATCGGGTCTTGGAAAATGAAGCCGATTTCAACACCTCTGATTTTCCGCAGTTCGCGGTTAGACATCTTAACAATATCTTTACCTTCGTAAAGGATCTCGCCGCCTTCAAAGAAACCGGGCGGTTCAGGATTCAGCCGCAGAATACATTGAACAGAGACACTCTTGCCGCAGCCGGATTCGCCCACAATACCGAGCAATTCTCCTTTCCTGACCTCAAAACTGATGTCACGCACAGCCTTGACTACGCCACCATAAGTGCGGAACGAAAATTCAAGATTTTTAACTTCCAGTATAACTTCCGGCATAGCTAACCCTCCTATCAATCCGTACCGCGCATACGCGGGTCAAAAGCATCACGCAGTCCATTGCCCAACAAATTGAAAGCCAATACTGTTGTACAGATAAAGAAGGCAGGAACATACAACATATGCGGACACAATCTGATCATGGCTGTTCCTTCTTTGGCCAACACACCCCAGCTGGCATTGGGGGGAGCAATCCCCAGCCCGATATAACTGAGGAAAGCCTCTCTGAAGATAGCTGCGGGAATGGCCATAGCCAGATTTGTAATAATCAATCCCATCAGATTGGGAATTATTTCGCGGACAATTATCATGAAAGTCGATTCACCCAGAACACGAGCCGCCAGCACAAACTCTTGCTCTTTAAGGCGATAGACTTCACCGCGAGTAAACCGGCAGGCTCCTGCCCAACCGGTAATAACCATAGCGATAATCAAACTCTTGATGCCCGGGCCCAAAACCACCATAACCAAAATATTCACGATCAGGGCCGGAATGCCGTAGATAATATCGATGATCCGCATGAGAATCATGTCGAACTTGCCACCGATATAACCGCTGAAGCCACCTAGAATCGTGCCAATTACGGAATTAATAAATGCCGCAATAAAGCCGATGGACAACGAAACACGAGCCCCGACCCAAATCCTCACCCAGAGGTCACGACCCAAAGAATCGGTGCCAAACCAGTGTTCGGCCGAAAATGATTGTTTCATGGCATAGGCATCCTGCTGATCAAATTCATAGCGACTGACCATCGGAGCAAAAATTGCCAAGATCACATATACAGTAAGGATAATCAAACCAATAAATGCCGCCTTGTCTTTGCGAATTCTCAGCCAAGCCTCCTGCCAGAAAGTCAGGCTGGGGCGGGAAATTGCTTCCATCTCCTCTACGCTTTTGCCGACAGTGCGGAAGAGATCGGCGGTAATGACCTTCTCCTGTGACTCTATCTTCTTTGTAGCCATTCGTATCCCTCCCTTATTTGGCAATCCTAATGCGCGGATCGACAAATCCATAGGCAATATCTACGATCATATTGGCGAAAACCAGGAAAATGCCATAAAAAACCGTTTGCCCCAGAATCATGGAATAGTCCAGATTTTGAACACTTTCAACATAGTACTTGCCCATGCCGGGTATGGCAAAGATCGATTCAATCACAAAGGTACCGGTAAGAACAGATGCTACCGTAGGACCAAGCACCGTAACAACCGGCATGATCGCATTGCGGATCTGATGTTTCCAAGTAATGCGGAAATTTGAGATTCCTTTGGAACGTGCGGTCTTAATATAATCCTGCTGTACCACCTCAAGCATACTGGCCCGCATAATTCTCGAAACCGAGGCCATTGTATAGAACCCCAGGCCGATCGAAGGCAAAATAGTATGCGCTAAACCTTTGTACTGAGCTATAGGGAAGAGTCCCCACTTGACCGCAAAGAAATACTGCAGAATCGCACCGACAATGAAGTCAGGAACACTGGTACCGATAACCGCCACAATAACAAAGAAAAGGTCGATCTTATTGCCTCTGTTGCGAGCAGAGACAATGCCAAAAACCAGGCCTAAAGATAGTGACAGCACCAGAGCACGAATTCCCAGATCAAGAGAGTACGGAAATGATTGCCGCAATAAATTGTTGACAGTCTGATTCTGATATTTCATGGAATAACCGAAATTACCCCGTATCAGATTGCCCAGAAAGGTTGTATATTGCTGAAGCACGGGCTTATCCAGCCCATAATAGGCATTTAAATTCTCTTTGACCGTAGGAGTCATCTTCGGATCACTGAAGGGGTCTCCCGGCATCAGCCTGACCAAAATAAATACTACAGTCACAAGAACCAGAACAGTAAGCAGAGAGATGCCTATGCGTTTAGCGATATATTTACCCATGCAGATTCACTCTCCTTCTGCTGATTGATAACGATCCCGGCGGACAAATGCCCGCCGGGGATCAATACTGACTTACACAGAAATATGCCTAAGCTTATTCTGCATTCTTGTCGAGATAGAGATAGCTGAAGTTAAAGCCAACAAAGTATCCTTCTAGCCCGGTAACACCGTCTGCAACCAGATAGTGAACCTCTCTCAGTTGCTGCGGTATGACGGCACCGTCTTCAAGCAGCGTCTTCTCTGCATTAAAGAGATTGTCCATCCGCTCTTTGCCGGTGGTTTCTTTGGATTTCCTAATATAACCATCGAACTCATCACTGTGGTAATTAATGTAGTTGTAGGCATTGTCGCTCTCAAAGAGCTCCAGGTACGCATAAGGATCTGAGTAGTCGGGTACCCAGCCGCTCATGATCAGATCAAAATCGTCTCTACCCGGTGTCAACATGGAGTTCTTGGTCTTATAGGGAACCAGATTGATATCGACATTAATGCCCAAATTGTTCTTCCACTGATTTTGGAGAATTTCCGCTTCTTTCTTGGCAGTCTCTGCATCCGTAGTAACCATCTTCAAGGTGATTTCGGACGGATCAGCAACACCCAGTTCGGCCATGGCCGCATCAAGATGCTGTTTAGCCTTCTCTACATCACCCTGGAGCGGGAAAGCCTCATAGGGATACTCTTCGCCATAGGATTTCTCTACACCGCTGACCTGAGGCAGGACATAGCGCAGATTTGGCGTATAGAGGCCATTGTGTCCCAGGAGGATATACTCTTCGCGATTGATAGCAAAGTTAAGTGCCAGGCGGAAGTCCTTATTCGCCAGATACTTATTTCTCAGGTTCGGACCGCCAAAGTCATTGGCACCGTCGAAGTACGATTGGCTCTGGCCTTCATACTGAGGAGCCATATCAGTGGACAGAACGACCATATCCAGCTCGCCATTTTCAAACATGGACAACTGGGTATTAGCTTCGGCAACTGTATAAATTTCAACGCCGTCAAGATTGACCTTATCGGCTTCAAAATAATTCGGATTCTTGGCCAGGACCATCTTGCCCTCACCGAATTCAGTAACGACAAAAGCGCCACTATAGACTTGCTTATCCGGTGTAGCACAATAATCTTTGCCGTATCCTTCCACTATATCTTGACGCTGTGGGGAGAAGAAAGACTTGCTCAGCATGCCGAGGAAATATCCGGCCGGACGCTCAAGCACGATCTCCAGTGTTTTTTCGTCAAGGGCTTTTACACCCAGATCGTCCAGAGGCAGCTCGCCTTTGTTAACTTTTTCGCCATTCTTGATAATATTGGCAAAATAGCCCATCGGCGATGCGGTATCGGGATTGACGAAACGCTTAATGCCATATTCAAAGTCCTGAGCGGTCAAAGGCTGGCCATCGCTCCAGAGCAGTCCGTCACGAAGCTTAAAGGTATAGGTCACCTGATCCTCAGCCAGTTCATGACTTTCAGCCAGAGCGGGACGAATATCGCCTACATCATCAAGATAAAGGCTGCCATAAATATGGTAGCAAATGGTAGCAGACGGTATTCCGTGAGCCAGGCAGGGGTCGAAAGATTCCGGATCAGCAGCCAGAGCATAGCGGTAAATCTTCTTCCCGGCAGGCTCAGGTGTTTCATCGGCATCCGGCTCATCGGCATCCGGCTCATCAGCATCCGGCGTGTCATCCGGCTCATCCGGTGTGTCAGCCTGTGTCTCTTCCGGCTTGTCCGGGGCAGCTTTATCATCGCTCCCTTTAGGCGTGCTGCAGGCTACTAGTCCTACCAGCAAAACAACAACCAGTAGTAGTGCTAAAATTTTTCTCATAATTCCCTCCGTTCAGAAATTTTCATTGCTAAATAGATATAACTATGGCCGCCAACCAATGCAATGATAGAAAATAAGCTGTTTTAACCGCAATTCCCAGTCTTCCTGATAATGCAGCTTACAAAAAATATTTTTCCTCCTTTGCTAGCTTAGTTTTCGCCATCAGAATCGGTTTGCACCAGCCATATTAAAACCATTTTTACTTGGTATTAAATCCATTTTTACTTGGCATTAATACCGTTTTTACTTGACTTGATCATAGTATGATCTAGCTTAGTCTGTCAAATTAAATAAACAAATAAATAAGTATAAATAGCTATAAATGCGTAGAAAAAGTATATTGCATTAATACATATGCAAAACTATTCTTCTAAAAATTGTGATATTCAACAGTTACTTTCTCAAAACCTTCCTGCCAAATTCTTAAACCAATCTCCTCCAGTTGTTGTTCCTGTTCAATATCTACTCTGCCGATGACATTTACATGTAGCAAACCATTATGAAACCTAAGTAGTTCAGAACCATAGAAAAGAGAAATTGCTCCGCTCTGAGCAGCAATATCTTCGCTATCAAGGTCCCAATCACGCCAATAAGTCATATCGAATTTACTGACAGTAGTTGTCTGATTTTCTTTTGGCGGTCTGTTTTTTGTCTCGATATTGGCATAGATTTCTCTGCCGCACCATCTGGTATGAGATATAACTGTCTCACATGGCAGAATATCGAGAATACTCTTCTTGGTTTTTGCGCTAAGTTTGTTAAAGCGGGCATATAGTACACCGCCTTTTTGAAAAGTGAACTTCAGGCCATCCACTCTACACACCTCCTGTTCAATTGATAAAAAAGGTGCATCTCAGTGAGATAGCACCTCGTATAACAAATTGTTGATTACAGCCGACGGATTAACCTCCGGTAATTCTGAAGCCCTCGGGCAGAGGATCGTCCGGATCGAGCACAAGCTGATTGAAGCCGGTAATAAAAGCATTGCCGGTGACCTCGGGAACGACTGCCGGGAGATCGCCGACTTTTACTTCTTCGACGATCTTGCAGGTAAATACAGTATCAATGACACTGATATTAACCAGTGTAGTGTCCTTATCCAACTGTCCCTTCTCCAGCATCAGAGCGATGCGTCCGCCGGTACCTGTGCCGGTGGGCGAACGGTCAATCTGTCCATCCGCAAAGATGCAGACATTCTTAGATGTTACTTTCTTATCGCCATATTCGAGTTTGTCCATGAAGATTGTACCGTAAATGCTGTTCAAGCCGGGTTCTTCAGGATGCACTACATTATATTTGTCGATTACTTTGTACTTGATCTCCATGCCCTTATCAATCAGGTATTCCAGATTGGCGGGATCAACTGTCGAATTGACTTTGGCCACATCGACATAGACATAGAAAGCGCCGCCGAAAGCGATATCGCAGACTACGGTGCCGATGCCATCGACATCAACTTCGATATCTTTCATATAAAGGAAAGAAGGGACATTGTTAAAGGATACTTCACCTACACATCCGTCTTTAACATTTGCGAAGGCAGTAATCCTACCCGCCGGGGAATCTATTTTGACCGTATTCAGACCCTCTTGAGGCGGAATGATTCCGGTTTGCAGTACAACCTTTGTCACAGCAATAATACCGTGGCCGCACATAGTACTGAGACCTTCATTATGAGTAAAGAGTACGCCGAAATCTCCGTCCGGCGTGACAGCTTCCGTAATGATGCAACCATACATGCCACTGTGACCGCGCGGCTCCAGCATCATCATCTTGCGGATGTCATCCTGATGTTCTTTGACATACTTTCTTTTCTCCAGAATAGTCTTTCCGGGGATAGGCGGAAAGCCGCTGGTGATAACTCTGAGGGGTTCACCTCCGGTATGAGCGTCGATACAGGTGATATAATTCTTAAACTTCAGCATTTGTACCTCCAATACTAAAATATTCACTAAGTTTGATATTTGTTGAAATATTCTACTAAATATCTCTACCTGAGCATATAAATCATACATGACAAAGGATGTCTTAACAAGGAAACAGATTTTTCAAGGTTAAGACATCCTTTTGAGTTTGCCATATCGGCTTGTTTATTTGCTGTTTGATGTCGAATTTTAGTTACGACCGCGCTCGATAAAGCTTTTCATCTCTGTGTCCGGTACCATACTGCCACCGGTGGCCCAGACTATATGCGCAGCATTTGCCAATTTACCGGTCAGCCCCTGCTGTGCCAGCCAAGTCTTTCCTGCCGCCTCAGTCGTTAATGCAAACGGCCCCGGCATACCGGCCAAAGCTGATGGCTCAAGGGAAATCCCTTCGCTATCTTTCAGCAGGCTGAGCAACCGATAGAGATGCTCATCTTCTACAGTAAAGCAGCCGGCCAGAAAAGCACCGACTTTTTGACAAACAGGACCGGATGCTCTGGCTACAGCCAAACCGTCAGCTTCCGTTTTACCTGACAGTCCAATGTCCTGTACAGATATATTTTCATGCAATCCGGTAGCCAAACCGAGACAGACACAAGGTGATTCGACCGGCTCTGCAAAGAAAACGTAAGCATTATTGCCGTAGAGCTGATGCAAACCCCAGGCAATTCCTCCCGGCCCCGTCCCTACACCGCAGGGAATATAGACCAAGAGCGGATGTTCGGCATCGACTCTGATTCCTTCCGTCTCCAACTGCTTTTGCAGGCGCAGAGCCGCTACCGAGTATCCCATGAAGAGATCCTCTGATGTCTCGTCATCAACAAAATGACATTTCGGATCTGCAGCAGCCGCTTCTCTGCCAGCGGC
The DNA here is from genome assembly GCA_012519085.1 of Clostridiaceae bacterium. Taxonomy (GTDB): domain Bacteria; phylum Bacillota; class Clostridia; order Saccharofermentanales; family DTU023; genus UBA1046. The sequence goes on from JAAYQX010000016.1 coordinate 28,584, forward strand.
TACTGCGCTGCTGTAATCATCTTCGTACTCAATAACCTTAACTCCTAAAGAGCGCAGTTTGTCTTTCTTCCACTGCCTGGCATCAGCCGACATATGAACCTCAGTTTGAAAGCCCAACTTGGCACTGATAATGCCGACGGAAAGGCCGAGATTGCCCGTTGATCCAACCGCTACCGCATACTGTGAGAGAATATCTTTATTGTGCGGTGCGGACAAAACGGAATAGTCGTCAGCCAAAGTGATTAAGCCATGTTTCAAAGCGATGCTCTCTGCCAGTTTGAGAATTTCGTAGATGCCGCCCCTGGCCTTGATCGAACCTGAAACAGGCAAGATATCGTCACGCTTCAGATATAATTGTCCGGCCACTCCGGCAGCCGGATCTAATTTTCGCTTCATATGGTCAATACGTACCAGTGGCGATTCAATCAGACCGCCGCTGCCGGATGTCTCGGGAAATTCCTGTGCGATCCAGGGTGCAAAGCGCTTGAGCCTGTTTGCAGCTTCCTGCATCTCCGCCAAACCGGCCGGGACCTGCTTAATATCTGACTTGTTACATTTATTTCTTTCCGGATTAAACCAGAAATACTCCCGGCGTGTCTGCAGGGCAGCAACCACCTGCCTGCCCTTGGAATCAAATTCTAACAATTGTCTTCCCTCCCAGCCTGATCAGACTTAGACCGAGACTTTTGCCTGTGCCGCAGTTTCTTCCAACAGCTCTTGATTCTCGGGTACCACCGGTATCGCGGTAATATTGCGATAACGCTGCATACCGCTTCCGGCCGGAATCAGTTTGCCGATGATGACATTTTCTTTAAGGCCCAGCAGAGGATCTACTTTGCCCTTGACCGCTGCATCAGTAAGAACTCTTGTCGTCTCCTGGAAAGAGGCAGCGGACAGGAAAGAATCCGTGGCCAGTGAAGCCTTAGTGATGCCGAGCAGAACACGATTACCTTCGGCCGGCTGAAGACCCAGTGCTTCGGCCTCTGCATTGGCTTTTTCGAAGTCAAACATGTCTACCAGACTACCGGTAAGCATATGGGTATCACCGGAGTCTTCGACCTTGCATTTGCGCAGCATCTGGCGGGTAATAATCTCGACATGCTTATCGTTGATCTCAACACCGTTGTTCTTATAGACCTTGAGCACCTCGGTAATAATATACTTCTGGACTCCCTCCGCACCCTTGAGCTTCATGATGTCCTGCGGATTAACCGAACCGTCCGTGATCAGATCGCCAATCTCAACATAATCGCCTTCGTCAACAATAACGGGTGTCGATAATGGTATCGAATGGACTATACTCTCTCCCTCAGCCGAAGTAATAGTAACTTCACGTTTGCGCTTATCAGTCTCAACAATGGAGACTACTCCTTCGAGCTCGGCAATTACGGCCTGACCCTTAGGTTTCCTAGCTTCAAACAGTTCTTCTACGCGTGGCAGACCCTGTGTAATATCGTCACCGGAAGCAATACCGCCGGTATGGAATGTACGCATTGTCAGCTGGGTACCGGGCTCACCGATAGACTGGGCAGCCATAATACCTACAGCTTCGCCGACTACGGCAGGCTCACCTGTCGCCAGATTGATGCCATAGCACTTCGCGCAGACGCCGGAGACGCAGGCACAGGTCAGATTGCTTCTGATTTTGACTTTCTCCAGGCCTGAATTCTCAATAATCTGAGCCTGATTGTTGGAGATCATTTCACCGGCCTTGACGATGATCTCCTGCGTCAGCGGATTGATTACATCAGCAGCGGCATAGCGGCCGCGGACGCGGTCATATAGTCTCTGGACACTTCTGCGTTTATTTTTGCTGCCTACCGTAATGGCAGATACTTCGATATAATTCTCAGTTCCGCAATCTTCCTCGCGAATGATGACATCTTGGGCAATATCGACCAAACGTCTGGTCAGATAACCGGAGTCGGCTGTCTTCAAAGCAGTATCCGACAGAGATTTACGGGCACCGTGTGAGGAAATAAAGAATTCCAGAACATTCATGCCTTCACGCAGATTGGACTTGATCGGGATTTCAACCGTGCGGCCGGTTGTATCGGCCATATTGCCGCGCATTCCTGCCAGCTGCTTAATCTGGTTGATATTTCCTCTCGCGCCGGACTGAGACATCATATAGACGGGGTTAAAGCGACCCAAATTATCTTTCAGAGCTTCAGTAATAGCATCCGTCGTCCGGCGCCAGATATCGATAACAGCGCGGTAACGACCCTCATTATTGAGCAGGCCGCGCTGATGGCGGCGATTGATCTCAGTCACCTGGACTTCCGCCTCTGCAATCAGAGTTTCTTTAACATCGGGCACTACCATATCGAAGACACCGATCGAAATGCCGCCGATCGTCGAATAGTGATAACCCATAGTTTTGATCTCATCCAAAATCTTGGATGTCTTAGTAATGCCATGAATATGGATACAGCGCTCAATGATATCGCCCAGCTGCCTTTTGCCGACCAGAAAATCGCATTCCAGCTTGAGCAGATCTTTGCCGCCCTGAGAGCGATCAACAAAGCCCAGATCCTGAGGGATGATCGAATTAAAGATCATGCGGCCTATGGTAGTGGTAATAACACCGCTGATGGTTTCGCCGTCAACTTCAATCGTCCGCCGCACCTTAATTGACTGGTGCAGAGTAATAATCTTCAACTCATAGGCCATATTGGCTTCGTTGAAGTCGCTGAAAGCCGGGAGTGGGGCTGCCGGATCAAAATCATCCGGCTCCTTGTCAATGGTCAGATAGTAGATACCCAGGACCATATCCTGAGTCGGTACCGCAACCGGTTTACCATCCTGCGGTTTGAGCAGATTGTTGGATGCCAACATCAGGAATCTCGCTTCAGCCTGTGCTTCCGTAGACAAAGGTACGTGGACAGCCATCTGGTCGCCATCAAAGTCAGCGTTATAAGCGGTACAGACCAGCGGATGGAGCTGAATGGCACGGCCCTCAACCAAAACCGGCTCAAAGGCCTGTATGCCCAGACGGTGTAATGTCGGCGCTCTGTTGAGAAGAACCGGATGGTCCTTGATAACATTTTCCAGTGTATCCCAGACCAGATCGCCGCCGCGCTCAACCAAGCGGCGAGCCGACTTTATATTCTGAGCCAATTCATGTTTGACGATCTCACGCATCACGAAGGGTTTGAATAGCTCTAGGGCCATCTCCTTGGGCAAGCCACACTGATGCATCTTCAGTTCAGGGCCGACAACAATGACAGAGCGGCCGGAGTAGTCAACACGTTTGCCGAGCAGATTCTGGCGGAAGCGACCCTGCTTGCCTTTGAGCAAATCAGAAAGTGATTTCAGGGCACGGTTGCCGGCACCGGTCACCGCTCTGCCGCGGCGACCGTTGTCGATCAGGGCATCTACTGCTTCCTGCAGCATTCTTTTCTCATTTCTGACGATAATATTAGGAGCACCCAGCTGCAATAATTTATTGAGTCGGTTATTGCGGTTGATCACACGGCGATAAAGATCATTGAGATCAGAAGTAGCAAAGCGACCGCCATCCAGCTGAACCATAGGCCTCAGCTCCGGTGGCAGCACCGGCAACACATCCAGAATCATCCAGCCGGGCTCAAAACCTGAGAGTTTAAAGGCTTCAATGACCTCCAGCCGCTTGATCAGACGACTTTTTCTCTGGCCTTTTGCCTGCTGCAACTGTTCGCGCAGATCTTCAGCCAGTTGATCAATATCGATCTGGTTAAGCAGATCCTTGATCGCTTCCGCACCCATTTTGGCTACGAAATCATGCCGGCCGTATTCGGCGACATATTCCCTATATTCGCGTTCGTTAATGATATCGTATTTATTCAGGTCGGTAGAACCCGGGTCAATCACAATATAGGCCGCAAAATAGAGTATCTTTTCCAGATTGCGGGGTGACATATCCAGAACCAGGCCCATGCGGCTGGGAATACCGCGGAAGTACCAGATATGAGAAACAGGTGCTGCCAGACGGATATGACCCATTCTTTCCCGCCTGACTTTAGACCTGGTCACTTCGACACCGCAGCGATCGCAAACGATACCCTTATATCTGATCTTTTTATATTTACCGCAGTGACATTCCCAATCCTTGGTCGGCCCGAAAATCTTTTCACAGAACAGACCGTCCAGTTCCGGCTTCAGGGTACGGTAATTGATTGTTTCAGGTTTTTTGACTTCGCCATGTGACCATTCCAGAATTTTCTCCGGAGAAGCGAGACCAATACCAATTGCTTCAAAATTGTTAATTTCTGACATTTTATCCCTCATCTAGAACTTACATCTCTTCTTCTGCATCCGCATCATCTGCTTCCAGCTCTTCTGTCATTACTGATTCAACTTCACCCTCGGCAGTGAGTTCGCCGGCAGTATAACCGGCTGCAGCCAGTTCACTGGCACTCAGGGGTGTATCTCCCAGCAGATCGGTTAGATCCTTAATGACGCCTGCGGCAGTCTCCGACTCTTCGTTGGAGTTATCTTGGATTTCTACCAGTTCGTTCTTTTCATCGATAATCCGAACATCCAATGCCAGAGACTGAAGTTCCTTGACCAAAACTTTGAAGGCTTCCGGAACTCCGGGTTCAGGGATATTCTCTCCCTTGACAATCGCCTCATAGGTCTTAGTGCGACCCTGGATATCGTCTGACTTGACTGTCAGAATTTCCTGTAATGTATAAGCCGCACCATAGGCTTCCAGTGCCCAGACTTCCATCTCGCCGAATCTTTGACCGCCGAACTGGGCCTTGCCGCCCAGCGGCTGCTGTGTAACAAGCGAGTACGGTCCGATCGAACGGGCGTGAATCTTATCATCGACCAGATGTAGTAGTTTGAGATAGTACATGATGCCGACTGTAATTCTGTTCTCGAAAGGCTCGCCGGTACGCCCATCATAGAGAATGGTTTTACCATCTTCATCAATGTCGGCCAGCTTGAATGCCTCAACAACATCATTTTCCACTGCACCGTCAAAGACGGGAGTTGCCACTTGCCAGCCAAGTTTTTTAGCGGCCAAGCCCAAGTGAACTTCCAACAGTTGACCAATATTCATACGAGAAGGCACGCCCAGAGGACTCAGTACGATATCCAGCGGTGTGCCGTCAGGCATAAACGGCATATCTTCTTCAGGCAAGATACGGGAGATAACACCTTTATTGCCATGTCGCCCGGCCATTTTATCGCCAACGGAAATCTTTCTCTTCTGGGCGATATAAACTCGTACCATCTTGGAAACACCGTGTTTGAGCTGTTCATCATCTTCTCTGGTAAAGACTTTGACATCGACAATAATGCCGGATTCACCATGAGGAACACGTACGGATGTATCTCTAACTTCGCGGACTTTCTCACCGAAAATTGCACGGTAGAGTCTTTCCTCCGGAGTCAGTTCAGTTTCACCCTTGGGCGTAACCTTACCGACAATGATATCGCCGGCATGAACTTCAGCACCGATACGAATGACACCCTCTTCATCGAGATCTTTCAAGGCGTCGTCACCTACATTGGGAATCTCTCTGGTGATTTCCTCCGGTCCTAATTTAGTATCCCTGGCTTCACACTCGTATTCCGTAATATGAATCGAGGTATACACATCATCACGGACCAGGCGCTCGCTGATCAGGATCGCGTCTTCGTAATTGTAACCTTCCCAGGTCATAAAACCGATCAGTACATTTCTACCCAAAGCCAGTTCACCATTGGCTGTCGAGGGTCCATCGGCGATAATTTCACCCTTTTTGACAGTGTCACCCTTTTTGACCAGCGGTCTTTGGTTGATGCAGGTTCCCTGATTAGAGCGCACATATTTTGTCAGTACATATTTGTCGGTTTCGTCTTTTCCGGTCCGAACTACGATCAGATCTGCCGCAACAAACTCAACCACACCGTCATTTTCAGCGACAATGCAGACCCCGGAATCTTTGGCAGCCCGGTGTTCAATGCCGGTGCCTATGATCGGCGCCTCTGTCTTGATCAGAGGCACTGCCTGCCTTTGCATATTAGAACCCATCAGGGCGCGGTTGGCATCGTCATTGCCCAGGAAAGGAATCAGAGAAGTTGCTACCGACACCAACTGCTTGGGCGAAACATCCATCAGATCAACTTGCTCCGGGGGCAATTCGAGGAATTGATTCAAATAACGGCAAACAACTAGATCTGAAACAAATCTGCCATCATCTGTCAGCGGCTCATTGGCCTGAGCAATATTAAAATAATCCTCTTCATCTGCAGTCATATAACGGATTTCCGAAGTAACGACACCTTTTTCTTTGTCATAGACACGGTAAGGCGTCTCAATGAAACCGTATTTATTAACCCGAGCATAGGTGGCCAGCGAATTGATCAGACCGATATTCGGTCCTTCAGGAGTTTCGATGGGGCACATCCTACCATAATAGGAGGAGTGAACGTCGCGGACTTCAAAATTTGCCCTCTCTCTGGAAAGCCCGCCCGGTCCAAGCGCAGATAGGCGTCTCTTATGAGTAAGTTCCGCCAGAGGATTGGTCTGGTCCAAAAACTGAGACAACTGCGACGAACCGAAGAACTCCTTGATAGCGGCACTGACAGGGCGTGTATTGACAATATCCTTAGCCTCGGCATTTGTCTTATCGGATAGAGACTGCATGCGCTCGCGGATAACACGATCCATGCGCGAAAAGCCGAGTCTCAGCTGATTTTGCAAGAGCTCACCGACAGAACGGATACGGCGGTTGCCCAGATGGTCAATATCATCTATCTCACCGACTCCATATTTTAAACCGATGAAATAACTGACAGCGGCTATAATATCGTCAACCGTCATATGATGAGGAATTAGCTCGCGCTGATGATCTTGGAGCAATTTGGCCAGCGCTGCGACCGGATTGTCACTTTCCTTGGCTTCTTTAGCCAGGGCACGCAACACTGAAGTGCGGACCAGCTCACTGATACCGCATTGCTCGAAATCCACTTCTGCCAACTCTTCTTCACTGAAGAAACGCAACAGGTACTGGGGTGCAGCCACCCGGCCGTTGCCCACAACGCGGAGCTGATGCTCATATTGGACGAAATTTTCACCGACCATTTGGATCGGATAAATATCCAGATGATTAACACCGGAGTTCTGGATATATTTGGCCATTTCTTTGGTGATGATATCATCTTTCAACACCAAAATTTCGCCATCTTCATCGATAACATCGGTTGCGGCCCGATGTCCGACAATGCGTGCGGCGAGTGATAATTTTTTGTTGACTTTATAAATACCTACTTTGGCCAGATCATAACGATTGGCGTCAAAGAACATATTCTGCAGGAAGCTTTCCGCTCCCTCGCGGGTATATACCTCGCCGGAACGCAGCTTCTTGAACATTTCCTGCAGGCCTTCCATTTCCGAGCTGCAGCCGTCCTTTTGCATCGTGCGCATCAGGTTTTCTTCATCACCAAAGATCTCCTGAATCTCCATGTCGGTGCCAAAGCCCAGTGAGCGCAAGAAAATTGTCAGATGAAATTTTCTTGTGCGGTCGATCCTGACCCAGAGCAAACCATTGGCATCGGATTCAAATTCCAGCCAAGCCCCGCGGTTAGGAATAATTTGACCGGTATATAACAGGGCATCGTTCTTGTCTTTTTCCGTACCGAAGTAAGCGCCGGGCGAACGCACCAATTGACTGATAATGACACGTTCAGCACCATTGATGATAAAGGTGCCTGTATCCGTCATCACCGGGAATTCACCAATATATACACTCTGATCTTTGATTACATCATTGACCTTGGTATGTAAGCGGACATGCACATACAGTTTTGAAGCATAATTGGCATCGCGCTCTTTGCATTCTTCGACAGAATAGGTAGGGTTGTTAATATCAAATTCACGGCCGATAAAAGATAATTCAATATCGCCTGAAAAGTCGGTAATTGGAGAAGCTTCTTTCAGGACTTCCATCAGGCCTTCTTCAATAAACCATCTATAGCTCTCTTTCTGAATCTCCAGCAGATTGGGGATATCAATAATCTCGTCGATCTTTGAATAAGAAACTCTTTCGGTTCGTCCATACTGAACGGGCTTTACCATCAACGATCACCTCACGACTAAATCGGCACAGCCGACTGGAGTGACGGCAGAATAACCTGCCCTACCATAACCGGTACGAGCAGGTTTCATGGTCACATCTTTACTTAAGCAGATAATAGATCGTCAGCAATAGTCCGCTGGGCGCAGAATACATAAGAATAAGCACACCTCCAGACTTAGTGACACGTCTAATGATTTTACTATTTTAGAATCAATGTGTCAAGAAGGCCCAGGAAAAAATATTCTAAAAATATTCGACTCTGTAATTAATCAATCTGATGGCTTGAACTGATGGCTTGAAAAATAGCCTGAGGGATCTTTTATCAGCTTTTTCAGCTATGTCAACGAAACCTTGTTTGGAGTCTCAGGCCAAATACTCTTTTGGGCAGTAGTTCCTAATTGAGTGTTCAAAGTGTGAAGATGTGGTTTATATGGTGCATTGTGGTGTATTATTGGGAGGTGTATTATTGATGAGATAATGAATTATAATATAATAAATAAGCAAGGAATAAATTATGAAATATAGAAGACTAGGTGAAATTTTAACAGATGCGGGCATTATATCTGAGGAGCAGCTAACTAAGGCGCTTGCTCTCGGCAAGGAACAGAAAAAACGTCTTGGCGAGGTTTTGATTGACAATGAGATTGTAACCGAAAGACAGCTCATAGATGTACTTCAATATCAATTGGGTGTTGATTTCATCGACCTTTCTAAAGTTGATATTCCTGTTCAGATGGCTCAGCTTCTTCCTAAGAACATTGCGAAGAAGCATGAGGTCGTGCCTGTGAGGGTGGCAGGAGATGCTATTTATGTAGCAATGTCCGACCCTCTGAATTTCATGGCCATCGAAGAAGTCAAATCAGCGACGAAGAAGCGTGTCATACCGATGATCGCTACGAAGAGCGCAACTGACAGGGCAATACATGTGCTTTACGGCAGTGAGAACGTAAGCCGCGCTATAGACGAGATGCAGAAGTCTATGAATATTGACACTGTTCAGCCGATCGGCGACCTAGTTGAGTCAGGTGAAGTTGATGAACAAGCCGCACCGGGAATCAGACTTGTCAATTCGATCATAGAGCGCGGTGCGCAGGAGAATGCCTCCGATATTCATATGGAGCCGAGAGAAAACGAATTCGTAATCAGGATGAGGATAGACGGTGTGTTGCACGAAATGTTTACCGTTCCTCAAAATCTGCAATCGTCTGTAATATCCAGGATTAAAATTATGGGTGAAATGGATATCGCTGAGAGGAGAATACCTCAGGACGGTCGTTCTAACATAAGAGTTAAGGGGAGAGATATAGACCTCAGGATTTCCACACTCCCTACCAAATACGGTGAAAAAGTGGTTATCCGTTTCCTCGAAAAGTCGGCATCGCTCCTTACGAGCAACGGCATTGGACTTGCCGGCAAGCTTCTAGACAATTATAACCAACTTATAGCTAACGCCAACGGAGTAATACTCATTGCCGGACCTACAGGTTCAGGAAAAACTACCACTATGTATACTATGGTGAATGATCTTAACCGTGAGGAAGTCAATCTGGTGACTCTGGAAGACCCTATAGAATACAATATCGACGGTGTGAATCAGGTTCAGATCAACGAAAAAGTGGGCATGACATTCGCCAACGGTCTGCGTGCGATACTGCGTCAAGACCCGGACATCATAGCCGTCGGAGAAATCCGTGACGGAGAAACAGCCGAAATAGCAATGCGTGCCGCCATAACGGGACACCTGGTATTATCGACCATACATACGAATTCTGCCATTGCGACTTTGGACAGACTGCTCGATATAGGCGTAGAGCCTTACCTGATCGCGAGTGCTCTTAAAGGTGTCGTAGCGCAGAGGCTCTTGCGTAAGATTTGTCCCAACTGCAAAGAATCTTACACGCCCGACGAGGAAGAACTAATTTCCATGGGTCTTGATCCTTACAAGTCACAGAATGTCAAGTTTTACCGGGGACAAGGCTGTCCTGACTGTCTGGGCACAGGTTATCGCGGCAGAACCGCGGCCTTCGAAATGTTGGTGCTTAATTCCGAAATTAAACAGAAGTTCAGAGAAAATGCGCCGCACCACGAACTCGAGGAAGCAATTTATCGCTCCCCGAATTTCGAAACGATGAGTCAGAATTGTCTAAGACTTGTTTTAGAAGGCAAGACAACCGCAAGTGAGGCGCAAAGAATCCTCTACACTACAGACTTATAAAGAAATAACCGTTTGTATTATTGCTCGAAAACTGCCGGACGAGGATGATGATGAATATAATAGAAATAATTAAAGAAGCACAGATAAGAAGGGCATCGGATATACATGTCGTGTATGGGCTTCCTGTCAGAATCAGAATCGACGGAGTCCTCGAAAACTATGACGACAATGTTCTCACACATGAGGATTGCAACGATATAGCCAGGCAGCTTCTCGGTGCGAAATACAAAATGCTTGAGTCAGTCGGAGAGGTCGATGCGGCAGGGACTTTTGCTGATAATATCCGTTGCAGGCTGCATGTGTTCAGACAGCAAGGGCATATCAGCTCCGCCATCCGTATCTTGTCCGACAGAATACCCGAACTAGAGATGCTTGGCTTGCCGCCTATTTGCTACGAATTCGCAGAATATCCGAGAGGAATAGTAATCGTAACGGGAGAAACAGGCTCCGGTAAATCCACTACATTGGCCGCACTCCTTAACCGCATCAATCAAACCCGAGCACAGCACATTATCACGCTCGAGGATCCGATAGAATACATCTATCACCCAGACAAATGCACCATCAACCAGAGGGAGGTCGAGGCTGATACCGCAAGCTATGAGACCGGGCTGAAAGCGATACTGCGTGAAGACCCAGATATCATACTGATAGGTGAGATGCGAAGTCTGGATACGATTGAAACGGCTTTGACAGCCGCGGAAACAGGGCATTTGGTTTTTGCCACACTTCACACCAACAGTGCGGCGGATTCCATAGACCGTATAGTAAGTGTTTTCCCGGGGGAAAGACAGCAACAAATCAGGCTTCAACTCAGCAGGACGCTAAGAGCAGTGCTTTCGCAACAGCTCCTTCCCCGCGCCGGCGGACAAGGCAGGGTGCTGGCCTGTGAGGTAATGGTGCCTAATTCCGCCATCAGGGCCATGATCAGAGAGGGCAAGACGCCTCAGATTGCCAGTGCGATTCAGACTACCGCGGCGGAAGGCAATATCTCTATGGATAATTTCCTGGCCGGCCTCGTTAGGCAGGGTGCTATATCCAAGGAGGTAGCTGTAGAGGCGGCACATGATATAGATTTTCTGAAAAAACTTATAGGTGTTTCGGGTTTGTCAACTTCAATAAGCCGTGACAGAATAAGAAGATAGACACTTGCTTTTAACCAAAAATTAATAGAGCTTCTTTTATAATAATTAGAAACAGAGAGAAAAACATGGTCACATATAAATACAAAGCTTTATCAAAAGATGGCATAGAGGTCGAAGGCGTAATCAAGGCTCACGACAAAAATGACGCGGTATTCAAGCTAAAAAATGAATACGGCATCATCGTAGATATCAAGGAAGTGGTGAGCTTAGACCTTTTTACGAAAAAAGAAGGCCGAGGCAAAGTAAAAGACAAGGATATAGCCCTCATGTGCCAGCAGTTTTCCATTCTTCTTACGGCGGGACTGCCGATAGCCAGAACTGTGGAACTTGTAGGTGTGAGGTCAGAGAACAAGGCGCTTAAGCAGATTCTCACCTCCGTAGCTGAAGATGTAACCGAAGGATATAACTTAGCAAGCAGCTTCCAGCTGAGAGCAGATAACCTGCCTGTCAACTTTATTGAAACCATCAGGGCGGGCGAGGAGTCCGGTTCCCTGGAAATAGCGTTCGGCAGATTGGCGGGCTTCTTTGAAAAGAAAGCCAATATATCCGGCAAAGTTAAGTCTGCTCTGACCTATCCGATTCTGGTCATAATAGTCGCAATCATAGTAATTGCTGTTATAATGGGATATGCTGTGCCGGTATTTACGAAAGTGTTTATGGATATGGATATTGAACTTCCGTTACCGACCAGAATATTGATAGCCATGTCAGATTTCTTTAAGGTCGCAACTATACCTATAATATGCATTATTGTGGCACTAATACTTGCATATGGATTTTTAAAGAAAAAAGAAAGCTGGGCCATCAAGTTTGACAAGATTAAACTGAAATTACCTGTTTTGGGCAAGATAAACATCATGAATGCGGCAAGCCAGTTTGCCAACACCTTCTCCACTATGCTGGCTGCCGGTATTCCTGCTGTCAGAGCTCTCGGAATCACCGCGAAATCGTTGCCGAACGCCTATGTGGCCGACGAAATACTTAAGTCGGTCGGCATTGTAGAGCAGGGTTATTCGATAGGAAACGCTCTCAGACAGGTTAAAGAGATGCCGGAGCTTCTGGTCGAGATGACGGCAGTAGGTGAGGACTCGGGCTCAATGGAGCATACCCTTGAGGTAATTGGGCATTATTACGACACTGAGGTCGAGTATGTGACAAGCAGGGCGGTCAAATTGATCGAGCCGGTGATAATAATCGTGCTGGCGGTATTAGTAGCATTCATACTACTCTCGGTCTATCTGCCCATGTTTAGTATGTATGGCAGTATTGAATAGGGTAAGACTGATGCGGTTAACGATAAATATAACCTTGCATAAGTTATCTGTGCTTTCTGTATGGAAGTCAGAGCGAAAACGGTTTTAACGGGTCACCCCCCATTTCCCGCTAAAAATATATAATCCTAAAAAGAAAAATATAATAAAAATAGGAGATAAGATTAATGAAAAAAATGAACAACAAAGGCTTTACTTTAATGGAAGTTCTCATCGTAGTAGCAATTATCGCTGTCTTAGTAGCAATTGCTATTCCAGTTCTTACAGGGCAGCTTGAAAAGGCAAGAGAAGCAACTGACCTTGCAAATATTAGAGCTGCTTATGCAGAGGCAGCAGTTGAAGTACTCACAAATGAGGACGGCACTGCTTCAGTAGCCTCAGAAACAATGGTACAGGCAACAAGCGGTTGGACTACAGTTAGTTCGCCTAAAATAGGTGGCGAACCTGTTCCAGCTGTAGAAAAAGGAAACGTAGTAACCGTTACTGTTGCAGCTGATGGAAAAGTTTCTTTCGCAGTAACAACACCGTCACCGTAGGATAATACAATCTTGCAATTATCTAAACCGGTTGCTGACCCGGTGATTAGGAACAAAAAAACAAATTATTCTCCCGAGGATGTAGGGGTGCATCTTCGGGGGATAATATGTTTTTGAGAGAATGATGATATGACAATCTATTCATCGACATTTTTTACCTTTTTTGGTTTTTTCGTAGCCTTCTTAAGCGGCATAGTGATGGGCAGCTTTCTTAACTGTGCAGTTATGAGAATGCTGTCGGGAGAACCTATTGTAAGAGGAAGGTCGCACTGTATGTCATGCGGACACAGGCTGGGGGTGCTTGATTTGATTCCGCTTGGCAGCTGGCTTCTTCTCAGGGGTAAATGCAGATATTGCGGTTCTAAGATAAGCGCGAGGTATCCCCTCAGTGAACTTGTTTTGGGCGCAGTTTATGTCTTAATCCTGGCTAAGTATGATTTAACCTTAAGAGCGCTGGAACTAATCGTGCTGTGCTCGCTTTTGTTCTGCATCACGCTCTGCGATTTGGATCAGCATATAATTCCCGACCGGTTCATCATCATCGGAATTATTAACAGAATTATTTTTATTCTGCTAACGGGAAATATATTAGAAGAGTTAAAGTTCAGTTTAATCGGGGCCTTCTCAGTGTCGCTTCCGCTCCTCATTTTATCGCTCATCCTCGATAAAATTCTCAAAAAAGATACAATGGGCGGCGGAGACATCAAGTTGTTTTTTATGGCGGGGATGTATTTCGCTTGGTCTGTGAATGTTCTCGTGCTGTTCATGAGCGCGATCATAGGAATAATTTTTGGCCTTGTGACAAAAAAGAATGAAGAAAAACAGATACCTTTCGGACCGGCCGTTTCAATTGGATATTTTCTGGGTATGCTCGGCGGAAGCGAATTGGTTCATCTATATTCAGGTCTTTATTAGACCGGATGGCAGGAGAATGGTTTGTGGCTAAAAACTATATCGGGATTGAGATAGGGAACGGAATCGCTACGATGTATCAGGGCGGAAACAAGGGCAGAATCCTGGTTTCGCGTCTGCCTGAGAATCTCGTGGATGGCGGTGAAATTATTGCACCGGAGTTCCTCTCAAAATTTTTGAAAAAAATGAAGAAAGAGGGCAGGTTCAGTGGCAAGGCCTGCGCCTTGATTTTACCTGAGTACAGTACATATTTTAGGTCGCTTGAAATGCCTCCGATAAGTGAAAAACAGCTGAGACTCAATCTGCCGTATGAATTCAGAGACTTCGTCGGAAACGAGAGTATAAACTACAATTACGATTATGCGGTCGAAGGCTATGCCACAGACGAGGACGGCAAGGTAAAGGCCATCAGTTTGCTCGCAGCAGCCGCCTCAAAAACAACAATCAAGGAATATGAGGCCCTGCTTTATAGGGCGGGCTTCAAGCTAAAGGTGGCACTTCCGAGAGAGATGGCTCTGCTCAATCTCGTCAGAAAGGCTATCGAAAGGGGAGCTCGCAGTGATAGAACTTTCATAATCATCGATGTGGGTTTCGCGAGCACGAGGGTCTATATCTTTCAAGGCGAAGATCTGAAAGCGACTAAAACTATCGAAATGGGCTGCAGGGATGTGGACAGCGTAATAGCGGATTATTATAATATCGATATTTATCTTGCTGCTTCATACAGGGAGACCGACCATGACGGTATACTGGAAAGCGATGTATGCCGGGCGGTATACAACAGGATATCACTGGAAGTAATGAAAGCTATAAACTTCTACAAATACGAAAATCAGCAGAGCGAATTCGAGGACTGCTTCATCTGCGGTGACTGCTCGGATACCGAAGCTCTTGTAGACAATATGCTTACATACGTCCGGCTGAACAGGGCGAATCTGGATGTGATTTTACCTGAAGAATGCAGAGGCCTGAGTGACGCTCCGCGCGCACTCATGGCCATAGGTGTTACTTTATAGGAGAAGGAATTTCATGGGAAATAAACCAAAAAAATATAAAAACTCCAAACTTCCTTCAAAAAAATCCATGAACCTCTATCAGGTTGAGATTACCGATAATTCATGGCAGAGGGTAATACCTTATGCGATAGTAATAATTGTTATTGTGGTCGCATTCATTAAATTAGGTGTATTTCAAAGGATATCACAACTTAATAAGTTGAGAGAGCAGGTTTCTCAAGCTCAGATTCAGCTGGATGAGATCAATAAGTCCATAGAAGACTATGACGATGTTAAGGCTGATTATATAAGATATTCCGATCATTACATGCTTGATGAAGGAGGAAAGCTCGTTGATAGGATGAGAATCATCGATCTGATAGGTGATAATGTTTACAATATAGGAGATATCAAGAGCTACACAATAGACGGCAATACAGTTTCTCTCGAAGTAATTGTCAATACGCTCGATGATGTTCGCGTGATAGGAAAACAGCTTGAAGCAGTCGATTGGGTTGGGAATATAACCGTTAATACCGCTACGAAGACTATTTCTGCCACAGGTTGGGACAAGGTCATCGCTTCTATCGTGTTTGATGCTGTTCACCAGGACGAGTCTGAGGTGCCTGTTGGCGTTTCAAGTACTGTGGAAACAGTAGGCGGAGAGGAGGCTGATGACTGATGAATCTCAAGAGAGAAATTCTGTCACTTAAAGAGTTGATACTTCTGGGCATATTGATTATCCTCGCAGCATATTATTTCGTATTTCACGGATCGATTGAAAAGCAGACGACAGAATACAAGAATAGGCTTGTCGAGATCAACTCGGAGCTGCAGATTTCACAGCAAAAGGCAGCCGAGAAGATTAAGATGCGGAAGTCAATCGATGCCATATTTGCCGAATATGACGGTAATCCACCTATGACGCCTGAATATAACAATACTAATTTTATTATCGGCGAGTTAAACGGTATTTTAGGTAATACTTATGATTACAATCTATCATTTGGCGCAGAGGTGGTTGATGAGAATAATATCAATATTATTAGAAGACCGATAA
>JAAYQX010000017.1 GCA_012519085.1 Clostridiaceae bacterium
CCGTCCGTGATCATCTGGTAGGTCGTTATCTATTGTCTGGCAGTCAGTTCCGTTCCGGAGATATGACAGGGGATGGAGAGATTAATATTTTAGATTTGATAGCAATAAAGGATCATATACTTGGTAATGATTTGGCAGATCCTTCGGATAAAATGTCTGCACCTGATATGGCGCCGATGATACCTGGTTCGGATACAATACCTGATATACCTGCTGACGATGCTGTCGAAGAACAATCTACAGAGGAAATTGTAGATGATATGGTTCCTGAAGTGGAAGAGACTACGGTTGATACTACACAAAGTGATACTGAGGATGGTGTAGAAGCGACAACGGGATAAATTGGAACCGATGAAGATAGTTAGGCAAAAGCTTATATGAACGAAGCGGTAAAGTACTATAACTCTATAACACCTTAGGTGAAATTTGTGTTCTGCCTTGCTGCGGTCATGACGCATCCAGGGAGAGACCGGAGGAGTTCAATGTGGTAGTCGATGCCATTGCATCTAGAGTCGGAGATAAGCCTTAAACTTTCGTCAACAGTAAATAGTCCAAGTAGCAGATAAAAGCTAAAACGTGATACATCACGTAAGAATACCCGCGAAACAAAACTAAAAGCCAGCAGCTAAAATCTCTTGTTTGACATAGTCTACCAAAGAAGGTTCTAAGGCAAGTCTTAGAAGTTTATCTTGTAGATTTATAATGTTTCTGGTCACTACAGCATCGTTGGTATTCTGCATAGTGTACATGAGTTTTTTCTTGTTTTTCTGAGAGACACAGCCATATAGCAGCAGTCGTTGTGCGGGAGTTTTAGGCTCATCATAGATACCTCTAGTTCTTCCTGACTTTGTCTTAGAATGGCCGATACATTTTCTTGTGGGAACGAGGTAATTTTTTCTTAAGTTAACCCAGAACCATAATTCATTAAGAACCTCCATAGCTTCCTCACCATCGTAACGATATCTAAAAGCATGCTTTCTAATAATTTCGTAGTTTTTCTGTTCAACATGCGCATTATCGTTCGAATGATATGGTCTGGATCTGGTCATCTGGTAGTTTTGTAATTTTGCATAGTCGATCATCTCCCTGTTAATAAACTCACTACGTAGTGGATAGGATGCTTGTCTTGTGGTAGAGAGAACCGGTGGTATTAGATCTCTTTTAGCTTTTCTTAGATAGCGATCAATCGTGGCTGAAGACATTTGATGTAGCTCAGTTATAGCAGGGTCAGACAAAGAAACCGGATAACCTTTATTCTTATGCCCGTCATATAGTTCCCCATGAGCAATTAGTCTCTTAAGCAGTCCTGATTTTATTTGTGCAACCAGATATTGTCCGCAGCAATTTCCTGAAAGAGACCAAGCATTGACCAATATTTGCCTGGCCCTGGGAGAATACTTTAGGGGTCTAGTTCGCCTTTTGACAGAGCGTTTGTACTTCGATCTCTTCCTTTGTAAAGCTTTCTTTAGCCTTCTCCTGGCATTGTCTCTAGACCAGCCTGTGACTTCAACAACTATGTCTAGAATCTCACCTTTGGTCTTTTTGGAAGCTCTAGCGTACTTTTTTGCATATTTAAATGTGATTTCATCTTTTGCCATTTGTGATATCCTCATCCTATGGATACCTCGCTATCTAATGTGGTAGTTAAATAACGTGGTTATCCGAAATTGTGGTGCCTGTCAACTATTTTGGCGGGCACTGCTTATCTGACATTTGCGATTTATTTCGCGGGCAAAAGATTTGATGTATGGCGTAAAATTGACAGGGGAGAGGTATTTGTGTACAATACTAAGGCTTGCCTTTGCGCAGCTTTTTTTTGCTGCTCAGGCAGGCAGGCTATCTGTCAGAAGGTAAGCTCAAAGACAGGTGATTTTTGGAGGTGACCCATGGCCAAACCGGGTGCTAGAGATAAGCTGATACTGGCTTGTAGCGTGTGCAAACAACGCAATTATAATACGAAGAAGAACAAGCTCCATACGCCCGGCAAGCTTGAACTGAACAAGTATTGCCGTTTCTGCCGTAAGCATACTTTGCATACGGAAACTAAGTAGAGGTCGGTTCTGATTGAACTGATGGAGTGAGATATGGCTAGGAAAAAAGGTAAAGAAACGAAAACGCCTGCTAAGGGTACTAAAAAGAGGAATCTTTTCCAGCGCATAGCCCGCGGCATGAGTGATATCCGGGGCGAGCTGAAGCGGGTGGTCTGGCCGGATAAGAAGAAGCTGAAACAGAGTACCGCCACTGTGTTGGCGATTATTCTGATGTTCATGGTTCTTATCTATATTTTTGATGTGGCGATCCGTGGCATCTTTACCACGACCGGTTTCTACTCGGCTAAGGAAAAGGAAGTGACCGAGACTGTGGAGGAGCCGGCTGAGACGGTCAAACCTGTTGAGACGGCCGAGGACGATCAACCGTTGGAGACAACAGTTACCGAGGAAGCTGATAATGCCTAAGGCAAATGATGCAAATAATAATGATGCAAATAATCAGGAAGAAGCCCTCTGGTATGTAGTTCATACTTATTCCGGCTATGAGAATAAGGTGAAAACTACGCTGGATCAAGTGATCGAAAACCGTGGTATTCAAGATTATATCCAGGAAGTTCTGGTGCCGACGGAAGAAGTGGTCGAGATCAAAGACGGCAAAAGACGCACTGTCCAGCGCAAGCTTTATCCCGGTTATGTTCTAGTGAAAATGATTCTGAGCGATGAGCTTTGGTTCATCGTGCGCAACACGCGCGGAGTGATCGGCTTTGTCGGTCCCAGCAGTACCAATCCGGTGCCGCTGACGGATGAAGAATTGATGCTGATGGGTCTCGAGTCTAATTGGGAGCCGATCATTGATTATGATGTCGGCGACTCAGTCAAGGTGATCAACGGGCCGCTGGAGAGCTTTATCGGTACAGTCCAGGAGATCAACCTGGAGAAAAAGAAAGTTACCGTTCTGGTTTCGATGTTCGGCCGTGAAACGCCGGTTGAACTGGAATGGACACAGATCCTGAGGATCTGATACAGAATTTTGCCCTGAGTAATCGGGCACTTGGAAAGAGCTGGAGACAGCTCAGACTGAAATTGCTAATAACGCTAACGGCGTTAAATATATTTGGGAGGTGGCCTTATGGCTAAGAAAAAAGTTGCTGCATATATCAAATTGCAGGTTCCCGCAGGTCAAGCGACGCCAGCGCCACCGGTAGGACCAGCCCTGGGACAACATGGACTGAATATTGCCCAGTTTGTCAAGGAATTTAATGAACAGACAGCGAAGGATGTCGGACTTGTGATTCCGGTTGTGATCACGGTCTATGCCGATCGCACGTACTCTTTCATTACTAAGACCCCACCGGTGCCCGTGTTGCTGAAGAAAGCGGCGAATATCGAGTCCGGCTCAGGTGAGCCGCATATGAAGAAAGTGGCGACCATTCCCTGGTCGGAGTGTCTGCGGATCGCAGAGATCAAGATGGTGGACACCAATGCGTCTTCTCTGGAGGCCTGTGCCAGGATGGTGGCAGGGACTGCCAGAAGTATGGGCATTACCGTGGATAAGAGCAAGTAAGGGGGGTCGCAATATGAAAAAAGGTAAAAAATATCGCGAAGTCGCCAAGCTGGTTGATCGCGCCAAGATCTATGAGCCGGCAGAGGCTTTGGAATTAGTGCGCAAGACAGCGACAGCCAATTTTGATGAGACTGTGGAATTGCATGTGCGCCTTGGTGTTGACTCCCGTCATGCCGATCAGCAGGTGCGCGGCGCGGTAGTGCTTCCCCATGGTACCGGGCGTACCAGACGTGTTCTGGTCTTTGCCAAAGGGCCGAAAGCGGAAGAAGCCAGAGCAGCCGGTGCTGATTTTGTCGGCGACGATGATCTGGTCGAGAAGATCCAGAAAGAAAGCTGGTTCGATTTCGATGTTGTAATTGCTACGCCGGATATGATGTCAGTGGTTGGCCGCTTGGGGCGGTTGTTGGGTCCGAAAGGGCTGATGCCGAATCCTAAGTCCGGCACAGTTACGATGGATGTCGGACAGGCAGTCACCGATTCCAAGGGTGGCAAGGTTGAGTATCGCCTGGATAAGCAGAATATTATCCACTGTCCGATCGGCAAGGTTTCCTTCCCGGTCGAGAAATTGCTGGATAATTACAATACTCTGATGGGTGCGATTATTAGGGCGAAACCTGCAGCTGCCAAGGGTCAGTATGTCAGACGTTGTACTCTGGCGGCAACTATGGGACCCGGTGTCCGTACTACCGGTCGCGTAGATTAAGGTGCATTAGTGCGGTAAGGGGACCGGCCGGTTCTGACAAGCCGTACGGATTGGTTAGCGCCTTCGTTAAATAACTGAATAATCCATTCGATGCCAAAGACAGCAGGAGTCCTTCGGGACATAAACAGCAGATGTCCTGCCGAGGCGGAGAGTCAAATTTAGGTTTGAGCCCCTCCGTCTGTGCGCGAGGGGTTTTCAAATATATAGAGGAGGAAAAGACATGCCCAGTGTCAAGATTCTTGAACAGAAGAAAAAAGCGGTCAGGGAGCTTCGTGATCAGCTGAAAGATGCCAAGTCGATGGTCTTTGCGGACTATATGGGCTTGAATGTGGCTCAGGATACCGAGATGCGTTCTGAATTCCGCAAGGAAGGTCTGCAATATCGGGTGATCAAGAACACGATTACTACACGTGTGTTCGATGAGCTGGGTCTGGAAGAGCTGAAGCCGATTCTGGTCGGGCCGACAGCGGTGGCTTACAGTGCTGAGGATCCGATTCTGGCTCCGCGTCTGGTGGCTAAGTATCGTGATCAGTATAAGAAGTTCACAATCAAGGGCGGTGTGATGGACGGCGAGATTATCTCGCTCGAGCTGATTGATGAGTTGTCGAAGATCCCGGCGCTGCCTGTTTTGCATGGCAGACTGGTATCTACTATGATGTTCCCGATTTCTTCGTTGGCGATTACGCTGAATCTGTTGGCGCAGAAGGCGGAAGAAGCCGGTGTGTCGACGGTTGCTGAGCTGGCGACGGGAGCGACTGCCGGTGCTGAAGCTGCTGCCGAAGTGGCTGAAGTAGAGCCTGCGGCTGAACCTGAGGCGGCTCCTGAGGCTGAAGCAGCTCCTGAGCCTGAGACGGCGGTTGAAGAGCCTGCTGCCGAAGCTGCTGCTGCCGAAGCTGCTGAGCCGGTTGCGGAAGCTGCTGCGGAAGAGCCTAAAGCCGAAGTGGCATCTGAAGCTGTTGCTGAGCCTGAAGCTGAAACGGAGGAAGCATAGAGGCCGACGGAGAGCAATAGGCTCTCGGGATCAAGTGTACATGAGCACGATGATTGTGCTGCAAGTGCGGAGAGGATTGTACTCTCAGGGCAAAGCGCCCATTAAATATAATATTTGCCGCAAGGCGATCTAATTGGAGGTTCTACTATCATGGCAAGTGAGAAAATTACGAAAATTATGGA
>JAAYQX010000018.1 GCA_012519085.1 Clostridiaceae bacterium
ATATTGGAGGAAGATCATCTGCGCATTCAGGCCATGTCTGCCGGGCTTGATCTGGAGCAAGCCTATCGCTCGGCGTCAGATTTAACCTGCAAACTGGAGGCGAAATTGCCTTTGGCCTGGGATGATCAATTCGGCTTCCTGACGGCCTGTCCTACCAATACCGGCACCGGTCTCAGAGCCTCGGTCATGCTGTTTTTGCCGGGCTTGATCCGCACGGATCAGCTCAGATATCTGACGGATATCTTAGGCAAGGCAGGCTATGCTGTCCGCGGCAGCAACGGTGAAGGCAGCAAGGTTGAGGGTTACCGGGTACAGATCTCCAATCAGATGACGCTGGGACTCGCGGAGAGTGAGATTTTGCAAGATCTCAATCATCTGGTCAAAGACTTGATCCAGAAAGAACAGGAAGCCAGACGGCAGCTGCAACGGGCAGATAGTACCGGTCTGGAAGACCAGGTCTGGCGGGCCAAGGGTATCTTGGAGAATGCAAGGCGTATCAGTTTTGAGGAGGCCTGCGGTCTTTTAGCTGAGTTGAGATTGGGAATCGGGCTGGGGATTATTGAACAGCTGCCACTGACTGCGCTAAACCGTATTGACGCCAATATCGGCCCGGCCAGTTTACAGCAGATCAGCGGCAAACCGTTGTCCGCTGCAGAGAGAGATCAGGTCAGAGCACGGTTAATCCGGGATGAATTGCTGGGCGCAGAGCGTCATTCAAAATAACGGCAGTATTTTGACTTAATAATAATGGCAGTCGCTGCGGATCGCATTAGGAACGGCAACCGGTAAGCGCCGGTTGTCCGACCGGGTGACGGTCTGAGAGTGGGCGCCTTCGTTATATAAATTGTGAGGAAAGGGTAGGAATAAATAGATGATGATAAGATTTTCCAGGAGAGCAGGAGCGGTGCTGGGTTTGGCCTGGCAAAAAGCCAAATCTTACCAGCTGGATTATATCGGATCCGAGCATTTGCTGGCCGGTATTCTCGAAGAGGGTGGACTGGCGGCTTCGCTATTGAATGAGGCGGGGTTGACGTCGGAACTGGTGGATAAAAATCTGACCAGTCTGGCGCAGCGTGAGCCGGTGGAACAGGAAGAGCCGGAGGATCTGGACGGCAATATGTTGGTCAATATGATGACTCCGCGCACCAAGCAGGTGATCAATCTGGCGGCGCGGGAAGCTCAGGCCAGAAGATCCAATGTGATCGAGCCGGAATATCTGCTGCTGGCGCTTCTGCGCGAGGGTCAGAGTGTGGCCGTGCGCATTATGCAGGCGGCAGGAATTTCCATTCGTGAACTGTATCAGGCGGTGAGCCAGATTCTAGCCACTCGAGAAGAGCCTTTGTCACCGGAGTCTGAAGCTGCGGGAGGCGGTATGCCCGGGATGTCCGGAGCAGGAGGGGGAATGCCCGGTACTGCATCCGGCAAAACTGGCCACAGCAAAACACCGACGCTGGATAAGTTCAGCCGCGACCTGACAGCTATGGCACGAGAAGGCAAGTTCGATCCCATTATCGGCCGCAATGAAGAGATTATCCGCGCGGAGCAGATTCTCTGCCGCCGGACTAAGAATAATCCGGTTCTGATTGGTGAACCCGGAGTCGGTAAAACGGCGATCGCCGAAGGTATAGCGCAAAAAATAGTCAGCGGGGATGTGCCGTCGTTATTGCAGGGCAAGCGATTGGTATCGCTTGATCTGACCGGTATGCTGGCAGGTGCCAAGTATCGTGGTGAGTTTGAAGAGCGTCTGAAGAAAGGCATTGACGAGGCGATTGCCGAGGGGGATATCATTCTCTTTATTGACGAGCTCCATACCATTGTGGGTGCGGGAGCCTCGGAGGGTTCGATTGATGCTTCCAATATCCTTAAGCCGATGTTGGCCCGAGGTGAGATGCAGGTGATCGGTGCGACCACCATCAACGAATATAGGAAATACATTGAAAAAGATGCCGCGCTGGAGAGACGCTTCCAGCCGATTATTGTGGAGGAGCCCAGTGAGGAAGATGCGGTTCAGATTCTGCTGGGGCTGAGACCTCATTATGAGGATCATCACCAGGTCAGAATTTCTGATGAAGCGATCGAAGAGGCGGTAAAGCTTTCGACCCGCTATATCCAGGATCGTTTCCTGCCGGATAAGGCGATTGACCTGATTGACGAGGCCGCAGCCAAGCTGAGACTCAGCCATTCTCCCGATCTGTCGCAGCTGAAGCAGAGTGAGAGTGAGCTGATGCAAGTGCTGGAGGAGAAACAGAAAGCTGTCGCGGCGGAGAAATTTGAGGAAGCAGCTGAACTGAAAGAACGCGAAGATAAGCTGAAGGAGCAGTTGGAGACTCTCAAGTCCAAGCCTGCTGCTACTGAGCGCAAGGACTGGCCGGTGTTGCATGCTGATCTGATTGCGGGTATCGTGTCCAGTTGGACCAAGATTCCGGTTACCAGACTGACGGAAACCGAGCAGGAGAAGCTCAAGAATCTCGAAGCTGAGCTGAGCAAGAGAGTGATCGGTCAGCAGGAAGCTGTCACGGAAGTGGCGAAGGCCATTAGGCGTGGGCGTCTGGGTCTGAAAGATCCTAATCGTCCGACCGGCAGTTTTATCTTCCTCGGTACGACCGGTGTCGGTAAGACGGAGCTGGCAAAAGTGCTGGCGGAAGTGATGTTCGGTTCGGAGAATGCCATGATCAGACTGGATATGTCCGAGTATATGGAGAAATTCGATGTCTCGAAGCTGATCGGCTCGCCGCCAGGCTATGTCGGCTACGAAGAGGGAGGTCAGCTGACGGAGAAAGTCCGCCGCCAGCCCTACTCGGTAATTTTGTTCGACGAGATCGAAAAAGCGCATCCGGATGTTTTCAATGCTCTGCTCCAGATTCTGGAGGACGGGCGCTTGACCGACAGTCAGGGTCGCACGGTTAACTTCAGGAATACGATCGTGATCATGACTTCGAATATCGGGGCTCGCCTGCTCACGACCTCAGCCGGTCGCCGGATTGGTTTTGGTATGGCAGCAGATGATGGCGATGAGGCAGAGCAAGCTGCGCCTATGTACGGCGGCAAGACCTACGAGGAAGCTAAAGAGCTGGTGATGGACGAATTGCGGAAGACCTTTCAGCCGGAGTTTATCAACCGCGTAGACAGTATCGTCTTCTTCCATATGTTGGATCAAGATGCCATGGAGAAGATCGTGGATATCATGCTGGCCAATCTGGTTGCCAGGATTGCTGATCTGGGTATCCGTACCGAGGTGACACCGGCCGCCCGCAAGTGGCTGGCCACCAAAGGCTACAAGCCTGAATACGGTGCCAGGCCGCTGCGCCGCCTGATCCAGTCCGTGGTCGAGGATAATTTCTCCGAGGCACTGCTGGATGGCGTGGTTCAATCTGGTGATGTGGCCGAAGTCGATGTCGAAGACGATAAAATTGTCATCCGCCGTCTCAATCAGCGGGCAGAGGCGGAAGCGGAGACGGAAACGGAGAATGTAGCGGACGCTGCCGCGGGCAAAACGGAAAAGGCTGTGGCAGAGAAGAAAGATGATGCAGCAGCCGAGGCGGCTGAAACCGTGCCCACGGAACCAACAGAATCAGACGAAGGCGCTCAGGACTGACCGGAGCAGCCTTCGTCAAAAAATTACGGTGATGCTTAGAATTAATTAAGAGTAACTTTCATAAATAATCCTTGTAAGCGAATTAAGGGGGGTGTCTCCATCTTGGTGTGCACCCCCTTTTTTCTTTCATACTGAGGTTTTCCCATATAACATCACTCTATTTCGAGATATTCAATATTTTTAATTTTCTCGAAATAGATTTTTTGAAGCAAATAAATACCGCATCAAGTGGCTTTGTGTACGTCAACAGTAGAGTTAGGCTAATATAATGGTGCTTAGGATGTGAAAGACAGGCAAAGATAAGATGCGGTGAGGCGAAAGTAAGTTCAGCAGATACAAGGTATAATCAAAGGCAAGGCTAAGACAAAGCAAGGAAAAGGCCTATGAGCGGAAAGACCAGACTGTTAATAGTAGAAGACGATATCTTTTTGCAGGACGGCTTGCGGGATTTGCTGACCAGAGATGGTTATGAGGTTCTGTTAGCCGGCAGCCTCAACGAGGCGCGCCTTGGTTTGGCAGAGGGAGATCCCCATCTGCTCATACTTGATGTCGGTTTGCCGGATGGGAACGGCTTTGCTTTTTGTCAGGAGATCAGAGAGCAGGGTTATGAATTGCCGGTGCTGTTTCTGACAGCACGGGATGAGGAATACGAGCTGGTGCGGGGACTGAATGCCGGTGGCGACGACTATCTGTGCAAGCCTTTTCGGGCGCTGGAATTGCTGTCCCGTATCAAGGCCTTGCTGCGCAGGGCGGGGAGCATGTACCAGCTTGCAACCCGAGAGGGTTTAAATTATTCGCGTTTGCAATATGCCGCGGGCGGCCAATGTGTGCAGTTGACGCCGACGGAATTTGCTCTGCTGGAGAAATTTTTGCACAACAGGGGCCAGATTCTGACCCGGGAACAGCTACTGGCATCTATCTGGGATCATGAGGGTCAGTTTATTGATGACAATACCCTGTCCGTCCATATTTCCAGACTCCGAGATAAGATCGGCCGCGAGTCCATAGAAACCGTGCGCGGTATCGGCTATCGCTGGCGGGGTATCTGAATGGAATGGGCATTGGGCATAGCTCTGGTTCTGGGGGCGACTTTTTTGTTTCTATTCCTGCGGGAGCGCCGCAGGCACCGCAAATTGTGCCGGCTGCACGAACAGCTGACCGGCTATATTGAACAGTTTTTGGCGGAGCCGATACAGACCAATTTTTCATTAAAGGACGACGAAGGCGCTAAATTGCAGAATTGCATTGCCAGGCTGCAGGAGGAGATTATCCTCAGCAGAAGCCGCTTGCAGAAAGAGCGTCGGCGCAACCATCATTTTATCGCCGATATTTCGCATCAGCTGAAGACGCCGCTGGCTTCTTTGCGCCTGTATTCTGATCTGGCCGCTGCCGATGGTGCCTCTGCTGCTGATTACAGCGGCAAAATAGTACTGCTGATTGAGCGTATGGAGAAACTGGTCTATCAGCTGCTGCGCTTGGAAAAACTCAGGGCCGGAGCTTATGAACTAAATTATGCAGATGTAGATGTCAGGGAGCTGCTTGAAGAGCAATGGCATGAACTGCTGCCTATGTACCCGGAGTATCGGCTGGTCATTCAGGGAGACTTGCACTTGCGCCTGGATCCGTTCTGGATGCAGGAGGCTTTCCACAATATTCTCAAAAACTCCTGTGAGCAAAAGGCGGAAAAACCGGAGATCCTGGTCAGCCTAAGTCAATCGAAGTCGCTGGCGCATCTGGTGTTTGAAGATTATGGCGGTGGCGTCGATACCTTTGATGTGTCTGAGCTGTTTGACCGTTTTAGCCGTTCAGCTACGGTAGCGGATACCAAAAAGAGTGGCCTGGGGCTGGCCATTACCAAGGCGATTGTGGAAAGTCATCATGGCAGTATCTTTGCGGAAAATACCAAAGAGGGGTTGAGGATTTCTCTCTATCTGCCCATTCATGCCGGGTACAGATCGTATTAGCTGTATTCTCAACGCTTCCGGTCGGCGCACAAGTCGGCACAGCTTATATTAGCCGACTTGCGGGGTGGCTTGCGGCGGCTTATCTTAAGAAAATGTAAGACTATTTACATTTATATGTAAGTTGAGTCTATTAGAGTGGACATATATGCGGCAGGGGGTATTGCTATATGTCCATTTTGTGTTGTGAGGCTTTGACGAAAGAGTATCAAAGCGGAGAGACTAAAGTTCTGGCGATTGATAATATTTCAACAGCCTTTGAGCGCGGGGAATTTTGTGCGATCACCGGCGCTTCAGGCTCCGGCAAATCGACACTGATCCATATGCTGGGGGGCCTGGAATATCCGACTGCGGGCCAGGTATTTTATCAGCAGGAGGATTTGTTCAACTACTCTGATGACCAACTGTCCGTGTTGCGGCGGCGGCGATTCGGCTTTGTGTTTCAGGCTTACAATCTGGTGCAGGAGTTGACTGCATTGGAGAATATGCTCCTGCCTGTCATGTTGGACAAGCAAAAGCCGGATGATGGCTATCTAAAAGAGATTATTGATGTCCTGGGCATAGAAGACCGTTTGAGCCATCTGCCCAGTGCTCTCTCCGGCGGCGAACAGCAGAGAGTGGCTATCGCCAGGGCGCTGAGTAATAAACCGGCGATTGTCTTTGCCGATGAACCTACCGGAAATTTGGATGCTCATAGCGGTCGCGAAGTTTTGTCTTTATTGAAATATGTCAGTACCGAATTAGGCGTAACCTTAATCTTGGTCACTCACGATCTCAATATCGCCGAGCAGGCGGAACGCATCATTCAACTTGAGGATGGCAGAATCACGCGGGATAGCAAAGAAGCTATCGGGGGGTGATGCTGATGAAGAGGGAACCCATCTACAACTTGAAGATTGCTCAGATACTGAAAAATAATATCAAGACACGCAAGAGCCAATATCTGTCACTGATTATGGGTATTATCCTGACTGTAACTTTTATTGCGGTCATGGCTTTACTGATAGGCAGTATTTACAGTTCGGC
>JAAYQX010000019.1 GCA_012519085.1 Clostridiaceae bacterium
ACCAGGTAGATAGGCCGGAAGTGGAAGCATGGCAACATGTGCAGCGGACCGGTACTAATAGACCGAAGACTTGACCACACAAGGATAAAGATTCTCTTGTCATAGCCAGTCTTACACATAATCTTCTCTTCATATGCAGTTTTGAGGGTGCAATTACACCTTCAACCATTCCGGTGTCGATTACAGAGAGGCCATACCTGTTCCCATCCCGAACACAGAAGTCAAGCTCTCTTGTGCCGACGATACTTGGCGGGAGACCACCCGGGAAAATAGGTGATGCCGGATATTATGAAAGCCGCAGGGGCATACTCTGCGGCTTTCTCCTTGCATCTCTTTGTTTTCTGAACTTATAGTTTTCCATAATTCTGTCAATAAAAAGCGGTGTGGTCAAAGGCCACACCGCTCGATTTGTGCTTTAAGGCAAATAAATTTCACACAAATTTGAGTAAAAAAGAACTGGCCTCGAAAAAGGTCAGTTCAAAATTATCCAGCAGCAAGGATCTTATTCTGGATGGATAGATTCTGTCGGGCAAGCCGCTACGCAGCTACCGCAATCAGTGCAAAGTTCGGGATCAATCTCGTAGTACTCGTCGCCGGGTGAGATTGCATCATACTCACACTCCGATTCACAGATGCCACAAGAGATACAAGTATCATCAATCTTATGAGCCATAATAAACCTCCTTTTGATCTAAACACTCCACCAGCATTTTATACCAGGAGCCGTCAACTGTAAAGCAAACGGGGGTAAGTTCTGCAGCAACCTGTTTTGTGGCAATCTGTAGCAGACGATGAAAATTCAACCGCCGCCAATATTGTTGACCACATAATGTGAACGGCCTTATCCCCCAACTTGCTCAGATGGAGAATGGTTGACTATAATTACTCTTATCCGGCAAAGGAGAAAATAACTATGGTTAATGAAGAAAATCTATCGAGTGAGGATCTGAGGGAAATTTATCAGGAGCATCATTTCGGCATCCTGGACTCAATCTTCGCCCTGGTTAAACATCGAGCAAAATATCCGGTAGAGGGTTCTTATACCAATTATATGTTGCAAAAAGGTTCAGATCACATTTTGAAGAAAGTTGGCGAAGAATGCACAGAGATGATCATTGCTTTTAAAAATAATGATGCAGACGTACTGGTGTATGAGATTGCCGATCTGCTTTATCATGTGACAGTAGCTTTGGCCCATTTTGATGTCGATCTGGAGCAGATTTTTGAGGAGCTGGTAGAGCGACGCAGCAGATAAGGCGGAAAGAGCAGTATGTGTAATTATCGTAAAGACAGCGGCAATTCCGAGATCAAAGAGATGGTTCCGGAACTGATTGATTGGTGCCGGCGACAATTGGCAAGTTCCGGAGGCGACAAGGCTGTGATCGGTATTTCCGGGGGCAAGGACTCAACGGTGGTGGCGGCACTGATGGCTGCAGCTATCGGTGCGGACAGTGTTTATGGTTTTATTCTGCCCGCTGGCGATCAGAATGATCTCGAGACAGCTCAGGAGATCTGTCGGCATTTGCAGATTTGCTATCAAGTGATAGATATTGCTGCCATTATAGCTGCTTTTAACTCCTGTCTGTCAGCAGTTTCGGATAGCGGCATTATAAATCAGGTATCCGCGCAAACCGACTTGAACCTGCCGCCACGTGTCCGCATGGCTTTGTTATATGCAATTTCGCAGTCTATTCCTGATTCGAGAGTGATCAATACTTCCAATTTGTCTGAGGATTGGATTGGCTATATTACCTTGTACGGTGATTCAGCCGGAGCTTTTGCTCCTCTCGGTATGTTAACATCTGACGAGGTAATTGCAGTCGGTCATGAGCTGGGCGTCCCTGCCCGGTACTTGCTACTGCCCCCGGCGGACGGGCTGACGGGTCGCAGTGATGAAGAAGTTTTTGGCTTCAGTTATGCGGAGCTGAATGACTATATTCGCAACGGCGAGCTGGTTAATCAGGAGACCAAGGCTCAAATTGATCGTCTGCACCGAATAAGCAGATTCAAATTTTTGCCCCTGCCGATGTTCCGCCCGCCCTTTGCAATCAAGGCCAATGATCTGGCAAATATTTATCAACAAGGAGATAAGCAGCAATGATTCCGGTAGAGAATATCTGGCTCGCTTTTGGTCTGACTTTGATGGCAGGACTGGCCACAGGCCTCGGTAGTATTATCGCGTTTTCTTTCCGCAAGAGTGGAAATTTTCTTTCAATTTCCCTGGGCTTTTCGGCCGGTGTGATGATCTATGTTTCTTTTGTCGAGATCCTGCCTGAAAGCCTAGAGTTTTTTAGCGCTTCCGGTTCGGATCGATCCGAGCTTTTGGCGACAATATTTTTCTTTGCCGGAGTGCTTTTTATCATGGTCATTGACTTCTTGATACCCGAAAAAATGAATCCGCACGAATATCCTACACCGTTAGACTGTGAGGATGAGACGGAAGAGGAAAGAGATCGGCGCTGCCGTGACCTTTATAGTGCCGGCAGATTTTCGGCCCTTGCCGTGGCGATCCATAACTTTCCGGAAGGTATTGCCACCTTTATGGCTGCACTGGTCAATCCGCAACTGGGTATTGGTATTGCTATTGCTATTGCCCTGCATAATATTCCCGAGGGAGTTTCGATAGCTGTGCCGATTTACTACGCCACAGGTAATATAAAACGCGCTTCACTGATGGCCTTTTTATCAGGACTTGCTGAACCCATAGGAGCTCTGGTCGGCTTCTTTGTCCTTAGACCTTTTCTCAGCGATACGATGTTTGGCATTGTCTTTGCCATGGTGGCCGGGATCATGGTCTATATTTCTATCGACGAGCTGCTGCCTACAGCGGAAAAATATGGGGAACACCATCATGCGATCGGCGGAGTGGTCGCCGGCATGGCTGTAATGGCTCTGTCTCTCCTTCTGATCGGCTGATTAAACCTATCGGGACACATTTTACAGCGCCTTCGTCAATCCTCTACGTTCAACAAATGTTGCGGCAGGAGTTATGACTTGGCTAGCGGCCGGGTCAGATTTTAGCAGTTTTGACCTTGTTGTCCAATAAATAACTGCTACTGAAAGTATTAACTGGAGTTATCGGCACAAAAAGAGTAATCTATATCAGATATATTTTTGATACTATTATTTACAGATCGCAGACGAGGTGAAAACAAATGAACGAACTGGGATGGATTGACTTGAGAAGCGACACGGTAACTCATCCGACCCTGGAGATGAGAGAAGCTATGCTGAGGGCTGAGGTTGGTGATGATGTCTATCATGACGATGTTACAACCAATGAGCTGGAACGCTATGCTGCGGAGATCCTGGGCAAGGAAGCGGCGCTCTTTGTTCCTAGCGGTACGATGGGGAATCAGATAGGTGTACTGGTGCATACCCAGCGCGGTCAGGAGATTGTGCTTGGTTCGGCGGCTCATATCTTCGTGCATGAAGTGGGCGGGGCGGCGGTTCTGGCCGGAGTAAGCATGAAGACGATCAATTTTGCAGACGATATTCCTGAACCGGCTAAGATTGCGGCGGCCATCCGTCCTGATGATATTCATCAGCCCGATACCGGACTGATATGTATGGAAAATGCGCTGTCCAATGGCCGGGTAGTTCCCCTATCGATAATGGCAGAGGTCGCAGAATTAGCTGCGCGGCACAATCTGCCGGTTCACCTGGACGGTGCCAGAATTTTCAATGCTGCTGTGCATCTGGGTGTCAATGTCAAAGCTATCAGCCAATATGCGGACACGGTAAATGTCTGCTTGTCCAAGGGCCTATGTGCACCGGTGGGCAGCATCTTTGCCGGCCCGGCTCACTTGATTGCCAGTGCCCGCAAATGGCGTAAGTTGCTGGGCGGTGGTATGAGACAGACCGGCTTTCTAGCTGCGCCCGGTCTTTTGGCTCTGCAGGATATGCCCGGAAGATTGCACGAGGATCATGCCAATGCCCAATATCTGGCGGAACAGCTGTCCGGACTGGAGGCGGTAAATGTCAAAGAGGACCGACTGGATATCAATATGGTTTTCTTCACTATTGACCGAGAAGAGGAGCTTTTGCTGCAGTTGCCGGAACTTCTGGCGGCACAGGGTATTTTGAGTAACGAACGAGAAGACGGCGAATGGCGCTGGGTTACACATAAAGATATTGAAAGATCTGACCTGGATCTGGCAGTACAAAAACTGGCCGATATTCTGGGCTAGAGCTGATGAAAACGCCATTTGCGGCTAGCTGGGTAGGGTATAAATGAAGATAGTAATCTGTGGGCTGGGCAAGGTCGGTGAGGTTCTCAGCCGTGATCTCAGCCGTGAGCAGCAGGATGTAATCACTATCGATCAGAATGAGCAAAGACTCAGAAATCTGATGATGGCTGTTGATATCACCGGCGTTGTCGGCGGGGGCTCTTTCCTGAATGTTCAGATGGAAGCGGGTGTTAATGAGGCGGATGTTTTCATCGCCGTTACCCCCGATGACGAGACTAATATCATGGCGGCCATAACTGCCAAGACGATAGGAGCCAAATATGTGATTGCTCGTGTCAGAAGTCCTGAATACTTCCGGCAGATCGATTTTATGCGCGAATCCTTGGGTATAGATATGTTGATCAACCCTGATCTGGAGGCTGCCCGCGAAATCAAAAATATTATGATCTTTCCCTCGGCTCTGAGTGTGGAGCACTTTGGCGGTGGCAAAATTTTTATTGTCGAAGCGGAAGTAGAAGCCGGTTCAGTTCTGGTGGGAAAAAGTCTGAAGGAAATTGGCAGGAGACACGGCAATGTACTGGTTGGTGTTGTAGAAAGCGGAGATGATATCTTCATCCCTGACGGCAATTATATTGTCGAGGCAGGTGATCATCTCTTCGTCAGCGGCGAACCGGAAGAGATTCTCCTGTTCCTACGGACTATCCGAGGTGCGATAGAGAAACCGAAATCAGCTTTGATTATAGGTGGCGGCAGGATTACCCGCTATTTACTCTCCATGCTTAAGACGCAAAAGACCAGATTGAAAGTGATCGAATACGATGAGAAGATAGCGGACAAACTGGCAACCAGGTATCCGGAGGCCGAAATTGTCTGTGCTGACGGCACTGATCAAAATGTCCTGCGGGAAGAGCGAGTGGCCAACTATGACTATGTGATCGCTTTAACCGGAATTGATGAAGAAAATATGCTGATTTCTCTATATGCGATACAGCAGGGTGTTAAGAATACCGTTACCAAGGTAAATCGGACTAATCTGCTCAAAGTATTGGAAAATGCCGGTTTACAGGCTATTATCACGCCTAACAAACTGATTGCGGATCAGCTTATCCGTCTGGTACGCTCTTTGCAGAATTCATCCGGTCCGGGGATCGAGGGCTTCTATCGAATTTCTGATAGTAAGGTTGAGATTCTCCAGTTTCATGTGGCTGCGGACAGCCCGGTCTGCGGCCGGACTTTACGTGAATTACAGACTAAGCCTGGATTGTTGCTGCTTTGTCTTATGAGACAAAAGGAGATCATTTTCCCCGGCGGCAATGATTGTATGCAGCCGGGCGACAGTGCCGTTGTTGTCACTACCGAGCCGAATTTTCAGGATATCAAAGATATTCTCTTGGAGAGTTAAACTGTGAACTATCCGATGACACGCTATGCCCTGGGCAGGATCATTTTCATCAATGGTTTGCTCATGCTGCCTTCGATACTGGTTGCCCTGATCTACGGCGAAGGCTGGCAGGGAGTGTATCCGTTTTTGCTGCCGCTGTTCCTGTGTCTAAGCGGTGGCTGGCTACTGTCTTATCGTAAACCGGACAAGCCGGATTTCTTTATGAGAGAAGGTTTTGTAGTAGTTGGACTCTCCTGGTTTTTGATTTCAGCTGTCGGTGCACTTCCGTTCGTAATCAGTGGCTGCATTCCCTCATTTCTGGATGCATTCTTTGAAGCTTCCAGCGGTTTTACTACTACCGGCGCCAGCGTGCTGTCTCAGCCTGAATTGCTGCCACATTCGCAACTGTTCTGGCGCTCTTTTACACATCTGATCGGCGGCATGGGTGTCTTGGTTTTTGCGCTGGCTATTATGCCTAAGATAGAATCGGATAATGTCTTCATTATGAAAGCAGAGGTTCCGGGTCCTATCTTCGGCAAAATCCAGGCCAAAGTCAGAAATACAGCCCGCGTCTTATATGCAATCTATCTGGGCATGACGCTGATTCTGATTATTTTGCTGATAGCAGGCGGCATGTCTGTCTTTGATTCTATGCTTCATGCTTTCGGAGCGGCGGGTACAGGTGGCTTTGGTATCAAATCTAATTCCGTCGCTTTTTACAATAACTATTATCTCTACTATGTGTTGGCCTTCGGCATGATTGCCTTCGGTGTCAATTTCAGTCTCTACTATGCCTTATTGGGCAAGCGTTTCAGGGAATTCTTTCACAGTGAAGAGCTGCGCTGGTACGTGGGCTGCATTTTGGTTGCCGTGGCCATAATTTTATTTAATACCAGACAACTATATGATAATTTCTTTCTACATTTACGGGATGTGTTTTTTACCGTCGCTTCTATCATCACGACCACAGGTTATACTGTTGCTGACTTTGACGGCTGGCCGCTGCTATCTCATGTGGTCCTGCTCTGTCTGATGTTCATCGGCGGTATGGCCGGTTCGACCGCCGGTGGTTTGAAAGTAAGCAGGATCACTGTCTATGTCAAATCCGCCCTGGCTGAACTGAGGACCAGTCTCAATCCTAACCGCCGCGTCTCATTGACTTTTGAGCATAAGCCGCTTAGCAGCCAGGTTAGATCTCAGTTCAGCAATTATCTCATTATTTATCTCCTGACATTTGTTTCGTTATTGCTGGTTGCTTCGCTCAGTGTACCCAATTTTATTTCTGCTTTTTCCTCGGTAGCGGCGACGTTTAATAATATCGGCCCCGGGCTGGACGTAGTAGGTCCGGCGGGCAGTTATGCCGGCTTGTCCGACCTGTCCAAGCTTGTCCTTTCTATCGGCATGATCATGGGGCGGCTGGAAATTATACCGATCCTCGTATTATTGTCGCCTAGAACTTGGCGGCGCATCTGAGGATGCTACCCACGTACGCCTGACATTTTATCCTCCTTGTGAAACGGGAATCTGCCCACGTGACGGCTCGAGATCTCAGTCCTGCTATTTTTTGTCTGTTTCTGTGATGCGGGTAATTCACCGTTAATGCCAAGCTGTCAGCTTTGTGTTAAGCTTTGATTAATTATTTCATGTCAAAATCAGATAGGGGAGAACACCATGCCGGAACAGACAGAATATAGTACTGAACTGCCGCCGGAGGCCGAACAGGACACAGAACCAACTAAACTGACCGAGATATCATCTGCTCGAAAACAACTGCCGTCAGGAAAAGAGCTAACCTGGTTGCAGCGCTTGATTTTCGGCAATACAGTCTGGCAACGAACCGAATCACCGGTACCCTATCCCGGCCGCAGATTCTTGGCTAGGCTTTTGGATTGGTCAATCTATTATGTGCTCTGGAATTATCTGGTTATGGTTCTGCTGCGCGGCAAGATTATGCGCGGTTTGCTCCTGATGTATTTGGATACGATGGGTGTAATGGCGATTATGCTGATTACAGAGCCGCTGCTGCTTTCATTGGTCGGTACCACGCCGGGCAAAGCGGTGATGGGCCTGGTGCTACGAACGGACGAGGGTGGCAAGCTTAGCCTGAAAGATTCTTGGCGCAGAACTTTCCAAGTTTTTGCTGACGGTATGGGCTTCAATGTACTTATTTTCAATCTGCTCAATCTAACTTGGGCCAGAAGAAACTGCGCCGCCGGCAAAGCTTTGCTCTGGGAACAGAAGCATTCCTACAAGATTAAGAGTACTAAAGTCTGGAGAGGTTTGGCAGCATGTCTGCTGGCGCTAGCGGTGATCTTTCTTAGTCTGCCTTTGATCTATCAAGCAGCTCAATATCCACTGCATAGAGGCGAAATCACACCACTGCAATATGCGGAAAATGTCAATGAGATGCTTGCCCGTTCCGGTAATAAGACAGGTTTTAAGCTTGATGCTGATGGCTATTGGCACGATGCAGATGGAGAACTGTTGGCAGATAAGGAAAATCCGGTGCCACAGCATGAGATGATAGTCAAAGGCGGCAAAGTGATAGGTGTTAAACTCTTTATCCGCATGACGGCTGCCGGGCGCATCAACGGTCGTATCGATCAGAAAGCATTGCTGGCAACAGCTTTTATCGCTGCACAGCCTGAGATTAAAATGATCGATCTGACTGAGTTGGCCAGACGCTTGAGCGATATCCAGAATGACTACGAATTTGAGATTAGAGGAGTCAAGGTAACTAGCAAGGTATCTTACTCCGGATATCAGACGGATGGGAATTATCTGACAGGCCTGGAAAATGATCCCGACCGCTATTTTGAAAATGAGTTCACGGCCTATCTGACAGACCAATACGATGGATCGTAATGTGTAATTTTCTCTGGCTACGAAGTCGTCTGATTCAAGCACAGATTGTGCTCGTCAATCGAGATAATCGGAGCAGGCAGTTTCGGCTATTAGATTTTCCGCAGAGACGGCGATGAAGAATCAGTAAGAAAGAATATAGAAGACGCTCAGTACAAACTGCATAAATATGTCTCACAACTTAAAAGCCGGCAGGCAGACGATAATAGGCAGCAATATCAAGCAGGAAGAGAGGTCAGAAACGATATAGTCAGCAAAATCCGCAGTGCATTTTACACAAAGAAAGTAAGATTATTCCTTATTGATGCTAATTATGTATACTTGACTAAAAAAACGATCTGTGATATGAAATTATTTATCGTGACTAATATGTTATTCGACTTGAAGAATAACATTTAATCAGGCAACAAGCAGCGGATTCTACCCTAGCGATGATAATAGGCCGAAAGAGTTTAGTTTATTATTTTTCTGCCACAATAGCATAAGATTTTTTGAGAGTATATAAAGATTATTATGAGATTTTAAACATTATATTATTATAACATAAAGTGCTTATTAAAGCGAATGACTTTACTAATAGTTAAGGAATACCGGGGAAGGAGTTACTTTTCGTAATTAAGTAAGCACGATTTATTTTATGGTTGATATTAGCAAACAAAGTATTGTAAAGGAGGAATAATGGTATGCCTTATGTGGCAGCCTACGATCAAAGGGCAAGGTTTGCTAAAGATATTTGTACATAAAAAACTAATAATTATGCGTTTTACATGAACGCAAATGAGAGGAGGAGGTAAGGGCGTGTCTAAATATATTTTTAAAAGGCTGCTGATCGTGATTCCTACAATGCTGGCGGTAATTTTAATTGTATTTCTATTAATGAATCTAACCCCCAGCGACCCGGCTTCGGTGATTCTCGGCCCCAACGCCACCCAGGAAGCCAAGGACAAGCTAAATCAAGAATTTGGTTATGATAA
The DNA here is from genome assembly GCA_012519085.1 of Clostridiaceae bacterium. Taxonomy (GTDB): domain Bacteria; phylum Bacillota; class Clostridia; order Saccharofermentanales; family DTU023; genus UBA1046. The sequence continues at coordinate 9,408 of JAAYQX010000019.1, forward strand.
GCCAGTGTTGGTACGTTATTTTGATTATGTAGTTAATTTGGTGCAGGGTGACATGGGGACTACCTATACCACCAGCCGTTCGGTATTCACGGAAGTAACCATGCGTTTTCCCACTACTTTGAAATTGGCGGCAATCGGCATTACTTTGGCGGTTGTATTAGGGGTGCCGTTAGGTATTGTGGCGGCGGTAAAACAATACAGTATTTTTGACATAATTGGTACAGCCACCTCTATGTTTATGGCTTCGGTGCCCGGGTTCTGGCTGGGCTTAATGCTGATTTTGCTGTTCGCTTTGAAATTAGGTATTTTACCCTCCTACGGCAATGCTACCTGGGTACATTATATTTTACCTTCTGTAACTTTGGCTTTGCCGGTGGCTGCCTCTATCCTGCGCATGACCCGCACCACTATGCTGGAATCTATTCGCCAGGATTTTGTACGCACCGCACGGGCCAAAGGACAAATTGAGCGTAAAGTTATTTTCAAACATGCCTTGCATAACGCTTTGTTGCCGGTGGTAACCGTGGCCGGCACGGAATTTGGTTTCCTGCTGGGTGGGGCAGTGGTGATCGAGCAAGTTTTCTCCATAAACGGCGTAGGCAAATTGCTGCTGGAGGGCATCCGCATGAAGGATGTGCCTTTAGTTACCGGCTGTGCGGTCTTTATCTGTTTCTTGTTTATGATAGTGATGCTGCTGGTAGATATCCTCTACGCTTATATTGATCCGCGCATCCGGGATCGTTATACCCGTGCTTAGTTTCAAAGAGAGGAGAAGATAAAAAATGTCAAAGCAAGCAGATGTTCAGACAGCAACTAATATAAAGCGACCCAAAAGAAAAAGCCAAGCAAAAGAAATTTGGCGGCGCATGAAGAAAAACCGCATCGCCATGGTGGGGTTAGCAATTATCAGTATTATTCTGTTATGCACGATTTTAGCCGACGTTATCGTATCCTACGATTATTCTTTGGAACAGAATATGGATTTGCGCTACGCTGCTCCTTCAGGGGATCATTGGTTCGGCTGCGATAATTACGGCCGGGATATTTTTGCCCGAGTGATCCATGGTACCAGAAACTCTTTGATAATGGGCATTGGTGCGGTAGTGGTCGGTATTTTGCTGGGCGGCTTTTTCGGCTCGATAACCGGCTATTTCGGTGGGAAGCTGGATACAGTGATTATGCGTATTATGGATGTGTTTAATACCATTCCTTTTATGCTGTTGGCCTTGGCCATTGCCTCAGCTTTAGGTCCCAGCCTGACCAATGTGTTGATCGCGTTGATGATTTCCATGGTGCCCTATTATACGCGAGTTATTCGCGCTTCTATTTTGAACGTAGTCGGCCAGGATTTTATCGAAGCAGGCAAAGCTTGCGGTACGCCGACCCGGTTTATAATTCTTAAGCATGTGCTACCCAATGCCATAGGCCCGGTTATCGTACATGCTACTATGTCGGTGGGCACTATGATTTTGTCCGCTTCGGCCATGAGCTTCCTAGGCATGGGCATTCAGCCGCCGGCACCGGAATGGGGCTCCATGCTCAACGAGGGTAAAGATTACATGCTCTATGCACCCCATTTGGTGATTTTCCCCGGCTTGGCGATTGTTTTGACCGCCTTATCGGTGAATCTTATGGGCGACGGTTTGCGGGACGCTTTGGATCCCAGATTAAAGGATTGAGGTGAAAGAGATGGCAGAATTAACGCAAACTCAGGAACTTAGGGAGAACCAGGACGTCCTGTTGGAAATAAATAATTTGACGGTAGTTTATAAATCTGACGAGGAAATTGTGCATGCGGTGAACGGCATCAGCTTCCAAGTCGGCGTCAAGGAAACCATTGGTCTGGTAGGAGAAACCGGCGCTGGTAAAACTACCACCGCTTTAAGTATTATGCGTTTGTTGCCCGAACGTACCGGTTTTATTGAGGGCGGGGAAATTTTATATAATGGTATGGACCTTGTGACCAAGCCCCAAAATGAAATGCGCATGATTCGCGGCTCTTTGATCTCCATGATTTTTCAGGATCCCATGACTTCTTTGAACCCCATTATGACTGTGGGAGATCAGATTTATGAGTCCTTGGAAATCCATAATACAGATAATAAAACCCGCCAGCAGTTGGATGAACGTGTGAATGAACTCCTAACATTGGTTGGCATTCAGCCTCGCCGCAAAAAAGAGTTTCCCCATCAGTTCTCCGGCGGCATGAAACAACGTATCGTCATCGCGATCGCTTTAGCCTGCGAACCCCAGTTATTGATTGCCGACGAGCCTACCACCGCACTGGATGTGACCATCCAGGCACAGGTTTTAGATTTGATGCGGGAATTAAAAGAGAAATTGGACACTTCCATGATTATGATTACCCATGATCTGGGAGTGGTGGCGGAAACATGCGATAAAGTTGCAATTATGTACGCCGGCGAGATCGTGGAAAGAGGTTCGGTGGAGGATATTTTCGAAGGAAAACAACATCATCCATATACGGAAGGCTTGTTCGGCGCCATTCCTAATTTGGAGGAAGAGACGGACCGTTTGAGTCCTATCGACGGCTTAATGCCTAATCCCACGGATTTGCCATCGGGCTGTAAATTCCATCCCCGTTGTAAGTACTGCATGGATATTTGCCGGGAGCAAGTGCCGCCCGTCTATCTGGAAGATGGACATATGATTGCTTGCCATCTCGTTGTGAAGGAGGATTGAGCCATGGAACCTTTAATCAGAACTGTGGATTTAAAAAAATATTTTCGGGTTTACGGTGGCATGCTCCATGCCGTAGACGGCGTGGATGTGGTCATCAACCAAGGCCAAACCTTAGGAGTGGTGGGCGAATCCGGTTGCGGCAAATCTACTTTAGGGCGTTTAGTGCTCCGCTTATTGGAGCCCACTGGCGGGCAGATTTTCTTTGAAGGAAAAGACATCATGGCATACGACCGCAAAGATATGAAACAAGTGCGGCAACAAATGCAAATTATTTTCCAAGACCCTTTTTCAAGCCTGAATCCGCGGATGCCCGTTTTTGATTTGATCGCCGAACCATTGGTGATGAATCGCATTTATAAAACCAAAGCGGAATTGACAACTAAAATTTATGAACTAATGGAAATGGTTGGCTTGGCTGACCGCTATATCAACACTTTCCCCCATGAAATGGACGGGGGTCGCCGGCAGAGGGTGGGCGTTGCCCGAGCTTTGGCTCTGAACCCCAAATTTATTGTTTGCGACGAGCCGGTTTCCGCCCTGGATGTTTCCATCCAAGCGCAGATTCTAAACCTGCTCATGGATTTACAGGATGAATTGGATCTGACCTATATGTTTATTACCCATGACCTGTCAGTGGTGAAACATATTTCTGATGAAATTGGCGTTATGTATTTGGGCCAATGCGTGGAGCGGGCTAATTCTAAAGAATTGTTCGCCAATCCTTTGCATCCCTATACTAAAGCGTTGCTTTCGGCGATTCCGGTGCCCCGTTTGCGCAAGGACGTACGCCATCAAATCATCCGCGGCGAGCTTTCCGATCCCATCGAACCCGAGCCGGGTTGTCGTTTCGCCAACCGTTGCGATTTTTGCCAGGAAGGTTGTACCGGAACGAATATTCCTTTAAAAGATCAAGGTAACGGCCACTGGGTATCGTGCACGCTTTATCAGTAAATGCTGAGTATTAGTTACATTTAAGCGATAAATTGTCGCTTAATATAAATTAGGAAAAATAGGAGGAACGAAAATGAAAAAAATATTAGTAGTAATGCTAGCCTTGGTTATGGTGGTAGCGTTGCTGTTGACCGCTTGTAGCGGTGGCACCAAAGGCGGCGATACCAAAGAAGGTGATACCAAAGAAGGTGATACCACAAGCAGCAATGCCGACGAGGAATTGATGGTTGGTATTGGAAAAGTAAACAGTAATTTTAATACCTATGCTGCTTACGGCGATGATACCTATGGCATGATGCAGGTTTATGACACCTTGACCATAAAAAACGCCAAGGGTGAAGTTGTGCCTAGCGTGGCTTCTTGGGAAGTATCCGAGGACGGCACTGTCTACACCTTTACTATTAGGGACGATGTTAAGTTCTCCAATGGCAAGGCTTTCACCACGGACGATGCGGTATTTAATTTAGAACAGGCCATCGCCTCTTCTTATATCAATTGGACCATGGTCGGTGTGGAAGCTGTGGAAAAAGTGGATGACAAACAATTTACCGTTACCTTAGCTGCCCCGGACGTAATTTTCCTGGAAAAACTGACCTGGGTTTACTTGGTGAACAAAGAGGCCTATGAAGCCGCCGGAGACCAATATGGTCTGACCGTGGAAAATATTGTGGGCAGCGGTCCCTACACCTTGAGCGAATGGATTCCGGGTGAAAAAGCAGTTTTTGTAGCTAATGAAGACTATTGGCAAGGTGCACCCAGCATCAAAAAAGCCACCTTCCAAACCATGTCTGATGATAACGCAGCGGTGATTTCCCTGCAAACCGGCGAAATCGGTCTCTTAATCAAAGACGTTCCCAGCGTTTCTCTGCCTACTTTGGAAGGGGATAAAAACATCACTGTTACCTCCTTTTCGTCTTATGTGTTCATGGATGTACTCATGAATGCCGGAGATGGTATTTTTGCGGACAAAACCGTCCGTCAGGCGGTCGCTTACGGCGTGGACCGAGACAAAATGCTGACCGTTGGTACAGAAGGTTTAGGCTACAAAGTGGATTATCCGTCCGGCCCGGATTATATTGCTAATCCCCAATTAGAAGACTTTTTCTATGAATATGACCCGGCTAAAGCGGCGCAAATGATTACCGATGCCGGCCTGGCCGGTCAAACCGTGACCATCCGCACCATGGATACTCCTCCCTGGCCTAAATTAGCTACTGCTTTGCAGGATGACCTAAATAAGATGGGTTTCAACGCCAAGGTTGAGCAGTTGGATTACACCGCTTACAGTGAACAGGTGTGGGGCAATGCTGATTTTGAAATCGCCATCGGCCGTTTTTGGTCCGGCACTAAAGATACCGGCGAAGTACTCAGTATGATGCTTTCAACAGCACCGGGTACTTTAGCCAACTTTGGCAACTATGAGAACCCGGATATTGAGCCTTTCTTGGCCGAGGGGTCAAGCACCACCGATTTGGAGCGTCGCAAAGAGGTATATACTGAAGCCATTAAAATCTTCAGAGAAGACGTTCCGCTGATTCCTCTCTACTATACTAATGGTAGCCGTGCTTATACCAGCAAATTGACAATTGACGAGAATCTGGTCCAATATGATCGGCTCTTTTACTATAGTTGGAAATAAGCGACAAACTAAGATGATTGTTTTTTAATTAGAACCAACAACCGCTGCAAACCGCAGCGGTTGTTGGATATTATTCCGGAAGTAGCAAAGATATGATTAAAATATGCATAGAAACCGGCTGGGGCAATTTGCTGGCAGAATTATATGATAAACAGGCGCCGCGTACCACCGCTCACTTTTTGACTTATGTGGACGAAGGGCATTATGATGGCGCCAGCATTTACCGTACCGCCCGCCGGGATAATGTAGTGCCGGGTTTGGACGGTGCCATGATTGAAGTGATTGAGGGCGGTTACTATAATCCCTACTATGAGAATATTTTGCGGGCAGGACTTGCTCCCGGTCAGGTATATGAAGATGAGCTGGCGCCCAAGGGCACTCATCCGACTATAATGGTGGAAACCACTGAGGAAACGGGAATTAAACATCTGGACGGCGTTTTGAGCATGGGCCGCACTTCCCCGGACATGGTGGACGATTGCTTTTTTATCTGCGTAGGTAATCAGCCGGAATTGGATTACGGCGGTGCCCGCAGCGGTGACGGCTTGGGGTTCTCCGCTTTCGGACGCATCGTGTCAGGCATGGATCTGGTGCGTAAAATACACAAAAGCCCCAGTCAGGGACAGAAATTATTGGAAGATGTGCCGGTGCTGCGCATATATCGTGTTTAATTCCACCCTTCCTTAATTAGGTAAACTGGGCCTGATAAAGTTTGGCATAAGCACCGCCCTTCGTTAGCAGTTCTTGATGTGTGCCTTGTTCTTCAATTTGGCCGTCAGCAATTAAGATAATATTATCTGCCTTTTGAATTGTTGAGAGCCGATGGGCGATCACAAAAGAAGTGCGCCCTGCGATCAGCTTGTTCATGGCGTCCTGAATGGCAATTTCAGTTCTACTGTCCACATTGGAAGTAGCTTCGTCCAAAATCAGCAGCGGTGTGTTCAGCAACATAGCTCTGGCAATGGCCAGAAGCTGTTTTTGTCCCTGTGAAAGATTCTCCGCACCGTCACTGATAATACTGTCATAGCCCTCCGGCTGGGCTGTGATGAAATTATCAATATGGGCCGCTTCGGCAGCGGCTCTGATCTGATCCAAAGTTGCCTCCGGCCTCCCATAAGCGATATTGTCTCGGATCGTACCCTTAAACAGCCAGGTATCCTGCAAAACCATGGCGAAAGATCGGCGCAAACTCCGCCTTGTCACATCCAGCACCGGCTGACCATCAATCAGAATACAGCCCTCATCCGGATCATAAAAGCGCATCAGCAGATTGATCAAAGTGGTCTTGCCGGAGCCCGTCGCTCCCACGATAGCTGTCAAAGAGCCTGGTTTTGTGCGCAAGTTTATATTCTTCAGCACCGGTATCTCCGGGAGATAAGAGAAACTGACATTGCGAAATTCCACCTCGCCTTTGACATCCTGCAACTCAGTCGCTCCCGCTTTGTCCGGCGGTTCCGAGGGCTGCTCAAGCAGTGTGAAGACACGTTCTGCCGCTGACAGCGCGGACTGGAGCTCAGCCAGAATGGCTGCGATCTCATTGATGGGGCCGGAGAATCTGCGCGAATAGAGAATAAACGAAGTGAGATGGCCCAGACTGACCCTGCCTTGCAGAAAGAGCAAAGCGCCGAACATGGAGACTAAGGAGAGGGAAAGGTTGCTGATTAAAGTCACTGAAGGCCCATTCATGGCTGCCTGATAATCTGCTTTATAATAAGCTTCAATGCTGTCCGCATTGATTTTACCGAAGCGGCACGAGAAATATTCCTCCTGATCATAAGCTTGGATGGTCTTTTGACCGTAGAGGATTTCTTCGACATAACCATTCATCTCACCCAGCTTTTTGGACCTGAGCCGGAACAACGGCCTGGTCTTCTTAATGCGATAAATAGTAAAGATAACCGTTGCAGGCACAATCAGCAGGAAGATCAGAGACAAACTGAGGGAAAGGCTGATCATCATGATCAGGGAACCGACTACGGCCAGAATACTGGCTGCAATCTGTACCATGTCATGGGACAGTGATTGACTGACAACATCCAGATCGTAGGAGATTCTTGACACCAGATCACCGGCCTGATGCGTGTCGATATAGGATAAGGGCAGCTCGACAATTTTGTTGAAAGTATCCTGACGCATAGTTCTGATTATCTTCTGAGACAGACGCACGATCAGGCGTACCAGCAGATAATTGAGCATAGCCGAGCCGGCGTAACAGGCCAGCATGAACAGAGCTTTAGCTACAGTAGTCCTGTAGTCCGCCTGCCCGGGCACAATGCCCATGGCGTCGATGGCTTCACCGCTGAGACGAGGGCCGATTAAGGCCAAAATATTAGCGGCCAAAACCAGGATGACAGCCAGTGCCAACCCCGGTGCCTCAGGACGGACATATTTCAGAAGCCCGGCCAAAGTCTTGCGATAATTTTTAGGTTTTAGCTCAATCTCTTCTCTTTGCATAGGCCAATTCTTCAATTTTTTAAGCAATTTCAGCTGCGGGTCCCATCTGCAACTCGGCTATCTCCCGATAGGGCAGGCAGGAAGCAAGTAGTTCATCATGAGTGCCCAGAGCCAGCAGCGATCCTTTATCCAGAAACATGATCCGATCCGCCTGTCTGACAGAACTGATGCGCTGAGCAATGATTATCTGCGCTGTCCGCGGGAAATGAAGCCGTAGTGCCGCGCGCAGCTTCTGATCGGTCTGAAAGTCCAGAGCACTGGAGGCATCATCCAAGATCAGTATCTCCGGCCTTCCGGCAAAAGCGCGGCTTAATAGCAATCTCTGTTTTTGGCCGCCGGACAGATTAACCCCTTTGGCAGCCAACTCAAAAGTAAGCCCATCCTTATCAGAGATAAAATCGGCCGTTTGAGCAATTTTGCCGGCACGGCGGATCCTGTCTTCACCAAGCCCGCGTCCGAAATCAATATTCTCCGCAATGCTCCCGGCGAAGAGAAAATCGTTCTGGAACACGCAGCCGAATAAACTGCGCAACTGTGCCGGAGGAATCCGCCGCAGATCAATGCCTCTGACTAAAATCTCACCTGATGTCAGCTCATATTGCCGCAGCAAAAGCCTGATAACAGTACTTTTGCCGGAGCCGGTGGCCCCCATAATTCCTAGTGTTTCGCCCGGGAACAGTCGAAAGCTGATCTGATCCAGATCGTTTCTCTTTCCCAGATAGCTGAAGCTGACATTGCGAAATTCCACTTCAGGTACTTCCGGATCCGGGTCAGGGAGCTGCTGTATCTGGTCGGCGGCAGCGATCTGATTGGTATCAGCCGGCAACTCTAAAACCTCAGCGATTCTCTTCTCGGAAGCAACAGCGCGATTATAGATATTGACCATCCTATTCATAGCCATCAGCGAGTTGGTGATCTGAATAAAATATGACAAAAAAGCCATAACCGTTCCGGTCTGAATCAGCCCGTCATTGACTAGGCGGGCGCCGTAGATCAATACCAAGGCCACTCCGGAAAACAAAATCAGATTCACGGACGGCGCCATCTTGGCAATCTGGTCAATAGCCTCTATTTCAGCCTTCTGCACTTCCTCATTGGCCACAGCAAATCGCCCCTGTTCGTACTCGGTCTTATCCAGAGCCTTCGACACCTTGATACCACGGATATTTTCTCTGATTACCTGCACCATATCATCGATCTTTTGCTGTACCCAGCGAAAGAGCGGAACAGCCTGGCGGAAAACTGTCCGTACCACCAAGACCAAAGGAATCACCAGCGCCAGCAGCACCAAAGACAGCCGCGGACTGAGGATCAGACAGAAGATGACACCGCCCCCAAACAGCATAATAGCGCGGATACCCATCCGCAACGTGGCACTGAGCAGCCGATGCACAATATATGTATCCGAGGTCAGGCGGGATTCAAGGGAAGAGATTCCCAGCTTGTCGATCTGCCGGGCGGAAAGAGTAAGCGAACGTGCGAACAGATCCTGACGGATACTCCGGATCGTCAGCGAAGCAGTCCGGGAGGCCATTCGATTAGCTACAATATTGAGCAGCCAGGCGCCGAAAGAACACAGCACCATAATTACGCCCCATATAATAATTTCCCCGCTATTACCGACCGGCACAACGGCATTGACAATATAGGCCAAGATAGCCGGCAAAACGACTTCCAACAGTGTGCCTGTCATCTTGATAACGGCATTCCAGACAATCCGGATACGATATGGTTTGACATAAGTCTTCAGCATTGGCTGCTCCTTTTGTCACATTAAACGAAGACGCCTAAAAATGGGCTCCGTCACCCTTAGTCAAGTCAGTAAAGTTCAGAGCTATTTCAGAACGGACAGAACATCCTCCGCCTGCTGCTGATCCTCACGACGCACATAAATATAATATTCTTCCAGGACATTGCCGGCCCTGAGAACAAAACCGGCTCCATGCTGACTTCTCAGGAGGAAAGGAATCTGGCTATTCTCCAATATACCTTTTGCCAACTCGGCCTCAATATATGGTCCGCTAAAGACCAATACTGAATCGTCCATAATTTACTTCCTTATCAGCTGTACAGATCTCTCCTGTAATGGCCGCGCTCGCCGAAGATTTCCGCCACTCTAGCCGCTACTTCCGCTACCGGCACCGCAATTTCTTGTTCTTCCTTCAGGAGCTTAAACCCGACTTTGCCGTCCTTGAGATCGCGTCCCAGTGTGATCCTGGCATAAGCACCGATCAAATCCATATCATTGAATTTGACACCGGCGCGCTCATCTCTGTCATCCAGCATCACATCATAGCCCTGCCGGGTCAGAAGTTCATATAGCTCATCAGCCACTTGCATCTGCTCAGCATTATTAATATTGACTACGACAATCGCAACCTCGACCGGGGCAATCTCTTTGGGCCAGAGGATGGCATTCTCAGTATGGTTCTGCTCGACTATAGCCGCTAAACAGCGCGCCGGGCCAATGCCGTAGCTGCCCATAAAGACCGGCCGGCGGACATTGTCCTGATCCGTATAGTAGACATCCATGGCCTCGGCATATTTAGTGCCCAGCTTAAATGTATTGCCGACCTCAATGCCGCGGGCAAAGCGGACCTTTCCTCCCTTGATCGAGCGATCGCCGGGTGCAATCATGCGCAGATCGGCGATCTGATGCTCCGGGAAATCGTCCAGATTGACATCAATCAAATGCTGATCGTCCTCATTAGCGCCGGTGATAAAATTTCTCATCAGGCTGATCTCCTGGTCAACCAGGAGCGGGATCTCCAGACCGACCGGGCCGGCAAAACCCACCGGAGCTCCCGTCACCCGCTCAATATCGGCTGCTGTAGCGAGCGCGCTCTCAAAGCCGCCTACCAACTTTCTCAACTTGGTCTCATTGACATCGCGGTCACCGCGGACACAGACCGCATAGAGCTCGCCGTCGACATCATAGATCATGGTCTTGACGAACATTGTGGCCGGCAAATCGAATAGAGCGGTAACTTGTTCGATTGTTTTGGCGCCCGGTGTAGGTACTTTGCTATAAGGACGCTTTTCTTCAGTAGATTCTGTACCCTCCAAGACACAAGGAGTTACTTCGATATTAGTCGCGTATTTATTCTCATCATCAATCACCAGAATATCTTCGCCGATCGGGGACAGGGCCTGGAATTCCTCGGACAGCAGGCCGCCCATCACGCCGGTATCCGCTGTCACGATCACATAATCGAGATGCAGGCGGTCAAATATATTCTTGTAGGCCTGGAACATCTTGCCATAGGCGACATCAAGACCCGCCAGATCGCGGTCAAAAGTATAGGCATCTTTCATAGTGAACTCACGCACCCTGATCAAACCGAAGCGAGGTCTTGGCTCATCCCGATACTTGCTCTGGAATTGATAGAGGCTGAGCGGGAGATCTTTATAAGAGCGGATATGCATCCGGGCAGCGGAAGCAAACAGTTCCTCGTGCGTCGGTCCCAGCACGAAAGGGCGCTGGAAACGATCTTGCAAGCAAAACATACTATTGCCGAATGTCTCCCGGCGGCCGGATTCGATATAGACCTCTTCCGGAATCAGCGCCGGCATAACTAACTCGTGCGAATCGATCGCATTCATTTCCTCGCGAATAATGCGCTCAACCTTGCGCTTGGCCAAAAGACCCAGCGGGAGCATCATATAGATCCCGGCTGAACTTTTTTTGATCATGCCCGCCCGCACCATCAGATTGCCGCTGGCCGATTCCTCATCATGCTGATCTTCTCTTAAAGTAAAAAAGTAACCCTTAGATAAACGCATAGTCTACACACCCCCCGCCGCTATAATCTCATTCATCACATTTTTAATAGATAAGTCGCCTGTTAATGAGCCGAACGCGTCGACACTTAGTCCGCCAGCAATAGACGGGACAGTTCCTCAGGATCGACCCGGCTGCCGTCTTTATAAGCACGCATATTGCCCGAAGAAATCTCATCGATTAACAACAGTTCCTGCCGAGGAGACAATCCGAATTCAAATTTGATATCGTACAGCTCCAGCCCTTTGCTCTCCAGCTTAGCGGCAACGACAGCGGTGATTTGGCGTGTCAGCTCGACGAGTTCCTCGAATCTCTCACGGTCCATGATACCCAGAGCTGCCAAACCTTCAGCTGTGATCAAAGGATCGTTGCGGTCATCATCTTTCAGGGTCACTTCCACATAAGCATCCAGGGGAGCGCCTTCGTCAATATATTTGCCATAACGCCGGTAAAAACTGCCGACAGCGCGGTAACGGCAGATAACCTCAACACCCTGACCGAAGAACGTAGTCGGCACCACTTCCATTTGTCCTGTGCTGAGATCGGAAGAAATATAATGAGTGGCAATGCCCTGGTCCGTCAGCAGCTCAAAGAACATTTTGCTGACTGCGAGATTGAGTTGACCTATGCCATCGATCGTCAGGCCTACGGTATTGGCACCCGGATCAAATACTCCGTCACTGCCGGTTACCGTATCTTTAAACTGCAGGCAGTAATTGCCATTCTCCAGTGCGTAGACATCTTTAGTTTTTCCCGTGTAGACCTTTCTCATTGAACTAACCTCCCAGGCAATTAACATAAACTGCACCCCCGCCCGATCGCAGTGATGCACCTATTCAGAATACCTGTTTGCCTGCGGATGGTCAAAACAATTTACCACACAGTCATAGGGAAGATTCTGAACAGCTATAGGGCAGAAAGGCTGTGCAGGATAATGACTAACTCTTTATTAACTTACAATACATGTGTTTGGTAAACAGCGAGTATTTATTTTCTATTGGCTTCATCCTCATCCATTGTCTTAATGAGCTCTGCCTCTTCTTCCGGGTCCATTTCCCTGAATGTAACGGTATTATTCTTTTGCAAGACAATTAGCTCGTTTCGCTTCCGTCTACGGCAGATCGCTGACAACTCCAGTGAAAAGAGGAACATTGTCATAGACGATCTCCCAGGCAAAGGGGCGGTCGAATTTCAGGACGATCATATCATCGTCCGGCTCTCTGGCAGCAGTAGGCTCCATAATTACGGTGGCCGCCGCCGCTTCGGTCCCTTGTTCATCAACCTTGACTCTGGCTTTCTGGAAGGTGTCGCCTACTATCAGATCGACCGGAGCTTCGTCATAGGTCATGATCCCTTGTAAAGATTCAGCTGTGAAGATACTGGGGGCCAGTCCTTGGAGTATTTTGCTCAGCCCGATATTGCTTTCCAGATCAAATTTGGGCAAAGTCAGAGCTACATCAGCTTCTTCAGTTTCGAAGGCTTTATCGGCCAGTAGAATATCTTTAGGTTTTACACTGCCTTTGGGCAGATAAAGATTCATTCTGGCGCCACCTTTGTATTTAAGTGATACCATTTGCCACTGTTCGGATTCAGCATAATCCAACAGAGAGCGATCATGCATCATATCGATTTCCGCCGTGTTGTTCAGGCCCTTGAATACTTCCTTATAAGTTGCATCAGAATCAAATTCGACTTCCCATTGGCCGAGGAAGTAAGTGGTATTGATCAGGATCAGTGATGTCTCGGGGTCAAGCTTATAGCCCTCTGCAAATAGAGGGTCGATCAACCCCTGGGTCTTTTCTTTCGTCCAACGGTTCAGCTCGGTCAGACTCTCCGGCCGCTCGAAATCCATCTTGACAGCTACAGCCTCGTAGTAAGACACAGCCTTCTGCAGAAAATCCGCCGCAAACTCATATTCCGTTTTGCCGGCCAGCATGGTATTGATATCTACTGTAAATTCCGCATTGCCCAGCAGATTTTTGATCAAGAGACCAGAGGCTTGATTCAGCAGATCGAAGCTGTGATCCGAAGAGCCGGTCAAAAGCTCTTTCAGTTCGTCTGCTCCTTTGCCGGTGGCGCCATTGGCCAGAGTAGCAAAGGCCAGATAATAAGACATGGGAGAGAAAACAAAGCTGGTTTCTTCAATCTCTTGGATAATCTTGTTGCCGCTGCCACGGATGAGTTCGCCCAGCTTCCGATAGGTTTCCTGCACGGCGGGATCGGCTTTTGCCCCCGAGGCATCAAATGTTGCTTCTGTTTTAGCGAAAGTCAGGAATTGGTCCTGATGATCAACTTCGATTCCGGTATTCGGATCGGACTCGTCAGACAGGTTTTGCTCTATGTCTTTATCGGACGAGTTTAGCTCCTGGCTCTGATCTTCCCCTTGAGAATCCACTTTGCCGGTGGACGGGGTACAGCTGACCAGCAATGCTAGGATCAATACCAGGGTCAATATCTTAAATATGGATTTGTTTATTTTTTTCATCTTCAATCCTCATACCTTATATTTCTTAATACAGTATAATTTGACAAGTTGGTTTTGACCATTAATGGCCAACACCGCACACTGATGCAACTATATATTTTGCAAGCTTTGTGACGCTCTTGTCTTTTAGACGGTTTTGCTCCGGTTCCGGTTCCCGCAATTTCGAAATAATCTGCTCTAATGATAAAATTAGACCAATAGCTAAAGGAGCATTTGGCCATGAATTATGAAAGAAGACTTGATTCTCTGAGGCTGGAGATGTCCCGCCGCGGCCTCCGGGCCTATATTACTACCGCTGATGCTAATTGGGAGTATCTGGCGGGGATTCCAAGACTGGGCGGTGATACGACTAAGCACAGGCAACACAGTTCCCAGTACACCTGCCTGGTGGTCACAGCCGATGATGTCGTGGCCTTGCTGCCGCATCTCAATATATACGGTATCAGAGACAAATTGCTGGACCGGAAAGTACCTGCCCGTTTCGTGACTTTCCCCGATGGCGATCTTGAAGGGCGGGTTATCAAAGACAGCCTGTTCAGCCTGGGGCTGTGCGGGAAAAAGGTCGGTGTCAGCCAGGATGTCACCGCAGCCCTGCTTTTGTTATTGCAAAACGAGATCAAAGCTGAAGTTTCCGATCATAATGATATTATCTTTGCTCTCAGAGCAGTCAAAGATGATGAAGAACTGTCCATGATCAGGCGCGGTGTCGAGATTACGGATCGGATCTATGAGGATCTGCTCCGGTTTATCCGCCCGGGCCAGATCGTCCGTGAGATTGAAGGGGAGATTGACCGCTTGATGGAGCATTATGGTGCCGGCAACAGCTCTTTTTCTACCTCTATCTATGCCGGGAACACCAGGCCGGACGTTTATTTTAGCAGTTCTAATGTCGAAGTTAAGAAGGGCTCAATCTTGGGGCTCGATTATGGTGTCCTCTATCAGGGATATTGCACCGACTTCGGCCGCACTGTTTTTGTCGGCGAGCCTACGGCTGAGGAACGCAAGATCCATGAACTGGTGATGGAAGCACAGCGCCGCGGCATGGCGGAGATGTATCCTGGTTCTTGCGGAGAGAGGGCTGATGCTGCCGCCAGAAAGGTTCTGACTGATGCCGGTTATGGTGACAGATTTATCCACAAATTGGGGCACGGGATCGGTCTCGATGTGCATGAATGCCCTTTCCTGGCTCCGGGCGAGACTACTCCTTTCCGACAGGGCATGGTCTTTACCGTTGAACCCAGTGTGTTTATCCCGGGCAAAGGTTTTATCCGGGTTGAAGACGAGGTTTTGATTACATCTTCCGGCTGCGAAATTATGAGTCGGATTAGCCATAATCTGACAGTAGTGTAGCTGCGACAATCTGCAATTTCAGCATCATATGCGGCTTAATTTTGTGACACGAGCTTCAGACCGGGTTGCGGCCGGCCTAAGCCTAAAATAGATAACAATCGTATTAATTACATTCAGGAGGAAATATGCGTATCGTTCATCTGGCAGATCTGCATCTGGGAATCCGTGTTTACGGCTTTTCACTGCTGGATGACCAGAAGCATATTCTCAATCAGATCCTGGAGAAAATTGAACAGATCGGGCCTCAAGCGGTTTTGATCTGCGGCGATGTGTACGACAAGGCACAGCCTTCGTCAACTGCAGTTTCTCTGCTTGATGACTTTTTCCGCAGGCTGTTGCAATGCGGATGTGAAGTCCTGGTCATCCCCGGCAATCATGATTCAGCGGAGCGACTGGCATTCGGAGCTGCGATTTTCAGGCATCAGGGCCTTCATATCGCCGGACCTTTTGCCGGTCGGCCGGAGATAGTTACCTTGCAGGACGCAGCGGGTGAAGTTGACTTTGTACTCTTGCCTTTCCTGCGCCCTGCCGTGGTCAGACCATTTGCCGGCAACGAAGACATCAATACCGCGGCGGCAGCGGTCAAATTTGCCCTGTCACAGATAGACTATCGGCCGGGACGCCGTTATGTACTGCTAGCCCATCAATTTGCCGTAGCGGGCGGGAGCTTGCCGCAGCAGTCGGAATCGGAAATGATCTACGCCGGCGGTATTGAGTCCGTGGATATTTCGTTATTTGAGCCTTTTTCCTATGTTGCTCTGGGTCATCTGCACAAGCCGCAGCGCATGGGTCAAAACCATATCCGCTATGCGGGTTCACCGCTTAAATATTCTTTCAGCGAGAGCAAGCCGGATAAGATTTTGTTGCAAATTGACTTGCCGGGTACAGGGGATGCAATTTGTACGGAGCATCCGCTCCGGCCGCTACATGATCTCAGAGTGTTGCGCGGTGCCTTTGCCGACCTGATGGCTGAGGGGGCCCAGCTGCTGTCGGCAGATGACCGGACCAGATTTGACTATCTCAAAGTAGTGCTCACAGATGATGATGTCCTGGTAGATCCACTGCCGAATCTGCGCCAATATTATCCGCATATCATGCAGATGCAATTGGAGAAGGCCGGTCATGACCCCATCGAAGTCGCTCAGGAAATAGATGGTGATGATCTGATCAGTACTACACCGGGCGAGATGTTTGCCCGTTTTTATTCCAGCAGGACAGGGAAAGAGTTCAGGCAGGAAGATGTCAAAATCCTGCAGCGCCTGGAAATTAAAGGCAGCAGTGAACTCCAGGGGGCAGAACAATGAAGCCGCGCAAATTGATCTTGCAAGCTTTCGGCCCTTATGCCGGCACCGAAGAGATAGATTTTACTTGTTATCCTTCCGGCCTGTTCCTGATTTCCGGAGATACCGGCTCCGGCAAAACTACGATCTTTGATGCCATCTGTTTTGCGCTCTATGATACGGCATCCGGCAGCTGGCGCCAGACGCGTTATCTGCGCTCGGATTATGCCCCGCCGGCTCTGCCGACCTTTGTCAGCCTGGAATTCGAGCATCAGGGAAAAATCTATACTGTGCGGCGCAGCCCCGCCTATCAGAGAGAAAAGCTCAGAGGCGACGGCCTTACCGATCAGCCTGCGGAAGTTGAGCTAACATTGCCTGATGGCCGTGTGCTCACGCGCAAGAGCGATGTCAATGCCGAGATCGAGAAACTGCTGGGTCTCGATGTTACTCAATTCCGGCAGATCGCCATGATTGCACAGGGTGAATTTCGCAATCTGCTCAATGCCTCCAGCAGGGACCGGATCGATATCTTCCGCCGCATTTTTGCTACGGAGCAATATCTGCAGGTTCAGGAAGCATTGAGAACTGAGGCCGGTAGATTAAGCGCTGAGGTACAGATGCAGACTGCTATCTTGATTCGCACTTTGAGCCCACTGTCGGAATACAGTGAACAATATGCTCTCGGGATTCCGCAATTCGAGGCTATCCAAGCTGACGAAGTCAGGGCGACCGTGCCTCTGTTACTGGAAAAGCTGCAGCAGGTCCTGGAAATAACCGCTAAGGAGCTCAGCAATAGAGAAAGCAAAATCAGTCGGAAGGAGGAGCAGCAGCGCCAGCTGTTGCAACAGGAGCAAAAGGCCGCTGCTCATAATGAAAAAGTAAAGCGGTGGCACCGGCTGACCGCCCAACAAAAAGTACTCCAAGACTCGAAAGAGACAGCTGAGCTGGATGCGAAGAGACTGGCCCTGACCCAGAGGATCCGGCGAGAGATCCTGCCGCTTGCTACCGAGCTGGAACGCCTGCAAGCAGAAGCGGCAGAGCTGGAAAGCGATTTAAAACAGACTACTGCTGCCGTGGCCGCAACCACAATACAGTTGGCAGCAGCTACGGCCGCGGTTCAGACTGCTCGGGAGTCCGCACAGAAAACATCCGGACTGCGGGCAGCTGTCGTCAAGTTGGAAGCGGAAGTCGAGCTCTGGCAACGACAGGTTGAGACTCTGGAGCAGATCAATCAAAAAACGAAGTTAAGAGATAATAAAAGTCATCGGCTCACCGCAGTCGAGCAGGAAATCAAAAGCGGGCAGGCCAGACAGGTAGAATTGCAGGCGGCAATTGAGCAAGATCAGAAAGCCGGTGAGGAGCTGCAAATTGCCAGACACCGGAGGGAGCAGATCTTACAGCAGATCTCGGATTGGGAGCAGCTGCAGTGCCGGCAAAAGGATCTTGAGACGGATGCGCAGGCGCTTGCAGATAAAGAACGGCAGCAGCAGAAATTGATACAGCAATTGAAGCTGGCCCAGGACCGTTATCAGGCGGCATATGCCCTCTATCTTGCCAATCAGGCAGGGCTTTTGGCACAGGAGCTGAAGGCAGACCAACCTTGCCCGGTCTGTGGCTCAACCAGTCACCCGGACAAGGCTGTGCTGCAGGAGGGTGCTCTTACCGCCGAGGAAGTAGAGGCCCTGTCTGTCCAGGCGCAAGAACTGGCCGGGCTCAGCTCCGTCCAGCTGAAGGATATTGAATTATCCTCAACGCATTGGCAAAAGGAACTGGCTCAAATCAGTGACCGCCTGGAGCAGCTGGCGACGTCACTTAGCATAGATTTTCCTGACATATTGTCGGCGGCAGAAAGTCTGTCGGCAGACGATAGACAGCTGATCCTGAAGCAATTGCAGTTGGTAGCAGTTTCCTGCCAAGAAGCGCTGGTCTGCTCAAAGACGAAAATTGAGCATGAATTAACGCTGGCCGAGCAAAAACTCAGCCGCCGGGAGACGAATTTCGCCGCACTCAAAGCGCTTCAGCCGCAGCTTAGCAAGCTGGAACAGCAAAATCAGGAGCTGAAGACCGAAGTCAGCAAGCTCGATCTTGAACTGGCCGGTCTGAAAGATGTTGCCGCAGAGAGGCAGAAAAACCTGACCATGTCTGATG
This sequence comes from Clostridiaceae bacterium, assembly GCA_012519085.1. Taxonomy (GTDB): domain Bacteria; phylum Bacillota; class Clostridia; order Saccharofermentanales; family DTU023; genus UBA1046. The sequence goes on from JAAYQX010000019.1 coordinate 28,199, forward strand.
CCGATGCAGCCCGAAACAAGCTGGAGCAGCTTAGTTCTACCATTGCCGAACTGGAAAGCCGGCTCAAAGCGACAGAGACTGAACAGTCGCAATTGCAGCTGGCGCAGCAAAAACAACAGACCAGGCAGGAAGAACTGGCAGCCAGGCAACAAAAGAACAGAGCCGAACTGGCAACTGCGGCAGATAGATTAGCGACCAAGATTAAAACTGCCGGCTTTGCTCCTGACAGTCCCTGGCGTGATTCCTTGCTGGATGAAGAGGCAGAAACAGCCTTGGCTGAACAGGTAGCAGCCCGCAAGAGCCAGGAGGAGCTGCTGAAACATGATCTGGCACAGATTGAGCCTCAGTACCGTCAGCAGGAGCTGATAGATCAGGACGCACTAACTGCCGCAGTCGAGGCAGCGTCAGCAGAGCTGAAGCAACAGCGAGCCGACCACGGTGCCTATAAACTTCACACGGACAAACTGCGCCGGATTCGGACAGATTTGCAGCAGCAATGGAGTGAGCTGGACGAGCTGACACAGGATGAAGCCAGAGTGAGGTATCTTTCTGATGTTGCCAATGGCAGGATCGCCGGCGCAGAGAAAATCAGTTTTGAAGCCTGGATTCAGGCCTGGCATTTCGCACGCATCATCAAGCGGGCCAATTACAGATTCCATGACCTCAGCAATGGTCAGTATCGACTGGTGCATGGCAGTGCCGAAGACCTGCGCGCCCAGAGCGGGCTTGATCTGGCAGTGCTGGATTATCACACCGGCAAGATCAGACCCGTCTCGACTCTTTCCGGCGGTGAGACTTTTAATGCTGCTTTATGTCTGGCACTCGGTTTATCGGATGTCATTATGGAGTACGCCGGCGGCGTTGAGCTGGATATTCTCTTTATTGACGAAGGCTTTGACAATCTGGATGAGCATTTCCTGCAGTTGACCATGGAAACATTGTTGGAACTCTCGGAGGGCAAGAGGCTGATCGGAATTATCTCCCATACCAGTATCCTCAAAGATAATATCAGTCCCCAGCTGCAGGTGAAGAGCACACCCGGCGGCAGCAGCATCAATTGGTCCGGTCTGGGTTAAGGATTTAGGGCCGGAGCTTCCGGAAAAATTCGATGCTTGGGTATCAACTTCTGAGCCGGATCGAAGCTAAGCGGAGAGGCAGAGAGCTATCAATGACGCTTTCGGCACATAATGCGATTGATCGACCAGTTGTTGCATAATTGTTGTTGCATAATTAAAACTAAACCGGTCTTCTTAATCATCTTGAGAGAAAGATCAGTAATTGTTAAAATAGTCTAGCTATATGCTTCGCTCGTCGTTTTGGGGGGCGAAGTTAATATTAGAAAATAATCGCTATCAGGAGGATATATGCACAAGAAACTTTTTATTCCCGGTCCGGTTGAAGTAGCGCCGGAAGTACTGGCTAAGATGGCCACTCCGATGATCGGACATCGTTCGAAAGATGCCACGACCCTGCAGCAGAGCATCTCTGAAAAACTGCAGAAACTGATGTTTACCGAGAACACAATCATTCTTTCGACCTCATCCGGTACCGGTCTGATGGAGGCAGCTATCCGCTGCTGCACCAGAAAGCGGGCGGCGGTCTTTTCCGTCGGCTCGTTCGGTGATCGCTGGTATGATATTGCCCGCTTCAATAATATCGAGGCCGACAAGTTTACCTCTGAGCCGGGGCAGCCGACAACACCGGAAATGGTTGAGGAAGCTCTGCAGACCGGCAAATATGATGTGGTTACAGTACAGCACAATGAGACTTCGTCCGGCATTATGAATCCGGTGCAGGCGATCGGTGAAGTGGTCAAAAAATATGATGGCGTACTGTTTCTCGTGGATGCGGTGTCTTCACTGGGCGGCGCCAAGATCGAGGTTGATGCCTGGGGCATAGATGTCTGCATAACTTCGACTCAGAAATGCCTGGGCTTGCCTCCGGGGCTCTCGCTGTGCTCTGTCTCCGAGCGTGCTTATGAGGCAGCGAAGCAAAAGGAGTTCCGCGGTTTCTATCTGGATCTGGTCAAGCTCTATGAGCAGGTAAAGAAGAATTATCAGTATCCATCAACACCATCTCTGTCCCATATGTTTGCACTCGATTACCAGCTGGAGCGGATTGTCAATCAGGAGGGTATTGAGAATCGCTTTGCCCGCCATGCCAAGTTGGCCGATCTGCTGCGCGCCTGGGCGGAAAAGCATTTTTCGCTGTTTGCAGCGCCGGGCTGTCGTTCCAATACCGTTACCTGCATCAACAATACGATCGGCTTTGACTTTGCGGACTTGAACAAGAAGCTGGGCGAGAGAGGCTACACGATCAGCAATGGCTATGGCAAGTACAAGGATATTACTTTCCGGATTGCCACGATGGCCGAGTGTACGGAAGCCGACTTACTGGATCTATTAGGGAATATTGAAGAAATTCTTGGATTGGAGGCCTAAATGAAAACTATTCTAGCTAATGACGGGATTGATGCCTCAGCCCAAGCTGCGCTTGAGGCGGCAGGCTATGTGGTAGATACCAATAAATACGAAGATGAAGCGCTGCTGAAGCGTCTGGCCGAAGTGGACTGCGTCGTCGTCCGCAGCGCCACCAAGATGCGCGATCCGCAGATTGATGCCGGCGCAGCCGGCAATCTGAAGCTGATCATCCGCGGCGGCGTCGGCGTTGACAATATCAATGTCGCTTATGCCGAGTCACAGGGCCTGGTTGTGAGGAATACACCCAATGCCTCCACCAATGCTGTGGCGGAGATGGTGCTGGGACATATGCTGGCTGCTTGCCGTCACATCGGACAAGCTACCCACACCATGAGAGAGGGACAGTGGCTGAAGAAGCAATTTACCGGTACGGAAATCGCCGGCAAAACACTGGGCTTGATCGGCTTTGGCCGCATTGGCCAGCGCCTGGCCGACAAAGCTCTGGCTTTGGGGATGAAGGTAATCTTCCATCGCCGGACACAGAACTTCGTTTATGAAGGTTGTACTCAAAAAAGCAAGGAAGAGGTCCTGCGCGAAGCGGATTTCCTCGCTATCTTGATTCCTACTGCCGGCGCCAAGCCCGAAGTCGGAGCCGAAGAAATGGAGCTGATGAAAGACAGTGCCTATATCATCAACTGCTCCCGCGGCGGCGTGGTTGACGAAAATGCCCTGGTCGATGCTATCGAAGCGGGTAAAATCGCCGGCGCCGGTCTGGATGTTTTTGTCACCGAGCCGGCCGACAATCAGCGCGTTTTGTCCTGTCCTAAGATTGTTCTGACGCCTCATCTGGGTGGTGCAACAGCTGAAGCCCAGGCCAGAATCGGCGATGAGATCGTCGAGATCGTAAAAGAGATTCTCTAAGAGTTAGCCCCCGGGGGCTGTCAGTATATAAAGCAAACTGCGGCCCCGATTGGAATAGATGCTCAGGGTGAGTCTCCGGGCTCACCCGGCATATAAAAAAAGGAGCAATAAGATGGCGATAGTCAGACCTTTTAAATCCTTGAGACCGGCAGCGGGAAAAGCCGCTCAGGTAGCTTCGCTGCCCTATGATGTGATGAACCGGGCCGAGGCCAAAGCGATGGCCGCAGGCAATCCCGACAGCTTCCTGCATGTGGTTCGTTCCGAAATCGGACTGCCGGATGAAGTCAGTGATTACGATCCTCAAGTCTATGCCAAGGCCAAAGCAGTACTGGAGCAGATGACAGCGGACGGCGTGCTGGTCCAAGACACCAAGCCCATGTTCTACATCTACCGCCAGATCATGAACGGCCGAGTTCAGACCGGACTCGTAGCCACGGTAGCGGTTGACGAATACCTCAGCAATGATATCAAAAAGCACGAGCTGACGCTCGAGGTCAAAGAGCAGGACCGCATCAATCATTTTGATGCTACCGACGCCAATACGGAACCAATTTTCCTCACTTATCGGGAAAACCGGGAGATCAGTAAGTTGCTCAACGACTTCATCAAGTTCAATAACCCGACGGCCGGTTTTACCAGCGAGGACAATATCACGCATTATACCTGGGCCATTGACGACGATGACCTCAATGCCAGGCTGGAGCAGCTCTTCGCCGGTATTGACGCTCTCTACATCGCTGACGGCCACCATCGCAGCGCCTCCGCTGCCAAAGTCGGTCTCAAGCGCCGTGAGCAGTTCCCCGCTGCCCCGGCAGACGCCGAGTTCAACTACTTTATGGCCGTTATCTTCCCCGATGAAGACCTGTTCATCATGGACTACAACCGGATTGTCAAAGATCTGAACGGACTCTCGGCAGAAGATTTTACGAAAGCGCTGCAAAAGGGCTTCAGCGTCCGTAAGATGGAGGGGAAGGAACCCCTGCGCCCGAAAGCCAAGGCTCATTTCGGCATGTATCTCGAGGGCTGCTGGTACGAGCTGGCCGCCAAGCCGGAACTTTATCAGGACAAAGATCCCTATGACAGGCTGGATGTTTCGATTCTGCAGCAAAATGTGCTGTCGCCATTGCTGGCGATCGATGATCCCCGCACCAGTAAGCGCATAGACTTTGTCGGCGGCATCAGAGGCCTGCAGGAACTGGCCGACCGTGTGGATGCCGTAGGAGGCGTAGCCTTCTCCATGTATCCGACCACCATGGCCGAATTGCTGGAAATTGCCGATGCCGAGATGACAATGCCGCCTAAATCAACCTGGTTTGAGCCCAAGCTGCGTTCCGGACTGTTTATCCATCTGCTGTCCGATTAGCAACAATCAGGAAGAGCCGTACGAGACAGTACGGCTCTTTTTAACGGACCTATGTTCACACGTGGTTTATAAGATCAATAAAAATGCCGCCGGGGTACTATTATGGATTACCTGGGTTATGATACTTGATTTATGATTCCTTTTGTCACTCAGAGAGTTTGATATCCAGTTCGTTCAGGAAATCTTGGCAGAAGTTTATGAAATATACTTGCGAAGGACGGAAGTAGCTATTTCGAACAAAAACCAGATTATAAGAATGCCGTTCATAAAAATCATTAATGATGATCTTTTTCAGATATCCGCTTCTTAGCTCTTTTAAAACAGCGCTTGTATAGTGAAAAGCAATACCCACATTATGGTGCACTAATTGTTTAACGATTGCCAGCCCATTAGTTATTTCTATCCTATGGGGGAAAGAAAATGCCGATATGCCATTTTCCTGGAATATAATATCAAGACGCATTCGTGAAGGCGTATTTTCCACCCCCAGGATCAATGTATTATCATACAGATCATCAATGCTAACGGTTTTATCTGCCAAGGGATGGTCGGGTGAACATACACAGACAGTTGTGCCGCTGCATAAGGTGCGGTATTCAAATTCTGATTTGGAAAAGGATTCATCGATAATTAAAAAATCCAGATCGCCTTTTTCCAACATGCGGGAAAGAGTTGATGAATTTTCAATAATAACTGCAATATTGATCTCAGGGTTTTTCTTGATAAAAGCAACCAGCAGGTCATAGAAGAAAGATTCTCCTGTTGCAAGTTCCGCACCGACCCGCAGCTCTCTGACATCTGAAGAAACACATGAAAGTTGTGAGCGCATACGCTCAGAGTCAAGGTTAATAGAATTAGCGAACTGAAAAAGATAAATCCCGGCAGCAGTTAAATTAAATTTCCGTCCTTCATAATAATATAGAGAGACGTTGTACTCTTTCTCCAGAGCCTTAATTTGTTGAGAAACAGCAGGCTGTGTGATGTGCAGTTGCTCTGCAGTTTTTGAAAAATTTTTTGTTTGGCAGAGACTCAGAAAAGTGAGTAGTTTATTATCCAGCATAGTCATCCTCTCTATCTATAAGTAAGTATTATTGAATGATAATTAATTATTATTATCATGGTATAGGATGAAAATGATATAATCAAGAAACTATCTATTCAATATATGTATTTCTTAGTCGATCCGGTTGGCGCAATTATATTTATTGGCAGGTTCTGTCGTAATGTAAATAAGTTTTCATTATAAAAGGAGGTATTATATGAAGAAGAAAGTAGCTTTGTTTCTCTGTCTTGCCATGTTATTGACATTACTGGTCGCCTGTGGCGGAAAGCCTAGTGAGCAGACATCAGGAGAAATCAAAGAAACATCAGGGGAGGGTGATGCAGCAGCTGATGATAGTGGCAGCATGATTCGCTATACGCTAACTGCAATGCCGAAGATTGACCCCGGTGTTGGATCTGACTTTGGTTCGGCGAGTTTGATCATTAATCTGTATGATCCTTTGCTGATGCCAACTAAAGAAGGTGGAGTAGAACCTTGGATTGCTACGGAGTGGAGTGTTTCAGATGATGGTCTGGTCTGGACATTCAAGATTCGCGATGATGTGAAATTCCAAAGCGGCAATCCTTTAACCGCCAAGGATGTGGCCTATACCATGAACCGTATGCTGACACTGGGTGAAGGCTTTGGCTATCTATTTACTTCTACTGTCGAAGAAGCGGTAGCTGTTGACGACACCACGGTTGAATTCAGATGCAAGACCCGTAACGGTACCCTTTCTGCCGCTTTGGTACGTCTCTATATTCTCGACAGTGCCGTGGTAGAGAGCAAATACGGCGAAGGTACATACGGCGAACAGGGCGACTACGGCAAAGCCTACCTGTTAGAGAATTCTGCCGGCAGCGGACCCTATAAAGTTAAAGAATATGTAGCCAACTCACATATTCTGTGCGAGCAGAATCCTGATTACTGGGCTGGTTTTGATCCGGCTAATCCCAAAGAGTTCAAGGCATATAGTTCTAATGAATCAGTTACAGTCAAGACTATGATGCAAAGAAAAGAACTGGAGATCGTAGACTCCTATCAGAGTGCGGAGACAAATGAAGCGCTTGACGCTATGGAAGGTGTTGATATCATGAACACTCAAGGTGGCAATATCATCTTCCTGATACTCAACAATTCCAAACCGCCGCTGGATGATCCTCATGTCAGAAAGGCACTGGCCTATATGATGGATTACGATGTCGTCTGCAATGATATTTTCCCGAATTCGGTTCAGGCGGACAGTATTATCTCCAACACTTTGCGCGGACACAAAAAGATGTATGATTTCTCCTTCGATCTTGAGAAGGCAAAAGAGGAGATTTCCCTTTCCAAGTACAAAGACAATATTGCCGATTATCCGATTGAAGTATGCTGGATAGCGGAAACACCTGACCGCGAAAAGCTGGCCTTGTTGATCCAGGCTGTTGCTGCTGAAGTGGGTGCTAATGTCAAAGTAGTAAAAACTCCCTGGGCCAAAGTGGTTGAAAATGCCTCTTCTCCGGATACTACACCCCATGTTACGACTACGGTCTTTACCGGTGACTACTCGGAGGCAGGCTCAGTATTGATGTCAGCGATCCGTTCCAAAGAAGTCGGTACCTGGCAGAATTGCAGCTGGATCAATGATCCGGAATTGGATGCCATGATTGACGAGTCGATAACCATTATCGATGATGCCGAGCGTATTGCCAAATACGAGGAGATCCAAGACTATTTGTCCGACAAATGCGTGCTGATTCCTCTGGCAGAGCTGATTGAGCCGATCGCTTATCAGTCGTCTTATGTGGTATGGGAAGGCGGTAATCCCGAGAATCAGATACCGGTAATGGGATACGTGCTCTATATGCGCGATATCAAGATTTACCCTGAAAAGAAGTAATCCGGCAACGGTTTGGAACTTTAGAAAAATGTAAAAATGTTTGTCGCCTCACAGTGTCTCTTGTGAGGTGACAAACTAAATTTTTAAGCACAAAGAAAATCCAAACAATGGGAATATGAGAAACATTAAGTTTCTCTTATTCTCCAGATATTGGAATACCAAAAAGGAGTATATCAGATGTTACTTTTTAAAAGCATTATGAAACGTCTGGCGAGCTCCATTGTGGTGCTACTTGGTCTGACCATAGTTATTTTTGCCTTGATGAAAGCGGTTCCCGGTGATCCTGCTCGTCTGGCCCTAGGACCAAATGCTCCGGAAGAAGTTCTTGAGCATTATCGTGAAGTTAATCACCTGAATGAACCCATACCAGTGCAGTATTTCTATTGGCTGTCCAATGCCGTTCAAGGAGACTTCGGCACATCGTCCTATACACAGAGGGCTGTGAGCCAGGACATCAAAGACTTTGCACCTGCCACAATTGAGTTAGTAATATGGGCGGGGATTCCCCCTTTATTTGTAGCATTGTTTTTGGGTGTAATTAGTGCCCAACATAAGAATAAATGGCCTGATTATTTAACACGTTTTTTAGGCTATATTTTTGTAGCTACACCCACATTTGTTTTTGCTGTGTTATTTATTTTGATCTTTGGCTATTGGTTGCCGGTGATGCCAACGATAGGAGGAAGATTAAGCCCGCAATTTACGATTGCTCCCGTTACAGGGATGTACATTGTGGACGCTCTGATCGGCGGTCAGCCGGCTGCTGCCTGGGATGCTTTCCTGCATCTGCTTTTCCCGGCTTTAGCTCTTTCCTTGGGTAAGACTATGCAGGAGGCGCGCATAACCAGAGCCAGCATGTTGCAAAATGCAGATAAAGACTATATCACCATGGTCACGTCGCAAGGTGTGCCTAAGAAAATCGTCAATCGCAGATTTCTCTTGAAACCTTCTGTAATTCCTACTGTTACAGTCATGGGCATGGATTTTGCTTCTTTATTTGGCAATGCCTTTCTGGTGGAGAGAATTTTTAACTGGCCTGGATTATCCAGCTATGGCATGAATGCAATACTGAATAAAGATTCTAATGCCGTTGTTGCTGTCGTCCTCATCATTGGGTTGGCTTTCGTGGGAACAAGTATAGTTGTAGATATTGTTGCTATGATCCTAGACCCAAGAATGCGTCAGGCACGAACGAGATAGGAGGCAATCAATGACACCGGAGCGAAAAGAATCAATAGTAAGAAATTGGTATAAATTTTCTGCGGGCGGAGCATCAGTTGTAGGTCTGATAATTGTTATTGTAATAATTATTTTGGCCATATTTGCTCCCATCATTGCTCCTTATCCGGAAGATGCAGGAGCTGTAGTTAAGTTTTCGGAGAGCAAGCTGCCGCCAAGTTCCAAGCATCTTATGGGGACAGATACCATGGGGCGCGATGTGTTCTCCCGCTTGTTATTCAGCCTCAAAGGCACCCTGTTGATGGGTGTATTGGTGCTGGCGATCTCAGTACCGATCGGGTTTATTGTCGGTGTTTTAGCCGGCTATTACCGCGACACTTGGATCGAAACTGTTCTAATGAGAATTGTAGATATTTTCCTATCTGTACCAGCCCTGGTACTGGCCTTGGCCATAGCATCCATTATGGAACCGAATCTACGAAATTCGATGATTGCCATTACCATCATGTGGTGGCCATGGTATGCCAGATTAACTTTCGGCGTAGTGTCTTCGCTGAGGACTGAAAATTATATTACCTATGCGGAGCTGACCGGAGCAGGCTTGGGTCATATCATCGTCAAGGAATTCTTGCCCAATACTATCGACCAGATACTCACTAAAATGACACTGGATATTGGTTATGTCATTATCATGGGCGCTACACTCAGTTTTGCCGGATTAGGCGAGCAGCCTCCGATCCCGGCTCTGGGCAATATGATCAATGACGGAGTTAAGTTTTTGCCCGATATGTGGTGGCTGACGATCTTCCCGGCAGTAACCATCATCCTGATTGTGCTGGGCTTCAATCTGGTCGGTGATGGCGTTGGGAATATATTTAATGTGGAGGGGAACTGATGGAAACCAATAATAATATTTTGGAGATCAAAGATCTATCCGTATCCTACACAGTCGCCAATGTAGTTACCCACGTGCTGGAAAAGGTCAATCTGACTGTCCCTAAAGGCAAGAGTGTAGGGCTGGTTGGTGAATCGGGCTGCGGCAAGACTACAACCATGAGAGCCATCTTAGGTGTCTTGCCCAGTAATGCCAATATCGAAAGTGGCGAGATCCTTTTTAACGGCACAGATGTACTAAAGATGCCATATAATCAGTTGCAGGAATTTCGCCAGACGGGTGCGGGACTTATTTTTCAGGATCCGTCCAGTGCGCTGAACCCGGTGATTTCGATCAAGAAGCAATTTCTGACCAGTCTGAAGTATGCTCATAAGGATAAGAATTATTCTTCCGCACAACTCTATGACAAAGCAATTGAGGCCTTAAACGCAGTCTCTCTGGCTGATCCCAAACGCATCATGAATAGCTTTCCTTTTCAGCTTTCAGGCGGTATGAGGCAGAGAGTCTGTATTGCCATGACTTTGGCGGGAGAAAAAGAATTATTACTTGCGGATGAGCCCGGAACTGCCTTGGACGTCACGATTCAGGATCAGATTCTGAGACTAATAAAAAATCTGGTGGAAACGCTTGATTTGTCAGTCATAATGGTTACTCACTCCCTTGGCGTTATCCGCCAAGTTACAACTGAGGTCAATGTTATGTATGCGGGCTCTATTGTGGAAGGCGGAGATACCCATCAGGTTTTTGAGCATCCCAGTCATCCTTACACAATAGCTCTGATGGATTGTCTGCCCAAGTTGACGGGAACCGGAATTTCGGAAGGAATACCGGGACGTATTCCGGATTATGATCATCCGCCTGCCGGTTGCCGTTTTTATCCTCGTTGCACCTATGCGCTTGATCGGTGCAAGTCCGAGGTTCCGGGCAAAACCATTGTGGAAGACGATCATTGGGTAGCCTGTTTTGCAGCAGAGGAGGGAAAAGTATGTCCGAAGTAATTCTGGAACTTAAAAACTTAAAGAAGTATTTCCCGCTGCCCGGTGGTCAATCTGTTAAGGCCGTTGATGGTGTGAGCCTGAAATTATTTAAGGGCGAAACGCTAGGTTTGGTCGGAGAGTCAGGTTGCGGTAAGAGCACAATTGCTTACACTGTGGTCGGAATGTACGGTGCCACAGAAGGCGAAATAATCTATAAAGGTACGAACCTGGCCCAAAAAGGTTATAAGAGAAATTTGCAGCAAAAGGGTGAAATACAGATCGTTTTTCAGGATCCGGGCTCATCGCTTAATTCCCGACGCAATGTGGGGAAAAGTCTGGAGCTCCCTTTGAAGATTCACACCAAGCTGAATAAACAAGAAAGGCAAGACCGGATCGATGAATTATTGGAACTGGTGGGATTGCCTGTTGATTTTAAGAAGAGAATGCCGAGAAATATCGGGGGCGGCGAGCGTCAGCTGGTATCTGTGGCCAGAGCATTGGGCTCAAATCCGGAATTCATTATTCTCGATGAACCAACCTCAGCTCTTGATGTCTCGGTTCAGGCCAAGGTTATCAGCACTTTGATCCATCTGCAAGAGAAATTAGGATTATCCTATCTGTTCATTACGCATGATCTCAGTCTGATGCGCAATGTGGCAACCAGAGTCGCTATTCTTTACTTAGGCAGATTATGCGAATTGGCTCCCACAGCTGAATTCTTCCACAGGCCGCTGCATCCCTATACGCAGATGTTGCTATCTTCAATTCCTGTAGCTACCGATGAGGAAGAGAAAGTCAAACCGGCACAGATTATTTCGGAAGGTGAAATCCCTTCGCCGGTCAATGTTCCCAGCGGTTGCACATTCCATACCCGCTGCAGGGATTGTATGGATATCTGTAAAGTTGAGGTTCCGGTGATGATTGAGATTGAACCGAGTCACTATGTATGTTGCCATAAATTTAAAGAAGGCGAGCCGATAGCTGCGGAGGTAGAATAAGATGGAAGCGATCTTGAATGAGCTGATTGATTCTTACCGTGATGACATCATCAGCATGACCAAAGAGCTAATCGCATTTCCGAGCGTCTTCGCAGAAAGTGAAAACGAACAGGAACCTTTCGGCAAGCCAATTAATGATGCATTATTGGCGGTGCTTGGCATGGCGGAGGAGATGGGCTTTGCTACCCGGAACTATGAGGGCTATGCGGGTACCGTGCAATGGGGCGATACGGGCAAACAGATCGGAATTCTTTCCCATATCGATGTGGTGCCAGTCAGTGCAGACTGGTCCTATCCGCCGTTCGAAGGCACTATAGTTGACGGTGCTCTCTATGGACGTGGCTCGGTCGACGACAAAGGACCCCTGGTAGCAGCACTTTTTGCCATGAAGGCGGTCCGGGACAGCAAATTGCCTGTGAAAAACCATGTGCGTCATATCATCGGCGCTGATGAAGAATCCGGTATGCGTTGCTTAAATTATTATCTCCAGCACGAGGAGGCTCCGTGGGGAGGCTTTTCACCGGACGCGGAATTCCCTGTCATTCATGCGGAGAAAGGCATTCTCAGATTTGATGTCAAGTCAGAGTGGGAGGCCGCGGATACTCCGGCCGCAGGGATTAAGCTGCTCGCTGTAAACGGCGGCAGTAAAGTCAATATGGTGCCGGCACAAGCTGTAGCCACTCTGTCTTGTGCGGCCGCAGATTGGCAGCTGATTCAGGGACGGTTGGAGAAGTATGTGGCCCAAAATAGACTGGAACTGGAATACAAAGATGAGATCTGCACGATTACCGCGACAGGACAAAATGCGCATTCATCTCAGCCCTGGCAGGGCAAAAATGCGATCAATTATCTGCTGAACTTCCTGGGCACTCTGCCTCTGCAAGATAGTGGCGCTGTGAGCTTCCTGCATAAGATCAGGACATTATTTGCCGATGGTTACAGGGGCGAGGCTTTGGGAATTTGCTGCGAGGATAAGCTCTCGGGTATTTTGACTTTGTCGCTGGGCGTGCTGAGGATTGACGATAAATCCGGCAGCGCCCGTGTAGAGATTAGATATCCCATTCACGCCAGCAGGGAAGTAATCCTACAAACTTTTCAGGTCGCTTGCTTGGAGCAAGAGGTGACCCTGGATGTTTATCAGGACAAGGCGCATTTATATATCCCGGTCAAAGACCCTTTAGTTCAAATCCTGACCGGAGTATATCAAGAGGTGACGGGCAGAACGGAAGAACCCATTGCTATTGGCGGAGCCACCTATTGCCGAGCCATTGAAAACTTCGCGGCCTACGGTCCCGTTTTCCCGGGGCAGGTGGAAATGGCGCATCAGACAGATGAATATATTATGGTCGATGATTTGATCCTCTCAGCCAAGATCTACGCTCAGGCTCTGTATGCTCTACTAAATTTGTAAATCGTAATTGTTAAGAAAAAATCTGGAGGTATAAATATGGAATGGAATCTGGGAATTGAAATGAGAGATGAGTATCGCCGCCTGGAATTGGCTCGTGCCGCCATGAAATTGGTGCGCGATATTATGCTCTGCAAACCCGGTGAAAATCTGGTCATAACTTATGACACTTGTGTTGATGAGCGTGTCGTGAATGCGCTTGCCAGCGCCGCCTATGCAACTAATGTGGTGCCAACAGTGGTTTACTATCCGACGGCTGAAGGCTTTTATGCCGAGCCGCCCGCACCGGTAGCGGAGGCCATTGCGGTGGCCGATGTCTGGATCGAGCTGGCCTATGCCTCTATTATGCACGGTAAGGCCTATCGCCGTGCTGTAGACCAAAACGGTGCCAGATATATCTGCGCTACGGGCATGGATACCCATATGCTGGTAAATTGCATTGGCCGGATTGATGTTGACAAAGTCATTGAACTGGGCGAGTACTTCAAGAAAAAGCTGGAAGAGACAGATGAGATTCGAGTGACTTCTAAGAACGGAACAGATTTACGCGGCAAGATGGGAGGACGTAAAGTCCGCCACTCCGGCATTAAAGCCACTAAAAAAGGCTATCCCGTCATGCTTACCGGTCAGACCAGCTGGTGTCCCGTCGAAGAGACCATAGAGGGCACTCTGGTGTTTGATGGAGCTGTTTTCCCGCCCGATAGTCTGGGAGTCTTAAAGGAAACGATCGCGATTGAATTCAAGGAGGGCCGGGTTGTCAAGGTCACAGGCGGCAAAGAAGCGGAAATCTTTGATCAATGGCTGCGTTCCTTTAATGATCCCAATATGCTGCGCCTGGCGCATTTCTCACAGGGATTCAACCCCGGCGTGAACAAGGTGACAGGGCGCATTGTTGAGGATGAGAGAGTCTTCGGCTGTATGGAATTTGGCATCGGCAGTCAGGGTATCGCAATAGGCGGTGCCCATTGGAGTGCCGCCTCCCATACTGACGGCGTGATTTTGCGTCCGACTATTATTCTCGACGGTGTTGTTTTCGAGGAAGACGGTGTGTATATGGATGAGGGTGCACGCAAGTTGTGTGCCGAAATGGGAATCGAAGGTTATTAAAAAGGATGGGGAGCAAATAGCTCCCCTTTTTAATCTTATCGGGAGGCCAACTAAATGAAAAATCGCATCTTGCATTTAAAGCCCGTGGCATATAGTGATCTCAATGATGAAATCCTGGCCTATCTGAACAAATATAAGTCGGATAATACCGAGATTGAAATCAGGAATTTGTCCCGCGGTCCGTCACATCTGGAATATTTATACTATCAGGCGGTTGCAGAGACTGAAATTCTCCGAGAGATCAGACAGGCTGAAAGAGACGGCTTTGACGCGGCAATGATTAGCTGCTTTGATGATCCGGGGCTGTTTACCGCTAGGGAGATCAGTCAGAATTTATTAGTTACGGCAGCTGCAGAATCCAGTGTCTATTTAGCCGCCACATTAGGTGATCGTTTTTCGGTGATTGTAGGCCGGGATAAATGGATTCCACAGATGCGGGATCTGATTGCCCGCTATGGGCTGAAAGATAAACTGGCATCTTTTCGGAGCATTAGCTTAGGGGTTTTGGAACTGCATCGCGATAAGCGGGAAACTGCCTCCAGAATCAGGCACGCAATTGAAAACGCCCTTGTTCTGGACAAGGCTGAAGTAATAATCTTGGGTTGTACGATGCAGTACGGCTTTTTCGAAATACTGCAAGAGGAATACAAAGTCCCGATTATTGACTCGATGCTGGCTAATCTCAAATATACCGAATACTTGCTGGAGGTTAAACAGAAAACCGGTTGGACTTTCAGCCGCAGGGGCATGTATGAACGTCCACCCGATAAGGAAATGGCGGATTGGGGCCTGACATAGGGTGTCCTGCGGATATTCTTTAGATATCCTATACATCTTTGTTTTAGCCGAAGGCGCTCGCGAGCTGTACTGCTGACCTGACTGTACTGCAGAGGGGTTATCAGTGCGGTTTGTGAGCGTCTTCGGCAAAAAAGAAATTAAGTAGTAGGTTTTGGAAAAGGATTTACGGCTTTAATGATGTTACCGGAACAATAAAAATACCTGTCTCAGGATCTTTCATTACTGCTTCACAATATCCCACAATTACACACATAAATGCAGGCTTCTTTTTTACATTAGCGTAAAATTTTGCAAGGCTATTTATAGCATCCTTAATGCCTCTATAGCTCAGTTTAATCTCGAAAGCTGCGTCTCATTGTGCACTTTTCAAGTATTATGTTGTACACTTTTCAGAAATTCGATTGTGCGATTTTCTTAGAAAAAAGACAGTCGGCAGAAGGAATTAGTGCTAAGGTTAGAGGGGGAGGTTGGTAGAAGAGATGGGTCTGAATGCAATGGATGGCAGAACCAGGTTAGAACATTATCCGGATGCGAAGAAGAAAAATTTGCTTATCGGCATCGATATGGGCGGGACCAATATTGATGGTGTCGTGATCGACGATGGGGTGCTGATAAAATCGGTTAAGCGGAAGGTTGACCGCAGTGACTTTTTCCGCAGCATTTGGGGCTGTCTGCAGGCATTGCTGCAGGGGGTCGAGAGGGAGCGGATCGGGCGGATCAATCTGAGCACGACGATTTCTACCAATGCGATTGTTGAGAAGCAGTTGTCCGGCGTGGGCTTGATTTTACAGACCGGACCGGGACTGAAGTGGGAGTTTGATGAGCTGGAGGATTTTATTACTTATCTGTCCGGCAGTGTTGATCACCGCGGCAGTGTGGTTCAGGGATTGGATCAGGAGGAGTTGGCGGAGATTAGGGCTCGCTATGCCGAGCAGCCGCCGGAGGCTCTGGCGGTGGTCACCAAGTTTTCCACCCGCAATCCCGAGCCTGAGTTGCAAATCAGGGATTTCTTCGCCGGGGAGTTTGAGGATATTACATTGGGACACAGCCTGTCGGGCAAATTGAATTTTCCCCGGCGGGTGCAGACTGCCTATCTGAATGCTGCTGTGGGCAGGACATTCCGATCTTTTGTGTCCGATCTGCAGCAGGCGCTGGAGCGTGAGCGAATTGCGGCTTCGGTCTATATCCTCAAAGCAGATGGCGGTACAGTCGATCTGGCGGGTGCCTCTGCCAGGCCGGTCGAGTCGATCCTGTCGGGACCGGCGGCCAGCTTCATGGGTATGATGGCGTTGCAGAAGAGTGATGTGCGCCGTGTGGAGCCGGAGGCGAGGTTGGATTCGGGACCTGGGCTGGAGTTGAAATCGGAGCCGGAGCCGGAACCGGAACCGAATGCAGCACAGCCTAGTGCTTACTTGGCCGGCACGGCTGCAGCAGCGCAGAGTGCAGAGCCGGAGGGTAAAGGGGATATGGTGTTGATCGATATCGGCGGCACCACGACCGATCTGTTTTTCCTCGTTGACGGCGTTCCCGTCTTTGAGCCGCAGGGCATTGAGATTGATGGACGCAAAACCCTGGTGCGAGCGATCTTCAGCACTTCGATCGGGCTGGGCGGCGATAGTCATGTTCGCAGCGAAGGCGGTATTTTGCAGATCGGCCCTCGCCGTCTGGACAATGCTGTGGCCTATGGCGGCAAATATTTGACACCGACTGATGCACTGGTTTACCTGGGCGCACTGTCCGGTGACTATCCGGAGCTAAGTAAGGCAGCTTTAGAAGAGTTGGCGGTTTACTGTGAAAACATGTCGGAAAATGAAAGTAAAGCTGTCGCAAGCAACGGGCAGACAACCCGTTCGGAGTGCAATCCGGGACATGAAAATAGTGAAGAAGCGCAAGGTGATACTCTAGCAGAAGTTGTGAGACGCAATGGTCAGGCAGCAGAGCGGCTGGCGCGTGAGATTATCGATCTGATGTGCCGGACGATCGCTGAGAAAATACGTGCCACTCTGACTAGGCTCAATGCCAGTCCTGTTTATACCATTAAGGAACTTTTGACGGATAGAAAGATCCGACCGCAGGCTGTCATGCTCATCGGCGGTCCGGCACAGGCACTGGCTCCATTTCTGGCTCAGGTGCTGGGTCTGCCGGTCACTGTGCCCCAATCCGCGGAAATCGCCAATGCTATCGGGGCAGCACTGGCCAGACCGACACAGGAGATTAATCTGCTGGCTGATACGGAGCGGGGCAGATTGTCCATACCTGAGTTAGCGATCTACGAGCCGGTGGGTAAAAATTACAATCTGGCTCAGGCGAAGCGCAGGGCTTTGACAGAGGTCAAAGGCACAGGTCAGTCGCTGGGTCTGGCTGAGGAGCAGATCGAGGCTGAGGTTGTCGAAGCCAGCAGCTTCAATATGATTAGCGGCTGGTATCAAGTGGACAGAAACATCCGGGTCAAAGCTCAGATCAAGCCCGGACTGCTGACCGAGCTGTACCCGGGTCCAGGCTGCGGTGCAGATTAAGTACGAGAGAGTAAAAGCTATGAAAGCAAAGAATAAACTGGGGCTGATTTTGTTTCCGGCCTTCGACTGGGCGATTGCCAAGACACATCCTGAGCGTGAAGAGCGGCTGCTATATACGCAGGATCAGCTCCTGGAAGAGGGGATCGAGGATATTGACGGGATTACTTTCATCAATCCCGGGATCGCAACGGCACATGATGTTAGCAGAGTCCACTTCTGCTATCCGGATGTGGGCAGTGTGGTGACCGAATCGCATTTGATCGCTGCCGGTGGTGTGATGCGGGCGTTTGATGCTGTATTGGGCGGCGAAATGGACAAGGCTTTTGCGCTGGTCAGGCCGCCCGGCCACCATGCCCAGCGTGTCGTTTATGGCGATCGCGGCTTTTGTATCGTTAATATCGAAGCAGTCGGTCTGGAGTATGCCCGCCATAAGTACGGCGACCGGAGAGTAGCAATCGTTGATACGGACTGTC
>JAAYQX010000004.1 GCA_012519085.1 Clostridiaceae bacterium
CATCCCCCTCGTGCATCGCTAAATACTGTTCCATAGAGATTAATACCTTTCTAGGTTTGCTCCCCTCAAAAGGTCCGATATAACCGTAGTCGTGCAATCTGTCTACCAGACGAGCAGCACGTGGATAACCAATAGTCAGCCGTCTTTGCAAAAGCGAGATTGAGGCATATCCGGTCTCAACCACCAGCCTTAGAGCCTCATCGAACAGCTCATCTTGCTCTTCAGTAGCATCTCGTTCCGCACTCTGACCTACTGAGCCGGGATTGGCAATAGCCTCGGCAACTGACGGATCATAATTATCACCGTATAAACTCCTGATATGATTAAGTACATTTTCAACTTCCGCATCAGTAACAAACGCACCCTGTCCGCGCATCGCCTTCGGAGCACTCTGCGGGAAGTAGAGCAAATCCCCCTTACCTAGTAGTTTTTCCGCTCCACCGGTATCGAGAATAGTTCGGGAATCCACTTGGGAAGCGACACTGAAAGCAATCCGTGATGGAATATTGGCCTTAATAACACCTGTAATCACATCTACTGAGGGTCTTTGTGTTGCGATAATGACATGGATACCCGCAGCTCTTGCCTTAGCCATTAGCCTTTGAATGGCATCTTCAACCTCACTGGATGTAGTCGCCATCAGATCAGACAGTTCATCGATTACAATCAGAACCAAAGGCAAATACTCCGGCTCTTCATCTGCAAAGTGTTTAATCACTTCATTATATGATCGAATATCTCTGACTTGCCGTTCCGCAAATAAATTATAACGGCGGTCCATTTCCACTACAGCCCAGTTAAGGACACCAAAAGCTTTCTTGGGGTCGGTTACTACCGGCTGCAAAAGATGAGGAATCCCATTATATACACTCAACTCAACCACTTTGGGATCAATTAAAAGCAAACGTAAATCTTGTGGTGAGGAATGGTAGAGCAAACTAATTAATATGGAATTTATACAGACTGACTTACCCGATCCCGTGGCTCCGGCAATTAATAAATGAGGCATTTTGGCAATATCACAATAAATTGGCTGTCCGGAAACATCTCTGCCGATGACGGATAAGAGAGGGGCAGATTGACTTTGAATTTTAAAACTCGGTTCTTCAAGAATGCCTCGTAAGAGCACCGGCTGGGTTTGTCGATTTGGGATTTCAATCCCAATTGCCGATTTGCCTGGGATCGGTGCTTCTATCCTGACACCATAGGCGGCCAGATTTAGGGCAATATCATCGCTAAGACTGACAATTCTGCTTACTTTGACACCTAGACCCGGTGTAAGCTCAAAACGAGTCAAGGTGGGACCACTTGTGTAATTGGTAACTTTTGCTTCCACACCGAAACTCTGTAGGGTTTCTTCAAGCTTTCGGCTCATTTCTTTGATTGTTTTCACATTATCTCTGGTCGGTTTGCGATGTCTATCAGCATTCAAGAGACTTAAAGGAAAAGGCTTATATTCTGTGAATAAGGAAAGTTGCTCACCTTTAGTACCAGCTTTTTTGACGTCTTTGGCCACTGTTCCGTTGCTGCGATCCTGCCAATTACTACGGCTATAGTCAGATTCGGAACCTGGCGCAGCGACGTTTTTAGGCTGTTTCTCTTTAACGGTATCCTTCTGAGCTAATGTATCATGTTCAACGGAGATCTTTTGCTCACTGCCAGGTTCTGTCGATAAGCCATCCGTCCTTAGGGAATTACCTGGCAATTGCGCCCGATACATAGGGTAGTCTATATTGCCTTGATCATAGTCTCCTGCATTTTCACGCAGATCACCTTGAGGCAGGTAATATTTGACCTGATCTGTTGAATCAGGCCCTAGAGCCGGCTTATGACCGGCAGTCCGTCTTAAATTATCCGGATAATCAAGCCCGTCATAACTTGTATTAATACTGTCCACTGATCCCGGATCTAACCAATATCTGTCTCCCAATTCATCATACTGTCTGTCTGCAACTCCCCGTTCTCTTCGATCCTGAATCTTAGTGCGAATACTACTGCCAACTCTGGCCTGTGTATCTTTTAATACACGTGCCGACTTACGTACGTAAGCTGTATAAGACACATTAAAGATCAGTACTGCGAAAGCAAGCGTCATAGCGATTAATATAATCATAGCGCCCGTCTTACCCGCTATAGTCTGCAGACCTAAGCCAATTAGACCGCCAATCAGGCCACCGCTCCAAATCCCAGTGGTTGTGCCATCTCCAAGACCTGACCCATGATTCCAGAGTTTGCCTATGAGTTGCGCGGCAGAAAGATTGTTCTCAGCTATCTCGGGAATAGGATATATAGCTAAAACCAGACTGACAATTCCGCTGAGAGTTAAGAGGATCAGACCAATACAGATGAGACGGATACGAGTCATTTTGAGTTCATCAGATAGGAAATATTCTACCGATAGATATACCAAAAATGCGGGAATAATATAGGCTGCAGTGCCTAAAATGCCAAGTCCCATACCTCTGGTGAATGAGCCTATAGGTCCGGTCCACTTTTGAGGGGCATAGAAAGCCAAAGACAACAGCAAAGCGGCGGCAGCAAAAAATACACCGTAAATTTCTTTGCGGATTGCAGATCTATGATTTTCTCCATTTGACCAATTCATAATCATTCACCACAACAACTTATGGTTTAAGCTATACGAGCTGCCAAAAGTATCCCCAAACACGTTTTAGCATCGGAAATACTGCCATTTAAGACCATTTTTACTGCTTCATTAAGAGGGATTCTCTTAAGGGCTACAAATTCTCCCTCATCAGGATGAGCCATACCCTTAGACAATCCTTCAGCTAAAAATATATGAAGCATTTCATCCGAATAGCCGGGAGAAGTTAGGGGCGAAGCTAAATGTCGCCAATCTTCCGCCATGAGGCCTGTTTCCTCATACAATTCACGTCTGGCACATTCTTCGGGTGTTTCGTCTGCTTCAAGGATGCCAGCAGGTAATTCCAAGGTAAGGCGGTTAATGGCCAGGCGATATTGTTGCACCAGATAAATATTGTCATATAAATCCAATGCTACAACACAAGCTCCACCAGGATGACGAACTATTTCCCGACGCGAGTGCCTTCCGTCAGACAGCAGAACCTTATCAACTTCGACCGTAAAAACACGACCGACAAATTTTAAATCCGACTCGATCACTGTCTCCAGCATCTCATCCAACGGATCTGCCGCAATGATTTCATCAATTGACTCGCCCGCCAGATGGACCAGAGGCTCAAGCTCGATTTCAAGCAGATTTTCATCCTGGAATGGCACAGAACCTTCACTTTCCACTGTAGTCTCTGCTTCTGAAGAGTTGATGCGGACAGGCTTTAAGTCAAAGCGCTTCTCATTGTCATCTTTATTCATCACTCATTGTCTCCTCTTGATTTCATCAACAGCCATTTTATCACAGCGGATATTATCCTCATCATCGGCATGACCCCTGACCTTTATCCACTCAATATCATGTCTGTCATTCTCCTGTAGCAGAGCCCGCCACAAGTCGGGATTGATAACAGGGTTCCCGGCTGCATTTTTCCAGTTGTTCTTAATCCATTTGTCCAGCCATTTATGCTCAAAGGCATTAATCAGATATGAGCTGTCACTGTGAAGCTTGACTCGACACGGCTGATTCAATTCCTGCAAGGCCTTTAGTGCTGCTGTCAGCTCCATACGGTTATTAGTTGTACTGGGATCAAAGCCGCTGATTGTTTTCTCATGCTCGCCGAACCGCAAAATAGCAGCCCAGCCGCCGGGTCCCGGGTTGCCTGAACAGGCACCGTCAGTATATATTTCCACCAATGGCTTAGTTTTAGCTTTCGTGCGCACCATGTAGTCAATTACCTCAAAATACTAATTGTATTCTAACAAAACTATTCTCTTTACGATACTTAGAGAATAGCCATCAAACATTAGGAAACTATCATATAATTCCTGCACTGATAGCGATTAACAATAAAGAGTGATAATATTGTCTGTTATAGCAGGTTAACTTGACACTTTCTGCCTTTAACAGTAGAATCGTCAATGCTTCGGGGTGTAGCTCAGGTGGCTAGAGTGCGTGCTTGGGGTGCACGAGGTCGCAAGTTCAAGTCTTGTCACTCCGACCAGCAGAAGCCGATTTAATGGCTTTGTACTAAAAGGTTATCTCCTTAGGGGGATAACCTTTTATGATATTCCCACTCTGTCAGTCAGATCTGTCAAGCGGATCCGTATCTGCTAAAGAAAAATCTATAAAAGCGAGTGATAGATGCTAATTATCGTTTCACGACTTAATCTAATATAACTCTGACTTAATAAGCGTTCCTGTAAGGCCAAAACATTGTCGGCAAAAGATTCAATATCATCTTCATCCATACCATAACAATGCAACGGTTGTCTCGGTATTACCTGATCAAGCAAGGACTCGAGAGTAATAAACACATCCCCTATACTGCAGTGCAAAATAGCAGACAGTATTTCCTTAAGACGCATGATCTTGCCTTGCGGGTTTTGATGTTGGTATTCTAGGAGCACCGTAGTAAAAAACTGATAGCATGCTTCACCGTGCGTTACATGATATTGCGTACTAAGAGGATAACTCAGAGCGTGAACTGCACCGGTACCGGCATTAGCGAAAGCTATGCCGGCCATATTGCTGGCAATGAGGAAATCCTTTAACAAATTAATTTTTTCGCCTTCTCCGTTCCGGCTCAAAGCACAAAAACCAGTTACAATTGTCTTGATTGCCTGCTCACTGAATAAGTCAGTATAAGTATTTGCCTTTGGGCATAAAAAAGACTCAACAGCATGTATTAAGGCATCAATAGCACTGGTGGCAAAAACCTTATAGGGCATATCCTCCAGTAATTGCGGAATCAAAGCAGCATGATCGGGAATAATCTCTTCTGCAGACAAACCAACTTTCGTTCCCTTTTGCGTTAACGATACTATTGACACAGGTGAAACTTCACTGCCGGCACCACAAGTCGTAGGTACAGCTATCAGTTTATGCCCCTTAATAATGGGAACCTCTCGCAAAAATATGCTTTCCGTCTTTCGTGCATCTTTTATCATCAGCACTTTGGCCATATCAATTACAGAACCACCGCCTATTGCGACGATACGGTCGCAACCGCTCTGATTGAAATCGGCAATCAGAGCATCAGTCATCAGGTCAGTAGGCTCGGATTTACCATAATTGGACCTGAAAACAACCTGTGCAGTCAGATTAAAAGGCGCAAAATATTTTTCGAAGACGGCACGGGCAGCGAGAATGAAATCGTGCTCATTAATTTGCATTTCCTCTACAAAGGAAGCAACATTTTCAAATAAACTAATGCGAGTCAGCTGTTTGAATAAATGCATAATAAATCACCTGTAAGAATGTCAACAAAGGGGCGTTACTACGCCCCCTTGCTTTGGTGACCCACTGGAGATTCGAACTCCAGACCCCCTGATTAAAAGTCAGATGCTCTACCGGCTGAGCTAGTGGGTCACAATGGCTGGGATGGAAGGATTTGAACCTTCGCATGCGGGAGTCAAAGTCCCGTGCCTTACCGCTTGGCTACATCCCAATATTTAAATGGGGTGGAATATGGGATTTGAACCCACGACCTCCAGGGCCACAACCTGGCACTCTAACCAGCTGAGCTAATTCCACCGTATCAGGCCACATGCCAGAATATTCTAGCTGTCGTACTTAAATCTGTCAACATAAGTTGGATAGCATTCACAGGTAGTACAACAGTCTCAGAAACGTTCGCTAGCAATAGATATTATATGGAATTCTAAAAATTGTAACTTGCTTGTAACTAAAATAATCAAAGAGCTAATTCTATGAGCTAATTCTATACTGGTATTCAGTTTACTGTAATCAAGTCTTCCAAGCTGCGGAACCTGGCCTCCTTGATTCCCGGAATCAACATAATATCCTCGATTATCTCGAATGGTCCATGCTGTTCGCGATATTTTATAATTGCCAGTGCAGTCGCAGGTCCAACGCCCGGCAATGTTTCCAATTCTAACTGATCAGCTAAATTGATATTTACCTTCTGCTCCTTGAACTGCTCCGCTGTAGCAGAACCCTCAAAGTATAGATCAGGATTCTCAGCTAGCTCGTTTAGTGATGGTATCCGATATAATTGATTAGATTTTAACTCACAAGCCAGATTTACCGCATCCGGTGCGGCATCGGCTGTAAAGCCACCGGCCATAGTGACCAAATCATTTAAAATTTGTCCGGCCGCAACCCGGTAGACACCCGGAATCTTAACTTCACCTGTGATATATACCGGCAATAGTTCGGAGCTAACAAACTCATCCTGATCATAATAGGTGCCGGTCTGATCTGTTATGACATCCTTTCTTGTACCGGCAGCAATAGTAAGCACAGTTGTCTCATCAGACTTAGCTGCCTTTACAAGATTATGTATAAGCGGGGAGATTAGAGAGGCAAACGAAAATATAAGAACTACCAGTATCAGAATAATCAACCAGCGTTTGGGCTGCTTTTGTTCTCTCCTCATGTCTTTATATCCCCTTTTTGTAATATACTTACACGCTGGGATTGCTAACAGGGAGTTTTGAGCGTTCAATTGCCGTCATTAGCAGCTAATGAGCGTCCAAGTCTATAGCCAATTAGAGATTTATCGAAGGCTGTATATCCGGTTATTACTGTTTTTCCGAATTCTGATTACGATAATTTCCGGTCTTAGCCCATAGTCGCTCGAGACTATAATAGTCTCTTTCTTCCGGATGAAAAATATGCACGACAATATCACCGTAATCCAACAATATCCAGCGTCTGCCATCGGCCCCCTCTACATGATGGGGCGAAAGTTCAAGACGTTCTCTCAGCTGAAAAATAACTTCATCTGCCAAGGTCTTAATATGAGTTGTTGAGGTGCCAGTGACTAGAATAAAATAGTCGGCTAAAGTAGTTTTATCGTCAACAGTTAAAAGCTCAAGATCCTGGCCGTTTTTGCTTTCCAGAATAGCCTTGATTTCCTCAGCTATTCTAAGCGATTTAGCTGTCATCTCCAGATTGTCTTCCAGATACAATTCGTTTTTCCTCCTTATCAATTAACGGTTAAGCCTGTTTACCGGAATTTCTTCTCATTATAGTTTCGTATGCCGCTAGTGTATAGGGGTGAGCCGGTAGACCCTGTCGTCGCAAAGCACAAAAGACCTCGGACATACAAAGCAACATTGCGCCATCCAGATCATGTTCAGCTCTCTCCCTGATGGGAGGCAATGACTTGAATTCTCTACCGTATTCAATCTTGTCCGCCAGATAGATGATCTTTCCCAGATCACTTAATTGGGGATGAGCAGTTGTATGCCAACGGATGGCAGAACAAATGTCCTGATCTGAAATGCCTAATTCAGAGCTGACAAAGGTAGCGCTGGCAGGGGCATGTACAATCTTATCATGCAGTTCCTCAAAGCCGTCCCGGCTCAAATCATATTGTTCGGACAGTGGCAGATTTTTCGCTATATCATGGAGCAATCCTGCAACCGCAGCCTGTCTGGGATCGACATTATGCTTAAGTGCCAGATGAACTGCATATTGCATCACATTCAAAACATGAACCCGTCGTTCCTGATCTAAGAGCGGCCATTGCAGCTGCTCCAGTCTTTGCAGATATGACCAGTCCTGCTCGTTGAATACGGACATTTCATCAGCAAAAGAAAATACTTGCTGCTCCGACAAAAAATCACTCACGGCTGCCGGCAGCAGGTGATCCGCACTTTCCCCGGCAATTAGCCTGGCCCTGATCTCTGTACTGGAAATAGTTACAGGCTCCCACTCCAAGAAGTCAATTCTGACCTGATATTTTTGTCGCAGGCAGTCCGCTGCAGCCCGGATTCTTTCGTCCTGGCCGTTTCCCCTCACTGCCACCAACAAGTCAACCTCTTTTAGCAGCTGATTAGACTTATACCAATGTCCAATCGCTAACAGCGAGTCCGATCCAATAAGCAAATCAATCCTCGCCTCAACTCCGGATTCTTCAAAATACTTATTTTTTAAATACTGTACAGTCCTAATTGTGTAGCTGGCACCGGTTTCAACTATTTCGGCATCAGAAACTGAGGCTCTTTCCTCAGAGGAACTTAATGCTAACCTCACTGTCTCAAAGCGATAGCCCGCAAAAGAAATGCGCCGTTCCTTGTGTGGCGATGGTCCTGTCGGCATAACAATAATCTCATCATATTTACCCAGAGCCGACACTTTATTAACCAGTCTGAGATGAGCTAGATGAAAGGGATCAAAAGTACCGCCAAATAGTGCAATCCGGACCATCTTCACCTCAGACCTCCGCCAATATCATGACGATAGACATTATTTTTAAAACTGATTTTAGCTAGTTCGGCATAGGCCTTAGCAATCGCAGAATACAAATTATCGGCCTGGGCTGAAACTCCAAGTACTCGGCCGCCGGCGGTAGCAAACTGTCCATTAGTTTTCTCAGTCCCGGAATGATAGACAAAGGCGTCTCGCACATTATCCAACCCCGAGATAGTATAGCCAGTCTGATATTGGCCCGGATAGCCCTGTGAAGCCATCATCACAACGCAACTGAAATCGCCACTGTATTTTAGCCGGTGTTTGTCAAGCTCTCCCGCCATAGTGGCTTTGAATAGCGTGTAAAGATCGTTTTTAACCAGAGGCAATACGGCTTGAGCTTCAGGATCGCCAAAGCGTGCGTTAAATTCAATTACATAGGGTCCGTTATCAGTTAACATCAAACCGCCGTAAAGTACGCCCTTGAAAGGAGTGCCGAGTCGATCCATCTCAGCAATTACCGGTTTGAAGATAGTATTAAGGATACACTCCTGTAATTCAGCATCAACTTCAGCTATAGGAGCAATTGCACCCATGCCGCCGGTATTGGGCCCGGTATCGCCATCGCCAATCCGTTTGTGATCTCTGGAGCTTGGCAAAGGCAGCAGATTCTTCCCATCACTAAAGCAGAGTATTGTCACTTCCGGACCGGTAAGAAACTCCTCAATTAAAATATTATTTCCAGCTTGACCGAAAATCTGATTTTCCATCAGATCTGTCACAGCCTGTGCAGCTTCTGTAGAATCCTGGCAGATCAGAACGCCTTTCCCTTGGGCCAGTCCGTCAGCCTTAATTACAATTGGATAAATACAATCAGCCAAAAAGGTTACGGCCTCTTGGGGCGAGCTGCAAATTTTTGCTGCCGCAGTAGGAATAGACAGACGGTTCATAATTTCTTTGGCAAAGACCTTGCTGGATTCAAGCTTAGCCGCTGCCGCAGAGGGGCCGAAAGCCTTAACTCCCGCCGCCTCTAACCTGTCCACCAGCCCCAGAGCCAGTGGATCATCAGGGGTTACAACTACCAGATCACACTGCAATCTAACAGCCAAACTCACTTGCGCATCAATATCAGTCGCCTTGACAGCAGGATGGCAGATTGCCAGCTCAGAGATGCCGCCATTGCCCGGAGCACAATGCAATTCTGCAATTTCCGGACTTTTCGACAGAGCATGAATTACAGCATGTTCACGTCCGCCGCCGCCAACCACCAGAACAATATCACCGTTTTTCGGCATCAGACCCTCCTCCTAGTGACGGAAATGCCGCACTCCTGTCAGAACCATGGGTAAATTATTAGCATCGCAGTATTCTATGCTTTCAGCATCTCTCAATGAGCCGCCGGGCTGGATAATTGCCGCTACACCGGCCCGATGTGCCTCTGTCACAGTATCCGCAAAAGGGAAAAAAGCATCGGAAGCCAAGATCGCCCCTTGAGCCTTAGCGCCCGCTTGCTCAATAGCAATTCGAGCAGACTGCACTCTATTCATCTGACCGGCACCAATGCCAACGGTAGCACCGTCCTTGACCAGGACAATCGCATTGGACTTAACATGCTTGACGACTTTCATGCCAAAAAGCAGATCGGAAGTCTGCGTCTGCAACGGCTTGACCTGAGTCGGCACTGACCAGTTCTGATCATCGGCTTCATTATCTTCATCTTGTACGAGCAAACCGCCTAAGATATCCTTTTGCTTCTTGCGGCAAAAACCCTCTGCCAGATCAGGCAATTTCAGTAGGCGCAGATTAGGTTTTTGCTTCAATATCTCTAAAGCTTCTGCTGTAAAATCCGGAGCGACAACTACTTCCAAAAATATTTCGTTCATCTTGGCCGCTACATCAGCTTCTACAATCCTATTGGCAGCAACAATACCCCCGAAGATAGAAACCGGGTCGCATTCATAGGCCTTGGTCCAAGCACCAATTAACTCTTCACAGATTCCGACTCCGCAGGGATTGGCGTGCTTGACCGCAACAATACAAGGCTGATCGAATTCACGGACCAACGCCAGCGCAGCATCCGTATCCGCAAGATTGTTATAGGACAACTCTTTACCGGATAACTGCTCAGCACCGGTTAGTGAGCCTGGAACAGGAATGGCCGCCTGATAATAATCAGCTCCCTGCTGCGGATTCTCACCATAGCGAAGTTTGGCTAAATGGATATAGCTAGGAGTATATGTCGCGCCCGTCTCCAAATTGAGCCCGGCATTTTTCGCCTCAGAGCGCAACCATTCAGCAATGACAGCGTCATAGGCAGCTGTTTGCTCGAAAACCTTAAGTGCTAATTCAAAGCGTAAATCCATACCCGCCTCACCTGCACTCAAGTTCTCGATCACACGATCATAATCCAGAGGATCACAGACCACCAGCACATCCTGATAATTCTTAGCAGCTGCCCTTAGCATTGAAGGTCCGCCTATATCAATTTGCTCAACACATTCCTGTCTGGATTTGCCGGTCTGCAAAACAGTCTGCCGGAACGGATAGAGATTAACCGCAATCAGATCAATTGGCTGCATGCCATGCAAATTCATCTGCTCACGATGAGCCGGCAGATCACGCCGGCCTAACAGCGGACCGAAAATCATCGGATGCAAAGTCTTAACTCGGCCATCCAAACATTCCGGAAAATTTGTCACCTCATCGACGTGAATAACCGGGATACCAGCTGTCTCAAGATGCGCTGCCGTCCCACCGGTTGAGATTATTTCATAGCCCAGCTCATGTAGCTTCCGGGCAAATTCTGCAACTCCTGTCTTATCCGATACACTAATCAATGCTCTTTTCATATTTACCTCTTTTATATACAGCCGGTCTACGCACAAGTCCCGGCCCCTCATTAAATTATTTAAATGGTTGTCTGCCCCTCTCCTTCGCCTCAGCAAAAGAGCGGATCACCTGCGGCAGTATTATCTTCTCAGCCTCGTCCATTACGCGTTTCTGCAGACTCAGCGGATCATCGCCCGGCAGCACAGGTACTTCCTTTTGCAATAGGATCCTGCCCCGGTCATACTCTTCATTCACCAGATGAACGGTAGCTCCCGTCACAGACTCACCTGCAGCCAATACAGCCTCATGCGGCCGGATGCCATACATCCCCTGCCCCCCGTGTTTCGGCAGCAAAGCCGGATGAATATTAATCACTCGCTCCGGAAACTCCCGAATCAACTTCGGTCCAACCTTCTGCAGATAGCCGGCCAGTACAATCAGGTCTACATCATCTGCCCGCAACTGCCGCAATATCTCAGAGCTCATCTCCTCCGCAGTTGAATATGACGAAGGCGCATAGAGTGAATACGGAATCCTATACTTGAGGGCTCGCCGTTCAGCACCTATTCCCGCCTTAGATGAAATCACTCTTACGATCTTGACATTTTTTAGCTCGCCGGTTTCAATCGCATCGATAATATTTTGCAAATTCGTGCCGCCTCCGGACACAAAAACAGCTATTCTAAGCATTCAAACTGTCCTGAAGTTTCTGATCCTTTCTTGCTACAGCATCCGCCATTTCTTGTTTGGCCGCCTTTAGCTTCGCGGCCAGTTCCGGGGATGACAAGGCCAGAATCTGAATCGCCAGCAAAGCAGCGTTCCTGGCACCATCAATAGCTACTGTAGCAACCGGAATGCCCGGCGGCATCTGTACCATCGCATACAAGGCATCCAGACCATTTAAGGCGCCGCCTGCTATCGGCAAACCGATCACCGGTAAAGTCGTATAGGCCGCTAACACACCGGCCAGATGCGCAGCCAGACCTGCGGCGGCAATAATGACGCCATAGCCGGCCTCCTCTGCTGTTACAGCCAACTGATGGGCAAGCTCGGGCGTTCGATGTGCCGAACAGACACGGGCGGTATATTCAACACCGAAATCATCCAGAGTCTCTAAACAAGATCTCAACTTTGGCAAATCAGAATCACTGCCCATAACAACCAATACTTTTAGCATATCGCCCTCCTCATTTTTGTATCTTGTCGCCGGCTAAATAGGCATAGATAAAATCATCAATGTCGCCGTTCATAACCGCTTCAATATCTGACTTCTCACAACCGGTCCGGTGATCCTTAACCATTGTATATGGACAAAAAACATAGGATCTGATCTGACTGCCCCAGCCGATCTCCAGCATATCGCCCTTCAGATCTTCAATCCTGTCCATATGCCGCTGCCTGGCCAGGGTATATAGCTTAGCTTTCAACATGCGCAAAGCGGTCTCACGGTTTTGAATCTGTGATCGTTCATTTTGACAGGATACCACTATACCGGTTGGCAAATGCGTCATTCTGACAGCAGAAGACGTCTTATTTACATGTTGACCGCCAGCCCCGGAGGCGCGGAAGACATCAATCTTGAGATCATCATCTTTGATCTCAATTACAATTGAATCATCGAGCTCAGGCAAAACTTCCGTGGAAGCAAATGATGTATGGCGTCTGCCGGAAGAATCAAAAGGAGAAATTCTTACCAGCCGATGAACGCCGTGCTCAGAACGGAGATAACCATAGGCATTTTCACCGCTCAGCTTAAAAGTAATACTCTTAATTCCGGCCTCGTCACCATCCAGCCAGTCCAGAACCTGTACCTCATAGTCATTGCTCTCCGCCCAGCGCGAATACATGCGGTAGAGCATCTCACACCAGTCCTGGGCTTCTGTTCCGCCGGCTCCGGCATGGAGGGTGACAATTGCATTGGCAGAATCGTGTTCTTCGGTGAGCAATGTTCTCAAACGCATATGTTCGAAGTCACGGCTCCATCTCTTTAACGCAGCAGCTATTTCGGGGATTACCTCACTATCCCCTTCCTCCGCTCCCAGTTCACACAGCACCGCAAGATCATCCAGGGCATTAAGCAACCTATGATACTCGGCAGATTTACTGGTAATCACACTGATGCGTTTCTGTGTAATGCGGGCCTGATCAGGATCAGACCAAAAATCAGGGTCAGATGTCAGAAGGGTTAGTTCTTTCAATTCCGCCTGCTCACTATCTAAATTCAAAGCGCGTTCTAAGTCCAGCAGCTCCTGTCTCCGTTGCTCTATATCAATTTTAAATTGTTCAAATTCCAGTATCACTTATTTTCTCTCTCCTTTATGCTCATGTAGATTCCAGGGCATAAAGTCGTCAGAGATCATCCCATTTGTCATCCGTCGACCTAATACTCAATTGAGAGAGATAGATAATGCCGTTGAGGCGTCCGGAAGCAAGCATCCTAAAAGCGAAAAAGAAACCCATCAGCAAACTTCCCGCCCAGGCTGAACTGGCCAGAATTCCTACTAAAAATTGTGCCATAAAGCGCAGAAGAAATGTAACAGCAATAACGCTAGTAAATATCTGCAGCTTATATCCTTTGGTCAAGTGCCAACTTTGTTCCATAGCTTTAGATAATGACTGTCGCTCCAAAACCAATTTAAGCGGCACGAAATAGAAGGCAGACATAAAGAAATAATAGGGAATCTCCAGCAAAAGGATTGACAAGAGATGAATCCCGCCGCAGATGCAGGAAAAGATTATCAAGGGAAATATTTTGCGCAGAACCTGCGGCAGGGCAGATTTTTGCTCTTTACGGATTACATTACCGACCATAGTTGCCGCATAACTTACAGCTAGTATAAAGCCCATAAGCAGAACCAACGGATAAAGTGACATATAGACATAAAATATAGGATCAATTTCCGGCAACGCCAAGCTGGGATTGACCAGCCACTCCGTAATTTGCAGCAAAATCCTGGTCTGCAAATCTTTGCCGGACAAACCCATCATCAATGCGGAATATGCCAGGAAGAGTACAAAAAACCAAGACTGAACATGACGTTCAGGCTCCAGCTCATAAAATTTATAGGCGTTAAATACACTAATCCTTCGCATTTTATCTCTCGCCAAAATGATAAACTATTTCAGCGCGCTCTGCCATTATCTGTTGTTATTTATCCATAATTGTAATTGTTCGTATCCCATGTACTCGACGCAATCTGGTTAGCAGCTCAGCCTTCGTATCCTTCATTAAGGCATCATCCAATGTGACCAGGACTGTGGACAAACCTTTAATTGCCATATTCTGATGCAGATTGACTATGCGGGCACCGCTATTTGCAATCGCCTCTATGGTAGCGGATAGAATTCCTGCAAAATTTTCCATCTGAAGCAATAAGGAAAACATCCTGCCACGTTTGGTCTCGGCAAAAGGTCTGACAGCATCGCGATATTTATAATAGGCACTACGGCTGATTTTGACTTGCTGCACCGCACTGTTAACGGAATATACTTCGCCCGAATCAAGCAGTTTTTTTACTTCAATAACCTTGCGGAACACATCCGGCAGAACATCAGCTCTGACAATAAGATACTCGCCCTTTTTCATTTATTGTCCATCTCCTCTTCAAAGTCTTGCAAAAAATTTCTAAATTTTGCAATGGCAATCCCTCTATGACTAATTTTATTTTTATCTTCAGGCAACATTTCTGCTGTCGTTAAACCGATATCAGGAATATAAAAGACAGGATCGTATCCAAAGCCGTTCGTGCCGCGTTTTTGATCTAAAATGACGCCTTCAACCTGACCCGAGAAATAATAAGCTTCATCGTTATAAATAAAACACAGGGCACAGTGAAAGCTGGCAGTCCACTGCTGTTTAGGATATGGCTTTAACAAAGACCACAAAGTCTCAATTTTGTCAGCATAACTCGTTTTGACGCCGGCAAATCTTGCAGTATACAGACCGGGCGCACCATCCAGCAAATCTACTGATAAACCTGTATCGTCAGCCAGTACCGGGCAGCGGCAAAAATCAAAAACCGCTTTTGCCTTTAAATAGGCATTTTCACGATAGCTGACCCCTTCCTCAGCAATCTCCTTGGTAAATCCAGCTTCAGCCATGCTCATTAACTCACAACCGGTAGGTTCCAGCAATGATCTCAGCTCAGCCAGTTTATCTGAATTATTAGTAGCTATAATTATTTTCATCACAAACTCCCGGATTATAATTGCAGTCGATCACAGAGATTGAAAGCGGCCAGTTTGAGGTCCAAGTCAGTCAATGGCTGTGAAAAACCGGCCTGACTTAACTGATCAGATCTTGCCGTATCACCCGCCAGCAAATTTGAGAGGGCAGTGCCGAGTCTGTGCGCTCCCTGCCGGGAGAAAGGCTTGAATGACCAGATCCTGACATAGGCACGAGCTTTCGACAAATGTTGTAAGGGATAGAGGAACAATGCCGGCTGTAAAAGAAAGCCATAGCCATCCCAAATATTATCACTATCATTCCACGGCGGACCGCTAATACCGGATCCGAGCTCAAACCTGCTCCAAATTTCGGGCAGATCTCCTTCCTCTGGGTTTGCCAAAGAGAAAACTTCTTGCTCAAATAAGGTTAAGGCAGCTGCTGTCATCAGCTCCTGAACTACCTCAATCAATCGTATATCATAAGCATTCTCGGCTTGATCGCCCAAGATGGCTGTACAAAAGGCTGAACTTAAAGTTTCAATTGCAACTCCGCATACTTCGCGTATTTCACGGTCGGGATGCCAAGAAAAAAGATTGACTCGATTTCGGAACGCGGCAGTATCAGCACATAAACAGCCGGCCTCATAAAACAATTGATAGGTATGATAACCTTCCGGAGAAAGATAAAAGGCCATAAATGGCAAATCTGAAACAGGAAAATGGAAACTGGGGCGGTTAATTCTCTCATAGTCTTCCGCTCGTGCTATTTCCTCTGTCATAGTAAGTGCTTCCAGCAGAAAATCAGCCTCGTCATCAAACAAATCATTCAGGCAAAGCTTAATTGTCTCCAGATTATTATTCTCTTTATCAGGAGCCGGCAGACCCTCAGGAGTTGGAAACCAGCGGTCCCATATAGCCAGGCTATCCATACCCAAACGCAATGCTTGCTGCCTTCTCAATTCATACTGAATGGGTAGAAAATGACGCCTCAGAGTATGAGCAAAATTGCTCTCCAGAGACCCGCTGACGGTAGTCACAAGCTGACGTTCCTTATCCAAATAATCAGTTATGCGCGCATAACCGAGCTTATGGCTGATCTGCCGCTGCAGAACAAGGATACGCAAATAAAGCTGTAGCAATTCCTCTTTCCTAAGTTGAAAAGCTTGGACAAACTTAAGAAAGGAAGCTTTGCGCCGTTCACCATCGAGCTGTGTCAACTGCCGTTTCAACAAATAACCCGGTTGAAAAAAACCGCCGGGCAGCAAGCCCAGTTCTTCAATAAGCCTGACATAGTTTAAGCGGCATTGCATCAGTTCCTGCTGTTCTGAACTGACGGAGCTGACAGAGGTCGCCAAGAGGCTTTTTGTTATTCTAAATACATTATCTCCCGCCAACTCAGCTATGCTTTGACTGGAACGATGATCTACCAGAACGGATAATGTCTCCTGCAGACTGATCTTAAATAGGGGAAACCAGAGCAAAAAGCTCTCATATTGTCTTTGCCAATATTCGTCCTCCGGTTGCTGTGCGTAGTAAATTTGGCAGATCAGATATTTTTCTGATAACTCCCGCAACAACTGGTCGAGATCAGTTAAACTGCTGACAATGCTCTCCGCTGACAGAGACATGCG
The DNA here is from genome assembly GCA_012519085.1 of Clostridiaceae bacterium. Classification (GTDB taxonomy): domain Bacteria; phylum Bacillota; class Clostridia; order Saccharofermentanales; family DTU023; genus UBA1046. Next base: position 16,882 of record JAAYQX010000004.1, read on the forward strand.
CATGCGTAAACGTATTTTGCGCAACTGATCATGAATCTCAGCTGTATCAGGAGGAATATATTTCAATTTAGAAAAATCTGTCATTACATTCTTTCTAAGGCATCGATTCCGGCAATTTTTAGACCGGTATATAGATAAAGTCTGGTAATTTCAGTCAGAATCAAGCGAGCCTTAACCAGCTCTTCTGTTTCAGCATGCAATATGGAATGGCTGTGATAAAAGCGGTTGAATGCTCTTGCCAGCTGACTGATATTGCGTAACATAATTGAGGGTTCATGAGTCGCTAATGCCTCCAGAACAGTATCCTCAAAATCAGCTGTCAGCTTCAAAATTGCCTGTTCCTCAGGACCGGTCAGATACTGTCCGGCTTGAACCGGATCAATCTGCCCCGGTGGCCAAATCCCTTTGTCCTCTGCCAAGCGGATGATACTGGAACATCTGGCATAACAGTACTGCAGATAGGGAGCGGAATCACCCTCAAAGTCAAGCATATCATCCCAGGAAAAGATGATATCCCTTTCCCTGCCATTGCGCAGAAAAGTATATCTTACGGCACCAACACCAACGCTTTCCGCGATTTGATCTACTTCTTCCCCACTCATATCAGGATTATTGGTCAGAATAATTTTCCGGGTTTTATTTACACTCTCCGCCAGAAGATCATCTAACAAAATAACATTGCCATAGCGCGTTGAAAAAATCGCGTCAGCACCCCGAACAGTACCGAAAGGCACATGGATACACTGATCGGCCTTAGCAAAATCAGCTTTTTTCAACACGGCAAAAACCTGTTCAAAATGATTCTTTTGGGGTAGTCCTACCACATAGATATTGCGGTAAAAATCCCATTCGCGATCGCGATAATAAACTGCCGCAATGTCTCTCGACGCATAGATAGTTGCACCATCAGACTTAAGAATCAGACAGGGATTGAGATTATACTCGTCCAGATTTACAACCAGAGCACCATCACTCTCAACTAAAAGTCCTTTCCCCTGCAACAGCTCAACTACCTCCGGTATCTGATCGGAATAAAAACTCTCGCCGTTCATATTGTCAAAGCTGATATTCAACCTGCGATAGATCTTGTCGAAGGCTTCCAAACTCAATTTTCTGAACAATTCCCACAGCGCATATTCCTCCGGCGCCCGATCTTCAAGTAGTTTAAAATATGCTCGCCCCTCATCTTCCAACTCAGGATGCTCATCCAGTTCCTGATAAAATTTGACGTAGACTCGATTTAGTTCCGTAATCGGATCCGCTGCCAGTGCGGATTCATTACCCCAGCGTTTCCAGGCGGAAATCAGCTTGCCGAATTGTGTTCCGTAGTCGCCCAAGTGATTGAGCCTGATCACCTCATAACCTCGATGTTGATAGAGATTAGCAATCGTCTCGCCAAGCAATGTGGAGAAGGCGTGACCAACATGAAAAGGCTTGGCGATATTCGGTGAGGAATATTCCACCAGAACTGTTTTTTCAGCGCCTTCATCACTTGATCCCGGACAATAATCTGCTGCCATACATTGTTGCAGTACTGCAGCGGCATATTGAGCGGGATCAAAGAAAAAGTTCAGATAGCCGCCTACGACATCTACTCGCTCCAGCCAGGGCAGTCTGCCGGCTATTTTCTCTTTCAGATCAGCGGCAATCTGAGCCGGTGCCTTGCGCAAAACTTTGGCCAGACGGAAGCAAGGCAAGGCCAGATCACCCAATTCCGGCTGCGGCGGCACTTCCATCAATGAAGCTAAAAGCGATTGTTCCAGGCCGGATTCCGCGGCCAATAACTGTATTATTTCAGTCTTAAATTGCATATTTGCACTCTCTGTTCAGTAGTTAATTTAGAGCTAGGGCCATAATTTTGTCGGATACAAGCCGCCGGCTGTCAATTCTGCCAGAGCATGCATTACCTTAGGCCTATCTTCACGATATGTAATGCCATACCAGCGGTCAGCAACCGGCATCGCCTTAACTTTGATAAGTCCTGCTTTGATGCAGTTGTCAATAACCTCCGGCAGCAGAAATTCTGCTTTCATGGGATCAGAGGTGACATCAGAGGCCAAGAAGAGCGGAAAGCGCTCCTCAAGCTGCCGCAGAAAATCTTGCGGCAGTCCCCAGAAATTCATTGATACCGGGGTGGCAGCAGCCAGCTCCTGCCAATCCCGTTCATCATCAAGGCGGTATTTTCCGCCATCGGCAGTCTGGTAAATCTGCTTAGTTTCGATAATTTCCTGCAGATAACTATCATCTGAAAGCGCGCATACACCCCGTGAAACATGACCATGTTCACTCAAGGTATTCGCCAGCTGCCAAGTGCAAAGAGCATAAGTATCTTCCGGTGACCGGGCAGCACTGAGATGGTCATACATGAGACCAAATGCTTGCGGGCCATAATAATCATCAGCATTAATCACGACAAAAGGCGCGTCGATAAGATCTCCGGCAGCCAGGATAGCCTGACCCGTGCCCCAGGGTTTTTCCCTGCCCTCAGGTATATTAAAACTTTCCGGTATCGCCTCAAGCTCCTGAAAAGCATAATCGATCTGAATTTTTTTCCTCATTCCGGGATCGATGCAAGCCGAAAAATCTTGCTCAATGCTTTTTTTGATAATGAATATAACTCGTTCAAAACCGGCTCTAATCGCATCATAGACAGAATAATCGAGAATGATCTCGCCGCCGGGGCCGACTGGTTCAATTTGTTTCAAGCCGCCGTAGCGAGATCCCATTCCTGCCGCCATTACAACCAAGATCGGTTTTACCATTGTCTCCTCCAAGTAAAAAATTATATTTAAACTTAATTATCGGGCTATCTTTTAGATGTCTTGACCCGGATGTAAACCAATTTAATATTAGGATTGCTGGTTTCCCGGAACTGAACATCGAAGTTATCAATAGACCTGATCATCGTTGTCAACTTATCATAACCGTAGTTCCGCGAGTCAAATGATGGCTGTCTCTTAACCAGCATATTGCCAACATCAGCCAAAAAAGCCCAGCCTTCATCGTCTTCAACATCACGAATTGAGTTAGTAATCAGATTAATTACATTGCGGTTCACTTTCAGAACTGCCTGCTTCTTGACCGGCTCACTCTCATCTTTACCGGCACGGTCACTCCTTTTAGCGGGACTTCTTTTTGTATCTTGTCTAGTTTTGTCTTCAGCCTGAGTGCTTCTGGTTTTGTTATCAGCAGCAGAAGGATCTTTTTCCTCACTCTCAACCCCTGAGTTGTCGGCACTAACTGCATTGCGCTGTTCAATTACCTCTAGGTATATGAAACGATCACAGGCAGCAATAAAAGCATTGGGAGTCTTCATTTCACCCAAGCCATAGACGATCTTGCCGGCTTCACGGAGACGTGTAGCCAATTTGGTAAAATCGCTATCCGAGGAAACAAGCACAAAACCATCCACACGGTCTGCATACAGGATATCCATGGCATCAATAATCATGGCGGAATCAGTCGCATTCTTCCCTGTCGTATAGCCAAATTGTTGCACGGGGGAAATTGCATAATCCAACAGTTGATTCTTCCATTTGGTCAGACCGGGCTTGGTCCAGTCCCCGTATATTCTTTTGATTGTAGGATTGCCGTAGCGTGCGATTTCCTCAATCATATTTTGCGTATGATCGGGAGAGACATTATCAGCATCGATCAAGACGGCTAAACGGACATCTTCTTTTGTAGGTGCCGGATTCATAACTGGTATCAATCATTCCTTTCACTATATATAAAACATCATCTAAAATTCTTAATAGCTATTCTAGCAGAAAAACTGCTTACAGACTGTTAATAGCCCATTTTGCTGATCACTCGCATGCTGATGCGATGAGGCAAGAATTTTCCGACCAAGCGCAATAATTTCCCCGCTATACAGGATACGGAGACATCTTTGCCGCGGGCAGATCTTGCAAGTGCAACACGGACGACTTTCTCAGGCTGTTCAATACCCAGTGATTTAATCCAATTGAGCTTGCTCTTGCCTGAACCATTATTGAAAAATTCAGTTTCCATCGGATTGGGACAAACTGCTGTTACGGTGATCTTTTCCCGGCGCAGCTCCTCATTAAGAGCTCTCGCAAATGACAGAACAAAGGCTTTGCTGGCAGCATAGACACTAAAGCCCGGTTGCGGCATGAAAGCTGCTACGGAGCTAATCTGGAGTATTCTGGAGCCCGCTGCGCAATATGGCAGGACAATATTAGTAAGCTGCATAATGGCAAGCACATTCAGCCTTAACAGCTCTGAATTATATTCGCGTTTTATACTGGCAAATCTGCCCGCTTTGCCCTTGCCGGCATTATTGATCAAGATAGAAACTACCGGTTTTTGTTGTTTTAGTTCTGATTCAATGATCGCAAAAGAACTTTCCTGCAACAAATCCAAGGCCAGAATTCTAGTGTCTGTTTTAAGCTCGGCAGCTAATTCAACAAGGCGCTCCCGTCGTCTAGCTATCAGCCAAATCTCATCTAAGCCTGTCATTATATCTATCTGGCGTGCGAACTCACGACCCAAGCCGGAGGATGCACCAGTGACAATTGCTATTATTTTGCTCATATCATCCCATTCACTTTTAGTTTTAGCGCCCCTTAGCACTTAAATTCTTAGTGTCGCCTTGTAACGCACAAACTTCCAATCCTGAGCCTTTAATTTGCTCTTAATGCAATACTTATTGTTTTTGGTCCAGCATCTGCTGTATCCGTTGTGCACTCTCGGTAACGGCCAGTCCCCCGACTGCGGTACAGCGCAAAGCAGCAGGCAGCATTCTGCCCGCTTCATCCATTGCCTTTATTGTTTCATCAAGTGGAATTACAGCATCAAAACCTGATATAGCCATATTGGCACAACAAAGAGCATTGCTGCCTGCCAATATATTCTTGCCTAGACAAGGTACTTCTACCCTGCCTGCGACAGGATCACAAACCATACCGATAATATTTTGCAGTGCTAAAGAGGCAGCGGTTAGAACCGTATCCAGATCCCCGCCCTGCAAATGGGCGATTGCTCCTGCTGTCATACCGGAGGCTGAACCGCATTCAGCCTGACAGCCGGCAAGTTCGGCGGAAAATGTCGAATCTGTAGCTATGAATACGCCGATTAACCCGGCCACGAAGAGTGCTTCAATTAAAGTATCGCGATCGGCATTAACAGCCTTGCCCACTGACAAGATGGTGCCGGGAATCACACCACAAGCTCCTGCCGTCGGCGCCGCCACTGTCACGCCGAGTGAACTCTTTACTTCCATCACAGCCGTAATATTGGCGATGATATTCTGTATTACTTCACCACCGACGATTTTATGAGCATTGGCCAAAATCTTATAAGCCTGGGGTCCGAGCATCCGATCGGAAAAATCAGTGCCCGCCAAACCTGTTGCCACAGCTTTTTCCATAATAGTGAGGATAGAATCCATCATCTCCAACAGGACAGCAGACGACAGACCACTGCGCTGACTCTCATATAACAAGGCAGCCTGATATGCGTTGAGCCCTTTGTCATGCGCCAGTTCCTTTAGCTCGGGAACTGATGTAAAAGGCACCTCTGGTTTTAACTGCGAGCCGATGGGCATAACCGGACTAAGATAGACAACCTCAGGAGATTTCAACTCAAGCTCCGCCTTCTCCTCAGCTGTAAAGGCCTTTTCCGACCTGATGACCAGCCAATCAGAATCATCGGCATTGGCCAGCAAAGCCAGGTGGAAACCGCAATCCTCAGATAATTCTAAATCCTGAAACTTCACCAACTCTATCATGCCGCCACCTGTAGAAAGTAAGGTCAGCATATATTGCGATCCGTCCTCATTTAAAAGCCTGGCCTGATAAGCATTGGGATGTGTGATCTCACCCGGTACAATATTAAAATTGACCTCAAGACCTGCAGCCGGCAATAGATCGAGTGCTGAGAGCAGGCGCTCATCGTCTGCCTCCAAGCCAAGCAAGCCGGCTGCCAGCCCGATATCGGATTGTTGCGTATGATATGTCTGGGCGATCGAGCTCCCCTCCGTAAAATAAAAATCGACTTTTGTCTTGCCGGGTCTGCGCAACTGAAAAAGCACTCGTCCAATACGTACAGCGGCGGCAGTATGCGAACTCGAGGAACCTCTCATAACAGGTCCCAGAACATCATTAAAAATACTTGGATATTGCTTAGTCATGGGAAAGCACCGTCCTTATCTAAATAATTGCCTGGATCAACTTGGCCTAATTAACGTAATCATAGCCTAACCCTCAATTTAATAACAATTAAATAATAGCATTGCAGCTTGGCAAAGCAAATTTTTGCATTTCTTGCTCCTTCTATATAATTACGGATAAGGATGGTGTTTAGATTTGCATATTATCAAAGGTAAATACAATGAAGCTAAGGTCTTCACCAGTGAACTGGAAGAAACTGCACGGGCACAAATCCAGAATCTGGTCAATCAACCGTTTGTAGCGGGAAGTAAGATACGGATCATGCCGGATGTACACGCCGGAGCGGGCAGCACGATCGGCACCACAATGACTATTACAGATAAAGTAGTACCCAATCTGGTCGGTGTCGATATCGGTTGCGGTATGCTGACAACCGAGCTGGTAGATCTCACAGCAGACGACCTCGATCTGCCACGGCTTGACCGCCTGATCCGCGCTTGCATCCCATCCGGTTACGAGATTCGTCGCCGGCCGCACGAATTCCTGGAACGTACGCGACTCGATGATTTGCGCTGCCGTGATAGCGGGCGCAATGACAACAGACTGAAAATGGATCGTGCCCGACGTTCACTCGGCACCTTGGGCGGCGGCAATCATTTCATCGAAGTCAACAGAGACCAAAACGGCGCACTATACCTAGTTATCCACTCCGGTTCACGACATCTGGGACTACAGGTAGCACTACACTACCAAAGGATGGCAGCCAGACTGCAACCCAAAATAGAACGAGATCTGGCCTATCTCGAGGGTAAGCTGCTCCAAGACTATCTGAACGATATGAAAATAATGCAAGATTATGCTGTCCAGAACCGAAAAGCAATGGCCGAGACTATTATCACAGGAATGGACTGGCAGACCGGCGAACGATTCACAACCATCCACAATTATATTGACTTAGATACGATGATTTTACGCAAAGGCGCCATCTCAGCACGCGCCGGAGAAAAGGTTCTGATCCCGCTCAATATGCGCGATGGCTCTCTACTCTGCGTCGGAAAAGGAAATCCGGACTGGAACTTCTCCGCCCCGCATGGTGCCGGCCGCATCATGTCACGCAATGAAGCCAAGCGAGTCCTGACACTACAAGATTTCCGCCATAGTATGGAGGGAGTATTCTCCACTTCAATCCGACGGGACACCCTCGACGAAGCGCCGATGGCCTACAAATCTCTAGAGAGTCTGCTGGAATACCTCGATCAGACGGTGGAGATCTTGCACCATCTGACCCCGGTCTACAATTTCAAAGCTAGCGGAGATTGAGGGCCGGATGCAACCGGAACACCTGCCGGCCACCCTGCCCTCACATGCCAAATCAAAAGATACTATATTAGAGCAACGTGCTTACACCGGCAACACCGTTTTGCCATACAGCTCATTGATGACCTGAGCCAAACTGCAATACATGGCTGACAGACCGCAGAAAATCCCAACCACACCGCCGACTCTGGTAATCTCAACCATTCCGGTAAAGTCACCGGCCGCCAGCAGGAAAAACAATGTTGCCAGGGACAAAAACACCACCTGCAGTCCACGGTTCAGACGCAAAGTTCCTACAAACATCAATAGTGTAAACACACCCCAGCCCAGCAGATACCAGCCCATACTCGTCAGATCAGCGGCTTCGATACCAGGAAACGGATTGAACCAGATCAGGATCAAAGACCACCAGAACAAGCCATAAGCCGTAAAAGCCGTGGCCCCGAAAGTATTATTCTTAAAGAACTCCATGATACCGGCAACAATCTGGGCCCCGCCTCCCAATGCAAAACCCATCGCCACAATAACAACCGACAACTTAATCAGACCAGCATTGTGCAAATTAAGCAGGACTGTCGTCATCCCAAATCCCAAAAGCCCCAAAGGCGAGGGATTCGCCAAAGTAAAACGGCCATTCTCAGAAGACATTACAACACCTCCAAAATGATATTAGTCCATGACTTGCCCTATTGTGGACTAAGCCGTCATATAAAGCAATCTCAACCGGTCTTTCCTGCCACAACTTATAGTCAATATCTTGTTGCGCAGGCGCTAAAAAACAGGTCCGGTTTCTCAGACATCAGTAGCGCCACTCAAAGTGCAGGAAATCGCCAAAACGCCGGAATTGAATTCATAGCACCTGCGGAAAACGAATCTATTGCCAACGTCACTCATTCTGCAGCGTCTTCGTCTAAAGTCTCTAGCAAGAAGCTAACCGGACGAAAACCATCATTGCAGGAAATCATCGCTGACCGCTTATTTTTCATCCAGCCGTCGTAGATATCCTCACCACCGTGGGCCAGAGTCATCACAAAAGGCGACATCGTATCCCAGGCGCTATCACATAACCCCTCCGGCTGGCACCAGCCTTCCGCTATGAACACCTGTCCTCGAACATATCGCAGGCATTCTCCAGAGGCTCCTCATACTCAGAAATCAAATCCTGATGCACTACCTTCCGCATTACTGTAATTTTTACTTTTTTCATCCCAGGCCTCCGAGGATATAACAAAACAGTACAAGCAAATACGTATCGTCAAGCAACCGCAGCCCGAGGTATTCTCTTTCACCATGAAAAAGTATTTCCTGAATATCCCTTTTGCTTATTCATTTTACAAATTAAATATCATCCAATTTCGCCGTTGCTAATCATTTCTGCAATTTCTTTGGCAAAATATGTGATATAAATATTTGCACCGGCACGATAGGCGCTAACCGCCATTTCTGCAATAATACGTTCTTCATCTATCCAGCCTCTAGCTCCCGCCGCCTTAACCATAGCATATTCGCCGCTGACACTATAGGCGGCGAGGGGGACATCCACCATATCTCTTACATTGGCTATAATATCCAGGTAGGACATGGCAGGCTTAACCATAACAATATCTGCTCCCTCCTCAATATCCAGCATAATCTCTCTTATTCCCTCTTTCCCATTATGATAATCCATTTGATAACTTCTCCTGTCACCAAAAGTAGGAGCGGAGCCAGCCGCCTCGCGAAATGGCCCGTAAAAGCCTGAAGCGTATTTGGCTGAATATGCCATAATGGGCACATCGATAAATCCCTTTTCATCTAGCGCTTTACGGATTGCCAGCACTCTTCCGTCCATCATATCCGAAGGAGCTACCATATCTGCCCCTGCCTGAGCATGGGATAGAGCTGTTTGAGCAATAAGCTTCACACTCTCGTCGTTTAAAATTCTATCCTCACAAATCACTCCACAATGCCCATGGCTCATATACTCACATAAGCAGACATCGGTAATAAAGTACATCTCGGGACATTCTTGCTTCCCCGCTCTTAGGGAACGCTGGACCACTCCATTTTCAGCATAAGCCTGAGAAGCCGTTTCATCCTTAGTAGCAGGAATTCCAAAAAGCATAACCGCATTGACCCCCCAGGAAGACACCTCCTTTAACTTGTCAATATAGGTGTCCACTGTATATCTGAATTGTCCCGGCATTGCCTCTATTGCTTCGACCTTATTGTCGCCATCCATAACAAACATCGGATATACAAGGGAAGCCTCATCCAGCCTGGTTTCCCTAACCATTTTTCTGAGATTTTCTCTGCTCCTAAGTCGCCTGGGTCGATAAATAAGTTCCATTTGCTTCTGCCTTTCTATCTTGAACATAATCTAAAATACATTCACACATACTCTCTATGGTTGCACTTTCTGACACGATAGTTTTAAAACCGTAACCTTGGGCTGCCTCATTGGTTTGTCTGCCGATACAAACACCCATAACAGAGGAAAAGTCCTTAGTCTTTGTCGCAAGCTTAACAAAATTATGCACAGTCGAAGCACTCGTAAAGGTAACAAAATCCATATCCCTATTTTTTATCATTTCATCTAAATCCAACCAGTCGTGACTTTCTAAAACAGTATCATATACGGGCAGATCCAAAAGCTCTGCACCACTTTGTGCTAATGTCTCTGTAAGAACCTGACTCCCTAGGCGTGCTCTTGGGATCATCACCCTATCAGTATTTGATAATTTTCCTACTAAGCCCCTGGCCAAATATTCTGTATCGTATATTTCAGGAACAAAATCAGCAATAATCCCCTGCTTAAACAGCGCCTTGCTTGTGCCTGCCCCAATTACTGCAAATTTTGTATTGTAAAACTTTCTTACATCAAGATTCATAGACTTAAATTTGTTAAAAAATATTTCCACCCCTGCGGGAGACGTAAACACAATCCAACTGTACTTCTCTATATAGGAGAGAGCCGTATCAAATTCTTTATTTTCAGTTGGTATAATCTTGATAGTAGGTATTTCCACAACATCCGCCCCTAGGCTACGCAGCCTGCTGGTCAGCTTACTGCTTCTACTTTTAGGTCTTGTTACAAAGATTTTCCTGCCAAACAAGGGTAAGTCTTCTATCCAGGACAAGCTGTCAGATAGGCTGCAAACATGCCCCACCACAATAATGGCAGGGGTAAGCACTCCCTCCTGTTTTACCTTTTCCTCTAAAGTAGATATGCTGGCCACAATTCTTTTCTGATCTCTTGTCGTTCCACGAGATAGTATTGCCGCCGGCATATCCGGACTCATTCCCGCTGCTAGCAATCCCACCATAATATCGTGTAGCGCACTAACTCCCATCATAAAGATATAGGTTCCCTTTAATGCCGTGAGAGACTTAAAATCTATATCTAATTTCTCTCCCTCCCTTTTGTGGGCAGTAATAAAATGAACTGAGGAAGCAAATTTCCTATGCGTAACAGGAATTCCATTATAGGCAGATACTGCAATAGGCGAGGTTATCCCCGGCACAATCTCAAATGCGATCCCTTTGTTCCTTAAATATTCCGCCTCTTCTCCCCCACGTCCAAACAAATAGGGATCGCCACCCTTTAATCTGACAACCCTTTGTCCCTGTAGGACTTCATCACATATTATTCGATTAATCTCATCCTGAGGGATTAAATGATTTCCTGCACGTTTTCCAACATTAATGCATTTGGCTCCCGACGGAATCATTGCCAAAATACCATGTCCCACCAATGCATCATGGATAACAACCTGCGCTCTATCTAATACATCTTTACCTTTGATAGTAATTAAGTGTGGGTCTCCGGGACCTGCACCCACCAGCCATACCTTGCCTTTACACATCATTAGCTCCTATTTATTGAAACTAAATCAAATTTTATGTTTTCATTCTTTCTTCCGTCAGGAAATGCTCAGCCATTTTTACACCCAGCTCCTGAGCATTTTCCCTTTTATCTGTCATAGTATGCTTTTCATAATTTTTTGTATTCTCGTGATAATATAGTGCCGTTAAACTAATATTTTCTCCATTAATTTGGGCATGGGCTGCAATAGGGGAAGAACAGCCACCATTAACATATCTTATAAAAGTCCTTTCACAAATGGCCTGATAGGTAGCATCTTCATCAAAAAATCCCTCAAGAAAGCTGTAATCCTCTCCCGCACGTCCTTGCACTGAAAGAATGCCCTGACCCGCCGAGGGCAACATTTCCTCCACCTCAAAATACCTGTTAATTCTATGGGTAAGCCCAATCCTCTTAAGTCCTGCTGCAGCTAAAACCAGTGCTGAATATTCCCCCCTGTCAAGTTTTAAGAGTCTAGTTTGAAGATTACCCCTAATATTTTCCACCTTTGCCATGGGATAAATATTCTTTAGTTGCAAGGTTCTTCTAAGGGAGGAGCAACCTATTACTGACTTTCCATCGTACTCCTTTACTCCCTTTGGCAATACAAGTACGTCCCTTGGATCCTCTCTTTTGGAGAACCCTATAATAGGAATCTCTTTAGGTATATCCATTGGCATATCTTTTAAACTGTGAACAGAAATATCGCTTCTTCTATCCATTAGGGCATGGTCTAATTCCTTAACAAACAGCCCTTTGCCACCAATTTCATATAGTGGGCCATTAAGGTTTATATCACCTGTGGTTTTCATCGTTAAAAGGCTAGCCTCTATCTCAGGACAGTGCTCACGTATATAATCAATCACCATACTGCTTTGGGCTACTGCCAGCTTACTGTCACGGCTTCCAATAACTAATTTCCTAGCCATGATTATTCTCTAACAATTTTTGGATTTTAATTCTGGTTTCCTTTGTTTTAGTTGGTTTTTTCCCATTGGAGTTAATGCCTACCACAATATCATCTGTCACTACCACCGAGGGAAAGAAAAAATCACATAAGCTCTTGTCAGAAGCAACATTTTTCATTATCCCCATATCTTTACACAAACTAGCAATCCTTTCATTTTCAGTCGGATAATTGCTGGCAATGATAACCATATCCATACCATTTAAGTCAGAATCCAAGAAGCATCTTTTCTTACAGCTTAGCCGACCATTGTAAACGACCTCACTGTCACATACTTCGTCTGAATTATTTGAATTACAATTTGTAATTTTATCTTTATATAGACAGCCTTTACTATAGGTTTGATTTATAATCCCGTTAAATTCTTCGCAAAAATCAGGAGCGACAACTATAATATCACATCCGAATTTCAATAATATCCTTATTCGTCGTGAGGCAACAGGTCCTGCACCGATAACCAGAATCTTCTTCCCTGATAAATCAACAAATAATGGGAAATAGCGCTCCATAAGCTTCCTTTTGGTAATGCCTATCTACATTTATTCTTTGGTTATATACAACCAGCACCATTTACAAAATAGGCTCTTGACGTATTTTAAAGTCAATAGACTATTTAACAATAATAAGGGAATAATAGCTTCCCTTTTCCGGAATTTCGTCCAGAGAATAATAAATTTTCTCCCCCTCCATTCCACAATTTTCTACCATTACTGCACTGCTGCCATTTTCCATAAGGGTTTTCTTTACATCTGAGAGTTTACTTGCCGCCTTCATTAACACTTTGGTTCCTGAAAGCTTTAAGGCATCATCAATTTGATAGGATGCCGGGATAACGTGAAGTATTTCCTCCCTCTCCACCAGGCTATCATTAAACTTAGCAGCCACTGCACAAAACGAGGGAATTCCGTTTATTATCTCCGCTTCGTAGCCCTTTAGTGTTACAAGTCGTTGGATATAAATATAGGTTGAATAAACTGTAGGATCCCCCAGAGTAAGCATGGCAACGTCTTCCCCCTGCTTTAAACAAGCTATAATTTTTTCGGCAGCCATGGTATAGCCGTTTTCTAATACCTTGCTGTCCTTTGTCATGGGAGTCTCAATTAAAAGAAGTTTTTTATTGGAAATCTCCGGACAAGCTTCCTTGGCAATCTTTAATGCCACAGACTCTGCAGGATTTTTCCCGGGTATTCCAATAACCGGACACTCATTCATTAGTCTTAATGCCTTTAAAGTAACTAATTCCGGGTCTCCCGGACCCACCCCTATTCCATACAATTTACCCTGCACGATATTTTCCCTTTGTTCTATTTTATAAGCATCCAGTTTCCGCTTGCCATCTTGATAGATAAAGTTACCAATAAGATCACCTTGACCTCTAATTAGTGTATTTCACACCATAATAGTCAATCACACAATATTTCCTAAGAAATAGGGCATCTGGATTCGCCACCAGGGCCAGTCATGGTGAACATCATAGCCCCAATAATCTATCCAGGCCGGTATATTCTTTTCTTGCAGAACTTCGCCTAGCATCCTGGTATGCTTGATTGAGTCTTCTTCCCAATTGCCCTGACCTGTGCAAATGATTATTTTCCCCTTTCTATACAAGTCGAGATAGTAAGAATCACGCATCCCTCTTAAATAGTCGACCGGGCTATTCAGATACACATCAACGTCAGAGATGTCATTGCCGACAAAATATCTAACATCATAAATACCACTGAGCGCAATGACAGTATCAAAAACATCCGGATGTCTAAAATAGAAATTTGCACTGTGGTATCCGCCCATGCTGCAACCGGTTGTAACCATTGGATCTGTCCAGCCTGAATGAGATTTTACAAAGGGAATAAATTCATCAATGATATAGCGATCGAAAACATTGTGCATTCTCGCTTTATCGCCGGGCCATTTATCCTTGGACAGCCAGCTCTCATTGTCAACACTATCGACTGTATAGAAAATAAATTTACCGGCGTTTATGAAATCCTTTACAGCATCTATCATCTGAAAATCTTCATATTCATAAAACCTGCCACCTGAGGAAGGAAATACTATTACAGGCTTACCACCATACCCATAAACCTTAAAGGCCATTTCCCGACCTAAATTTGAGCTATAAAATTGACGATATTCTATCTTCATTTATGCCTCCAAATTAGTTACGAATTCTACAAGTAATATATTTTGCAGCTTCCATCAGTTCCTCGAAATCATATGATCTGATTATATAAGAATAGTTGCCCATTACTGCTGAAAATATATCGGGCATTGCCCCATGTCTAACAATCAGATGGCCATAATTATTTAAGACCTCATCCAGTGAATGTTTTAACTGGTCTTCGAGACCGAATTTCACACCGACGAAAGCACAGTGATACTTAATTTCCGGCATTTTAAACTGCTCTTGACCCAAAATCATTTTGGCATATATGTCGAAAACACTTATATCGCTGGCATAATTGAACATATCCAATGACCATCCACCGGGAGGTCTGACATTTATTTCCAAGGCAATTAATTTGTCATCTTCAGTTCTGAAGAATTCCAAATGGAAGAATCTGTTTTTAATGCCGAATTCTTTAACAGCTCGCAGCCCTACCTCCATAAGATCATCGGGTATTTCTACCTGATTATGATAAGTATTGTCCAGATCCTCTTGAACGGTTTCCATAACACCGTCATAGACAAAGGAACTTAAAAACAAGATATTGCCGTCTTTGTCAACCAAGCCATCAAAGGTATGGATATCGCCGACAATAAATTCTTCGACGAAGTAGTCAATAGAGGGTTTCAAAGAGAAGAACTTCTCTAATTCTTTATCATTCGAAATTTGATATGTGCCGGCTGCGCCCACTCCTATATCAGGCTTGGCACAAATAGGATATCCGACTTTCTTAACAAATCTTTTCACCGATCTAATATCTTTTACAACTTCACCCTTGGCGACAGGGATTTTCGCTCTTTCAAAGACTTTTTTCATCTCAGATTTCTTTTTGATAGCCGGCATATCGTCGGTTTTCAATCCTTGGACATTAAAATCAGTTCTTAATTGCGCTTCCTTTTCAAGCCAATACTCATTATGCGATTCAATGAAATCAATTTTTCCGTATTTGAAAGTAAAATATCCGCATGCTCTCAATAGTTGATTGTAATCTTCCATATCATCAACTCTATAGTACTCAGTCAAAGAATCTATCAATTCTTCATCCAAATTTTCATAAGGTTCTGATGCAATTCCCAATACCTTTACACCATGATCATTTAATGAGGTCACAAAATATTTAAAATTATCCGGGAAATGCGGCGAAATAAATACGTAATTCATAATATTGCTCCGATCTATAAATTCTTACTCATATTCTATAAATATTCCTTTAAAGCAATAATATAGCACATTTGTAATTTTTTGCACCTCATCTTTTAGTAAAGGATTTATAAAGTCAGCGGTTGCAAATAACTAATGTAGATTAAAGCTTAAATATCCATTCGGGGAGTTTCTTTTCCGGCGCTCTGAACGGATGATAGCGTACAGGAAGATCAAAATACCATGATTTCTTCAAGATGCTCTTAGTATGAGAAAAAGTCTCAAAGCTCGTTCTGCCGTGATAGCTACCCATGCCGCTGTCTCCAACACCGCCAAATGGCAGATGCGGACTGCTGAGATGTAAAACCGTGTCGTTTACACATCCGCCGCCGAACGAAATATTTCTGAGGACCGACCTTTCCACGGCAGCATCCTTGGTAAAAAGATAGAGGGCCAGTGGTTTAGGATACTTCTTTATGAAGCTCTCCGCTTCCGAGAGCGCATCGAATCCAAAAACAGGTAATATAGGCCCGAAAACTTCCTCTTGCATTAGGGGGCTAGCCAAATGAGGCTCGTCCACCAGTGTGAAATCTATCTGCAGATTCTTCGGATCAGAGCCACCGCCTATCAGAATATTTTGTCCCTCTAAAAGACGACGAAGGCGATTAAAATGCTTCTCATTAATGATCCGCGGAAAATTCTCCACTCTATATTCATCGCTTGGAATCATTTCAGTATAAAGATTTTTGATTTCCTCTATGAGCTCAGCCTTGATATCGTTTTGAACCAGGAGATAGTCGGGTGCTACACAAGTTTGTCCGGCGTTTAAGAGTTTGCCGAACAGAATCCGTTTAGCAGCCTTCTTTATATTAGCAGTCTTTTCGACTATAACAGGACTCTTGCCCCCCAGTTCAAGCGTGATGGGAGTAAGATATTCAGCAGCTTTTTGCATCACGATCTTTCCGACAACAGGAGAACCGGTAAAGAATATATAGTCGAATTTTTGTTCCAGCAAAGCGCTGTTTTCAGCTCTACCGCCTTCGATAACCGAAACATATCCCGCGGATAAAGCCTCACTTACAATTGCTGCAATGATATTCGATACTGCCGGCGCATATTCAGACAGTTTTAAAGCTACACAATTTCCGGCGGCTATTGCACCAATGAGCGGGACCAGCGGCAGAAGGAAAGGATAGTTCCATGGACTCATTATAAGAACAACTCCATATGGTTCCTTCATCACTTTGGCCCGAGCAGGAGCCTGCGATATGGCAACTCTCCTTCTCTGAGGTTTTACCCAGCGTCGCAGATTCTTTAAAGTATGATCCATCTCGCCCAGAACCAACCCCAGTTCCGTCAAAAATCCCTCATATGCACTCTTGTTTAAGTCACTCTTCAGAGCGGCCAGAATATCCTTTTCATACCTTCTGATAGATGCCTCAAGACTCTTTATAGCTTTAATCCTTGCAGCAATGGGCAAAGTATAGCCCTTATCAAAGTGCATGCGCAAATTCTCTACTGTCTTCCCTATATCTTTGTTCATTGGAACTCCTAATTTAGCAGGAACATTAAGTCAGACCTGATATTTTATTATTAATCGCTACTGCAATCCCAAGTATACCTCGATGCTTCAGCTTGATTATAAATTATCATTCCTATATAAATATATCACCATAACCGGATATCAAAGACTATAGTGAGAGGAGCATAAAGCGGCACATGTGGACATCAATCAACGGTAAAGTACTGAAAACTGCCTTCATTGATACTCTGCCGATTCTCGCCGCCTACCTTATTCTCGGCATGGGTTATGGTGTATTGATGTCAGATGCCGGCTATCCTCCATTTTACGTTTTTCTTATGAGTGCATTTGTCTTTGCCGGTTCCATGCAGTTCGTTGCCGTGTCGTTGCTTACAATAAAAGTTATGCCTGTAACGGCATTATTGATGACTTTTCTTGTAAATGCCAGACACATCTTTTACGGATTGTCGTTCTTGGAACGCTACAAGGACACAGGCAAGGTCAGACCGTATCTGATTTTCGGTTTAACAGATGAAACTTATTCACTTATTTGCAGCCAACCAC
This sequence comes from Clostridiaceae bacterium, assembly GCA_012519085.1. Taxonomy (GTDB): domain Bacteria; phylum Bacillota; class Clostridia; order Saccharofermentanales; family DTU023; genus UBA1046. Next base: position 34,537 of record JAAYQX010000004.1, read on the forward strand.
ATGATCCGAACAATAATAAAACTGCTTACTATTTCACAGTCACGCTCTTAAACCATCTCTATTGGATCGCCGGTGGAGTCATTGGCAGTGTTCTGGGCACGGCACTTCCTTTCAATAGCGAGGGAATTGAATTCTCTATGACTGCACTATTTACAGTAATTTTTCTCGAACAGTGGAAGCAAACAAAAGATCATGCTCCCGCCCTGATCGGAATCGTGGCCACAGTTTTCTCCAGAATCGTGTTCGGTCTTGACCACTTCCTAATCATAGCTATGACCATAATCGCTGTTGCCTTACTATTGCTTTTGCACAGGCGAAAGGAGGAAGAACACCTTGCCTGATACACATGATCTAATTCTCTTTGTCGTGATAGCCGGAGGAACAGCCATAACACGTTTCCTGCCCTTTCTCCTTTTCCCTGCCGGCAGGAAAAAGCCACGTTGGTTATTACAGTTAAGCAGCGTACTCCCTCACGCTGCCATTGCTATGCTCGTTGTTTATTGTCTAAAAGACATTTACATTGCCCAACCTCAGGGTTTTCTACCTGAATTGATTTCACTTGCTGTCGTCTCTCTCTTGCATCTTTGGAAGCGCCAAACCTTGCTGAGCATTGGCGGCGGCACAATCTGCTACATGGTTTTGCTGCAGCAAGTTTTTTTATAACTATCTGCCCAAAATGTCGCAGTTTGACCCCCCGAATCCTAAGAACTGACTACACAATTTCTTCCTGATTCTTTGGCTTTATATAGTGCCTGATCCGCATTATCAATAAAATATTGTAAGTTCTTATTACTATCCGGATGGCCGGAATAAACACCTACACTGACAGTACATTTAAATCCGGGATTTTCTTCAAATACCAAATTCTGTATTTTTTCGCGTATTCTGTTTCCTACTAATACAGCTTGTTCATTATTTGTGTTGTGTAAGAGAATTAAAAATTCCTCTCCCCCAAATCTGCAGCATAAATCTAATGGCCTTACACTGTCAGCTATTACCTGCGCAATCATTTTCAATACTTCATCGCCAAACAAATGGCCATAACTGTCATTCACCTTTTTGAAAAAATCAATATCAATAAAGAGAAAAGATAATGATTCCCGGCCTCTCAAAGCCCTTTGATAATATGCTTCTGCCCTATTCATGAAAAATCTTCTATTATAAATTTGAGTCAAGGGATCCAAGTTGGAACTCAACCTCAACAATTCATATGAGCGGTCATACATTATGAGCAGAAAACCCGTTCCGTTTACAAACATAAGTAAAACTAATAAGAGGAATGTTCCGATTTGAAGTAAATTATTGGTAAATAGACTTATATCGTTATCAAACAGTGAATTTAATGCTCGCAGCAGAAGTAATAAAAGAAAAAACAGGCTGATTAAGCTAATAAATTTTTCAAACCGACTGCTCAGATTGTTTGTAATACTTAGTAAATTCGGAATCACTAGAATAAAAAAAACACCCAAAGAGGCCATTGCAATTCTAAGATTTCCTATACCCAATGAAATTTCAAAAAAGATAAACAAGATAATAGATAATGCCAACAAAACACTTTGCAATCTAAACCATATCTTTTGTGTTTTTTTATTTATTTTCAGAACAATTAATGAATCCAGATAAAAACTGATAAAGAGCAGTATATTACCGAAGTAAATTGAAATGATGTCACTGATATCACCGCGCAAAAATAAAAAGATCCAGGCGATTGCCTGTAATATCTTAGCAATTCCAAATCTCAGTATCAGTTTTTTTTCATGATCTGATTCATGATATAAATAGTATCTCAATGTCAAAAATGCCAATGCGAAATTTCCGAAGATTAATACTCCCATCATCGTTTTTACATCTAATTTTCCCAAGATTTCCAACAGCTTTTGAAAAAACATCTTCTCCCCTCCGCCTCCTTAACTTTATGCCCTTGGAACAGTCATATGATCCA
>JAAYQX010000020.1 GCA_012519085.1 Clostridiaceae bacterium
CGGAGGCGGAGCCCACTGCTGTGGTTGTTCCGGCGGGGCTGCCGATTGATCAGGTGGCGGCCATTGCTGGAAATTCTGTGGTTGATTAGAATCCGTGTTGTGATTTGTATTCTGATCCATGGTCATCTCCTCTATGATTTTTGATTATCAATCATATATTTCAATATTTAATTACATCAATTATAAACTATTATCGACCATTTTGACTTCAATTAATGTAATTTCCGGCGGTGCAAAGAAGCGGGCATAGATGTGAACTGTTCCCAGCCCGGAGGTAGTAATTTGCTGAGCACCGCTGGACAGAATATAGTGGCCGTACAGACGTTTGCGACCGCCTTTGACGGTATAGAGCGGGAGACCAAATAGAGTGATCTGTCCCCGATGACTGTGTCCGCTGAGAATGAGATCTGTATTGCTAGTGGCTTCAGGTGTAGGCAAGTCATCAGGCTGATGCATCAATATGATCCTGGCATTCGTGTTCATAGTCTTTTGCGTGTGGCAGTCAGCGGTTGCGGCAGCCAGATCCGGCCGTTGATGATAGGACTCTTGCAAGCCTATCAGACAAAGACCATCCAACATTACCGCCTCGTTGCTAAGTAAAGTGATCTTGGAGTCAGCCAGGAGAGTCCGGACATAACGAAGGTTTTCCTTGGTTTCGGCGTCATGATTGCCCAGTACCGCATAGGTGCCTTTAGCGGCTCTCAGTCGTGACAATTGCTCGACCAGCCGGCGGCGAAATTTGGTGTCCTTCAAGCGGGTTCGCTCTTCAATGAAATCGCCGCCAATACAGATCAGGTCAGGCTCTAAGTCTAATAATTTATCGAAGACGCCTACTAAATGGGACGGAGGATAGAAAATACCTGCATGCAGATCAGAGAAAAAGGCTATTTTCCGTCCCTGCCAAGCCGTTGGCAGTCCCTGTAATCTGATTGAATAGCGCTTAATTTTGACTTGACGCGGCTCGATCAGAAAACCGTAGATCAGAGCACTGCCAGTAACAATAATTAATACGATATAAAACGCTATTCGGAACAGGCTCATGGGCATTGATCCTTTTCGTAACACAGCAATCCTCAGTAAAGTGAAGGCTGTGAATGCATATTCTGGTTTCTGCTCATGTTACACTAAAAGACACGATCTTGCTCAGCAACTTTACATGTGAACTTTGCTATAATTGACAGTTGTGGGCTTCGACTCTATAATTTTTGAATGCCTGTTTCTGTTTAGAGACTAAATACATACGGGGGGATTTATATGTACGATCAAGTTGACAGCAAGCTGGAATTTATGGATAGAGAACTGAAAATTCTAGACTTCTGGAAAGAAAATCAGATCTTTGAAAAATCAGTAACAGAAAGGGAAGGCTGTCCGGAGTTTTCTTTTTATGAAGGTCCTCCCACAGCTAATGGCAAACCACATATTGGTCATGTCTTGACCCGTGCTATCAAAGATTTGATACCCCGTTACCGCACGATGAAAGGTTATCATGTTCAGCGCAAAGCCGGCTGGGATACGCATGGTTTGCCGGTTGAGCTGGAAGTAGAAAGAAAACTGGGCATTAATGGCAAAGAAGAGATTGAAGCTTATGGCATTGAGGCCTTTATCCGGGAATGTAAGGAAAGCGTCTGGACCTATAGAACTGAATGGGAAGAACTCTCCGAGCGCGTTGCTTTCTGGGCCGATATGGAGCATCCATATGTTACTTATGAAAATGATTATATCGAGTCAAGCTGGTGGGCGTTAAAGGAGATCTGGAATAAAGGCCTGCTGTACAAGGGTCATAAGATTGTACCCTATTGTCCGCGCTGTGGCACGGCTCTCTCCAGCCATGAGGTGGCCCAGGGCTATAAAGAGATAGAAGAAACTTCAATCTATGTGCGCTTCAAGGTCGTGGGACAAGAAAATACATACTTGTCCGCTTGGACAACAACGCCCTGGACATTGCCGTCCAATCTCGCTCTAGCAGTTAATGGTGAAGAAGAGTATGTACTGCTCAAGCTTTCTCATGACCTGGATGGCAGTGAGGCGGATGCTTTTTATTACTGTGCCAAAGCATTAGCAGAAACAGCTTTTGGTACTGAAGCTGAAATTGTGGAAACCATGCTTGGTAGCGATCTAGTCGGTCTGAAATATGAACCTATTCTGCCCTATGCCAACCGCCTCGTTGCCGAGAGCGGCAAAGAGGCCTGGTATGTGGTAGCAGACCCCTTTGTCACTCTGACTGAGGGTACGGGAATTGTCCATATTGCTCCTGCTTTTGGTGAAGATGACTCCAGACTGGGTCGCGATAATGATCTGCCTTTTGTGCAACTGGTAAATTCTGACGGGACTTTGCCGGAGGATGTGACGGATTTTGCCGGTGTCTTCGTCAAGGATGCAGATCCTCAAATTGTGGAAAAGCTGAAGAGAGACGGCTCATTGCTCTCTAGCGTTGATTTTGTCCATACTTATCCCTTCTGCTGGCGTTGTCATACAGCCTTGATTTACTATGCCCGGACCAATTGGTTTATTCGCATGACAGATTTACGCGATCAACTGATTACAACCAATAATCGGATCAACTGGATTCCTGATACTATCGGCAAGGGCCGTTTCGGCAATTTCCTGGAGACAGTAGTAGACTGGGTCTTAAGTCGTGAACGCTACTGGGGAACACCCCTGCCGATTTGGACCTGCACCTCCTGTAAACATCAGCATGCTGTAGGCAGTATTGCCGAACTCAAGGAAATGTCAGATAATTGCCCGGATGACATTGAGTTACATAAACCGTATATTGATGAAGTTTATCTCAATTGTCCCCAATGCGGTAGCCTGATGAAACGTGAACCGGAGGTTATTGACTGCTGGTTTGATTCAGGAGTCATGCCCTTTGCACAATATCATTATCCCTTTGAGAACGAAGATTTGTTCCGGGAAACCTATCCGGCTGACTTTATCTCTGAAGCTGTCGATCAGACTCGCGGTTGGTTCTATTCTCTGCATGCTGTCAGCAATCTAATCTTCGGACAGGAAACTTTTAAAAATTGTATTGTCATGGGACATGTTCTGGACAAATACGGAATCAAGATGTCCAAGCATAAAGGCAATGTAGTTAATCCCTGGGACATCCTGCAGACTGAAGGCGCTGATGCCGTGCGCTGGTATTTCTATGTCAACAGCCAGCCCTGGCTGCCATCGCGCTTTTCTGCCGAGGCAGTCAATGAAAGCAAGCGGCGCTTCATGGGTACGATCTGGAATACCTATGCCTTCTATGTGCTCTATGCCAATATCGATAAATTCGACCCGCAGCAGTACGAGCTAAAATATGATCAACTTGGCGCTATGGATCGCTGGATTCTCTCCCGTCTTAATACATTGATTAAGGAAGTAGACAGCAGACTGGGAAATTACGATATCCTTTATGCCGCCAGGGCACTGCAAGATTTTGCCGATGAACTGTCCAACTGGTATGTCAGGCGCAGTCGCGAACGCTTCTGGGGTCCGGATATGCCCCAGGATAAGATCAATGCCTATCTGACGCTTTATACTGTACTGAAGCAAGTAACGCTTTTATCTGCTCCCTTTACTCCCTTTATGGCTGAAGATATTTACCAGAATTTAGTCGGGAAAAGAGTAACCGGTGCACCTGAGAGTGTACACCTGGCTGATTTCCCGGTATATGCTGAGGAGTTGATAGATAAAGAGCTGGAACAGCAGATGAAACTGGTGCTGGAAATTGTCGGTCTAGGTCGTGCGGCCAGGAATGCCTCGGCCATAAAGAATCGGCAGCCGCTGAGTGAAATCCTGGTTGTTTCTGCCGACAGACTAGCTGCTGAATATGTTGAGTATGTTTTGGACGAACTCAATATCAAAAAGTTAATCTGGCTCGACCAGGCTTCGGAGCTGTTGGACTATAGTTTTAAACCTCAATTAAAGGTTCTGGGCAAGCGTCTGGGGAAAGACATTCCTCAGGCTCAGAAACTGTTGTCCGAGCTGCCCGGACAAGCCACAATGGCTGCTCTTAACGAACAGGGATATATTACACTGGATATTAATGGCAATAAATATGATTTGAGCAAGGATGATCTCCTGATAGAGGAGCACTCTGCAGCAGGCTATGCCACTGAATCGACAGCCAATCTCACAGTCGCCTTGAGCACAACACTGACACCGGCTTTGATAGAAGAGGGTCTAATGCGCGAGATAGTCAGCAAAGTACAAAATATGCGTAAAGATGCCGGCTTCGAAGTGATGGATAAAATCAGACTCTATTATGAAGCGGGCCCGGAAGTAACCGCAGTACTATCTACACACGGGGAAAAAATTTCTACCGATGTTTTGGCTCTGGAGATTTTGCCCCTGGAGGGACGCAGTGGTACAGTTTGGGATATCAATGGTCATCCGGTAACTTTCTTAGTGGAGAGAGCTGGATGCTGTAATGGTTAAGCCCGCAGGTTTTGGCAGCAAAGATTTAACTAAAGCAGGTATCATAGCAGCACTTTATGTGATACTGACCCTGCCTTTTGCCCAGTTCTCCTACGGTATTGTCCAGTTCCGGCTAGCAGAAATTCTGACAGTCCTACCGGTACTGTCATCAGCAGCTATTCCGGGTGTATTTATCGGCTGTTTCCTGGCCAATCTGCTCAATCCTCAGAGTCTGGGGCTCATAGATGTCCTGGCTGGCAGCCTGGCTACACTGCTGGCGGCCTGGCAGAGTTATAAACTCGGTTGGATCTGGCGCAGTTCACGTCAGAGGAAAGCCGTCTGCATCACTAGGCGGCACATTATTGCACTGTTGCCGCCCATAGTAATAAATGCTTTGGTGGTGGGGATATATTTGCCCTTTTTGTTATTAGAGAAGGTCACAGTATCTATTGTGGTGAGCTCCATCGGATCCATCGCGCTAACACAGACAATAGTAATTGTTATTCTAGGTCTACCTTTGCTTATTGCTGTGCTTCGCACCGGACAGCTAAGAGAATAATTGCCAATGCTTGCCTTCGATTATATGTCAGGACATCTTTATTAAAATTGTTTTGGAATTTGTATTTTATTATAGAACAGGAGTTAAGTTTATGAGAATTTTAGCCAATAGCAGCGGTGGAGTAACCACAGAAATTGTTTTCCAAGACCAGGTACCGGAAAACTCACATCTGGATTATGCCCGAAATCAAGTGGATTTTCAGGGCAAGTTGGGTGAAGTATTCTTTTTCCCTTCACTGGAGGGGGCAGGGCATATGTTGATAGGTTTGGGACCGGCGGAAGAGCTGGGCTATAATGAATTGCGCGAAGCATTTTTTAATGCGGGTCAATTGTTAGACAAATATCGCCTGCCCGAAGTAGAAGTGATTTTACCTGCCTTGGCAGATCTGGAAGGCAAGAAAGTAGCGGAAGCCGTTGCCGAGGGCTTCTTGCAGTCCACCTATTGTTTTGACAAATATCTGACTGAACAGACAAAAGGACCTGAGCTTACTGTCAATTTAACTTTGCAGCAGGTTGATACTGATACCGTCGCAGCTGGCATCAAGCGAGCCGAAGATCTGATGGCAGGTGTATTTTTAACCAGGGATTTGTGTAACGAACCGGCTAATGTGATATATCCTGAGACTTTAGCCGCAAAAGCCAAGGAAAGTTTAGAGCCTTTGGGTATCAAAGTTACAATCCATGAGGAAGAAGAGATCCGTGATATCGGCATGCATGCCTTTCTCAGTGTCAGTTTAGGCTCTCAGAAGCGCCCTCGCTTAATTGTGATGGAATACAAAGGTGATCCTGACTCTAACTTTTGTACCGGTGTAGTCGGTAAAGGTCTGACCTATGATTCAGGCGGTTATTCTCTGAAACCATCTGACAGCATGAAGACTATGTATTTCGACATGGCAGGTGCAGGTACTGTAATTGGCATGATGCTTGTCTTGGCCCGAACCAAAGCCAAGGCCAATGTGACGGGTGTAATTGCAGCCTGTGAAAATCTGATTTCGGGCGGCGCCTATAAACCGGGCGATATCATCCAGTCGCTGGCAGGCAAAACTATTGAAATTGCTAACAGTGACGCTGAGGGCAGGCTCACGCTGGCTGATGCAGTTCACTACGCTACTAATCAGCTGGCCTGCGACCGTGTGATTGATCTGGCTACCCTGACCGGCGCTTGTATGATCGCTCTGGGTCAGGAGTATTCTGCTGCCATTACCAATTGTCCTGAATTTCTGGCAGAGGTCTCAGCTGCAGCTGCCGCCGCCGGTGAGAGAATCTGGGAGCTACCTAATGATAAAGACTTTGCTAAGAACAATGAATCCAAGTTAGCTGATATTAAGAATTCCGGCGGTCGTATGGGCGGTACGATTTCAGCCGCACTGTTTATTGAGGCATTTCTGCATCAGGAAAAACCCTGGGTGCATCTGGATATTGCCGGCACGGCCTTTCTTGATAAAGCTCAGCACTACCTGCCGGCAGGGGCGACCGGTGTTCACGTCAAGACTTTAGTTAATCTGTTTTCCTGAGAAGATAGATATCAACCCGGTTTTGCTATTATACTGAATATATGGCACATTATTTTGATCCAGAACCTGAATCGGAACATCGCTATCGGCGCTTCAAGGCGGAATTCGGAGGGGAGATCTTTGCCTTTTGCACCGATAGCGGTGTTTTTTCTGCTGCCGGCATCGACCGCGGCACAGCGCTGCTGATTGAAACCGTGTTAGCTTTTGAGCCGGCAGCTTTAGGTGAGGTGCGCCGTTTCTTGGATCTGGGCTGTGGTTTTGGAGCAGTGGCGGTTATCTTCAGCAAGCTGAGACCCGGATGGGAGATTGTTGCTTCTGATGTGAACCGAAGGGCGTTGGATCTGACTCAGTGCAATCTGCGCTCGAACAATGTGACCGCTCTGATTGTCGAATCGGACGGCTTCGAGTGTCTAGTAGGTAATTTCGACCTAATATTACACAATCCACCTATTCGCTGTGGTAAGAAAACTGTGTACAGACTGTTTAAAGAAAGTTATTCTGCTCTTAGTCCCGGAGGTAAGATGTATCTTGTCAACCGGAAACAGCAAGGTGCGGCCTCGTCTGTTGCCGAACTTAGCCAATACTTCTCAGAGGTAGAAGTAATAAAGAAAAAGAGCGGCTATTGGATTATTTGTTGCACTAAATGATGACAGGGTTAGGTATCAATGCAAGAATATATTTATCTTCAATCCATAGGACAGGACAGCCATCGTTTCTCAGACGATATGAAACGTCCTTTGCTCTTAGGCGGCATTGTTATCCCCGATGAGATCGGTCTGGCCGGCAATAGTGATGCCGATGTAATATTGCATGCTTTAACTAATGCACTCAGTGGCCTTTCAACAGTGGTGATCTTAGGACCTGTGACTGATGAAATGTGCCGGAACGGTATTACCGATAGCAGGGAATATGTTCGCAAGGCTCTGTCTACGCTGGGTGATATTGAGCTTTTGCACTTGTCCTTTACCGTAGAGGGCAAAAAGCCAAAACTGTACCCCTATCTGTCAGAGATTCGTTCATCTATTGCAGAGCTGACCGGACTAAGTTTAGAGTCTGTTGCGATTACAGCAACCAGCGGTGAAGATCTTACAGCCTTTGGCCGTGGTGAAGGCATCCAGGTCTTTTGCCTGGCTTCCGCCCGTTATCCACTCTAATTTTCTTCTGATCAATTTATCCTCTCAGATAAAAACTTGACAAGAACAAGTGTTCTGTAATATCCTCAATTAAGAGAACATATGTTTATGCAAGAGCGTCAGGAGAACTAAGCTATGCGCGTGATTTTACATTCTGATCTCAATGCTTTTTACGCCAGCGTAGAATGTCTGTACAAGCCTGAGCTTCGCAATATACCTATGGCAGTGTGCGGTGATCCTGCTACCAGGCACGGTATCGTTCTGGCCAAGAATGAACTGGCCAAGAAAAGCGGGGTGAAAACCGGGGAGGCAATTTGGCAGGCTCTGGCCAAATGCCCACTGCTGGAAATTGTAGCACCACAGGGACATCTATATTTGCAATATTCCCAGTTGGTTCGAAGTATTTATGAGGAATATACACCTTATATAGAACCATTTGGTATTGATGAATGCTGGCTTGACCTGACCGGAGCCGAACGCTCCGGTGTAGAGATTGCTGAAGAAATTCGCCGGCGGATCAAATATGAGATCGGACTGACAGTATCAATCGGTGTTAGTTTTAATAAAGTCTTTGCCAAATTGGGCAGCGATCTCAAGAAGCCCGATGCGGTCAGTGAAATCAGAGAAGAAAATTTTCGCACAATAGTCTGGCCACTGCCGATACGAGCGCTACTGTTTGTGGGTCGACAAACTGAAAAAAAGCTAGGCGCGATTAATGTGCGCACAATAGGTGATCTTGTGCGCTGCGGCCCAGATTTTCTGCGACTGAGACTAGGCAAAGCGGGTCTGATGCTTTGGCATTATGCAATGGGCCTCGATCGAGGTGAGGTCGCTAGCTCCGGCGCTTATCCGCAGGTTAAATCCATTGGCAATAGTATGACCGCGGCCAGAGATCTTTACACGGAATCTGAGGTTAAACAGGTCTTGATGCGCCTGACCGATGAAGTGGCATCCCGTCTGCGTGAGCAGGAGCTTTGCTGCACAACCGTTCAGATCTCATTGCGAGATAGTGAGCTATTTTCCTGGGAGCGACAGTGCAAACTAGAGCGTCCGACTCAGTGTTCAGCTATTATTTTAGCGGAAGCGATGACCTTGTATAAAAATGATAAACGCAGCAATCGTCCTTTGCGTTCATTGGGAGTGCGCACTACTGATCTCTGTCGAGTTGGCAACAGTCAGCAGATATCTTATCTTCCTGAACTACAAGAGGAGGAACGCTGGTTGCGGTTAGAGCGTACTCTCGATAGTTTGCGCTGCCGTTTTGGTAATAAGGCGGTTTTAAGGGCATGTCTGATGTCAGACTAGCTTGAGATAGGGCGCTGATTATTGAAAGCCGGCGTTGATGATAGTCTCAGAGCTTATGAGAATATCTCTTAGATCATCCAATTGTTGCCAAAGCTCAGCTCTTTCCCGTTCAGTAATCCTGATGCTTCTAGGTAAAGGAGTGCGTAAATAAACATGAAGTATGGCATGCGCACACGAGGCAAATTCTTCATCTGAGAGCTCATATAGTCCATCAAAAAATAGATTAATCCGATCAAGGGCGACGGCACGAGGCAAGGCCAAAATTGCAGTTTCAGTTAAGCTATAATGTGAGCCGGTAGCCGCAGTCAATTGCGGCAAATTATCTAAATTCTTGCTATATTCGCGGCACTCTCTCAATCTGGTACGTCCCTCGCGGGTCAGATGTCTAACACCCAGGCGAATAAGCAGAAAGCTGGCCGCCGGCAATAGGAGAAGCAGTCCGAGAAAACTATTGCTCAAATAGGACAACAGAAGAGCTAAAGCAAAAGAAATTGCAAAAAACGATGTAGTAATAAGACGACCAAATTTTGTTTTAGTTTGATCATAAAGCCCCAGAGCCAGGTATTCACTGTAAATTAACTCTTCGAATTCGCGAAAATTCTGCTTGAAACCCTTGGCAGAAGCGGGAGCGAGGGCTGCGCTCTTTAACTGTGCTGCAGAGAGAGCAGGTCCTCCGGTAGCCAGATCCTGGAACAACCAGTGTAGAAGATAAGTTTCAGAGGGCCGCAAAGCTGAAAAATCCACTCGACCGGAATGCGGCCAGGTAAAAACATAGTCATCAAGCCAGAGCTCTTTTTGATTGACAAGGGCAAGCAGTGAACTGAGCAGAACGCGGCCCGGAGAATTACGTTTAAGCAACATAGAAGAATTATATGGTTTAACTGAGGAGACCCATAGGGCGTAGTTAGTCCTGTGAGCAGTTTTAAATCCCTCGCGTTCATAGTAGATATAGAAAGATAAGGCCAGAATTAATCCACCCAAAGTTAGATAAGGAATAATCTTGTACACAAATTCTCTTCTTTGCCTAATATTGGTCAGATTTTGTGCAGCGAGCGCTGCTTCTTTGAACTGTTGGTCAACGGGCAGATCAACAGTATCTGGTTCCAGTGTTGTAAAAACGTCTGCGGCAGTACTGATCAGAAACCGTAGATTATCGTCATGGCCAAAATCATCAGTTCGGATTTTGAGGATATTGCTTTCCTGTTGACTGAGTACAAGATTAGCAGCCGTCTGGGTTACCACATTGGCACCTGCGGTTGTAATTCTCTGTGGAAGGATCAAAGTTGCAGAGAAAAGCTGGGGACTTGTTTTTGGGCTTAAGGATAGTAGGGGAAGATCCAGCAAGGCGTCTTCGCCATTTTGTACAACTGCATCCAGCAATGACCATTGAACCTTGATCAGCCAATCCCCCCGACCAAAGCGCGTGTGCAGCTGCACCGAAACCTGATCATTCTCAATTTTCTTAGCGTAGGCTGCGGGTGCAGTCTTAAGTTTGCTCTTAGTTTCTTCCGTAAACTGAGTGTAAATAGGGGTCGGATTGAGGCCGCTGGCAGCAATACCGATGCTTACAAGTTCCGTGCTCCCATGGCGCGGATGAGGCCGAGCCAGAGTAAGACCCCAAGATTCGCGCGGGGCATTTACCTGATAGATCTCAGTTATCTGGACAGTGCCATCAGCTAAAACAAGAATTTCGCTTTCAATCTCAGAGATGCTGGCGGCAGAAAGCAAAGGATTTATGCTGTCACATCCCGTCAGAGTGAGCGGTGCTAAGGTCAAGCTTAGCACCAGAAAAATTATGCCAACTCCCTTTGCTGCCCGATTCACTGCTTATAACCTTTACCTGTCCTTTCGGTACACTGTTGCTTTGCAGCGAAATGCATTGCCGCAAAATCCTGATAACTTTTAAAATGAGTATATCAAAGCTCGATCATCCCGCCAATAATCATCTGATTTCGCCCAGTATATCTTAACTAGTAGTGTATATATAATAGAAATAAGGTTAGAAGCGCTTCATTAGTACTTATTTAATATTATATCTTGCAGAAAATGGCGAAAATGTTTTTAAGGCTTGCAATTTGTTTGCAGGCCTTATATACTTATCGGTGCGTCTGTAAAAAAGACATTGGGTTTTTATAGGCGACAATCTGAGAAGCTGGAGATTGCTGTGAGCTCAGCTGCGTTGAGCAACAGGTAACTTCAGTGGAGAAGTCCGACTGGAATCGGACGCTGGTACGCAGTCTGAGGGTTAGCCCAGCAACTGTTTACTGAGATACAGAAGCTGGGCATTATGCCGGAAGAAAAAGAAACGCCAGACTAAGTAGTGCCATAAATGCAGCAAACATGGAGGTAAACATGGCAATTGACCAAAAAATTCGTATCCGTTTGAAGGCTTTCGACCATCATATTTTAGATGAAAGTGCTGAAAGAATTGTTGACACCGCCAAGAGAACGGGAGCAAGTGTATCGGGTCCAATCCCGTTGCCGACGGAGAAAGAGATTATTACGATTTTACGCTCACCGCATAAGCATAAAGATGCTCGCGAACAATTTGAAATTAGAACCCATAAGCGTCTGATCGATATTCTAGCTCCTAATACCAAGACTGTTGAGTCATTGATGAAACTGGAAATGCCAGCTGGAGTCAATATTGAAATTAAGCTTTAGGCAGAGTGCTGCCGGGTCAAGTTCACTTGAGTGAACCAATAACCAGGAGGAGTAAGTTGTTATGAAAAAATTCATGCTAGGACGCAAGGCCGGTATGACACAGATTTTTAACGAGGATGGCATTGTGATCCCGGTGACGGTGATTAGCTGTGGTCCGGTTTCTGTAGTGCAGAATAAAACGGAAGAAGTCGATGGCTATAGAGCGGTAAAAGTAGGTTATGAAGATAAAAAGCGTGTTACTAAACCTCTACAGGGCCAATTTGATAAGGCAGGCTTGAAACCTAAAAGAATTATGCGGGAGTTTAAGACCGACCAAGAGTTTGAATTAGGACAGGAGATTACTGTGGCAGATATGTTTGCTGCCGGTGATTATGTAGATATCGTTGGGACTTCTAAGGGAAAAGGTTTTCAAGGCGTCATTAAGCGTCATGGATTTTCTCGTGGTCCGGAATCACATGGCTCTAAACATCACAGATACCCTGGCTCAATGGGTTCTTCCGCCACTCCGGGTAAAGTTTTCAAAGGAAGAAAGATGCCGGGCCAGATGGGTAATAAACGTGTAACAGTACAAAATCTCGAAGTTGTTTCAGTCGATGGCGAACGTAGCATCTTGGTAGTTAAGGGAGCTGTACCGGGCGCCAAAGGTGGTCTACTAGAGATCACCTCTACTGTAAAGAGAAGATAGGACAAGAGGAGATTTTCTAATGGCTAAGATAGATATTTACAATATGGACGGCAAAGTAGTTGGCGATCTGGAGCTTGCCGATGAAATTTTTGCCATCGAGCCGCATCAGGATGTCATGCATCGAGTGCTGGTCAATCAGCATGCTAATCGTCGTCAGGGCACTGTCAAAGTTAAGGGCAGAAGCGAGGTGCGCGGTGGTGGCCGAAAACCATACCGTCAGAAAGGAACCGGTAGAGCCAGACATGGTTCAATCCGTTCTGCACAATATGTTGGCGGCGGCAGAATTTTTGGCCCTACACCCAGAAATTTCAGATATTCTCTGCCACGGAAGATGAGACGCTTGGCCCTGAAATCGGCTTTGGCTTCAAAGTTTCAAGCTGATAAAATGCTAGTTCTTGATAAACTCAAACTTGATGAAATTAAGACCAAGAAGATGGTAAAAATTCTTAATAATCTTGGTGTTGATGGATCGGCACTAATTGTGTTGCCGCAGCGTGATCTGATAGTTGAGCGCTCAGCCAATAATCTGCGTGGAATTAAGATCAGCGAAGTTCAGACTCTTAATGTCACGGAACTTTTGAAATTCGACCGCTTGATCCTGACGAAAGAGGCTGTGTCTAGGGTTGAGGAGGTATATAACTAATGAAGAGTATTTATGATGTGATTATTAGTCCGGTTATTACCGAACAGAGTATGATGGCTACTGCCGAGGGCAAGTATACTTTCCGTGTGGCTAAGAATGCGACTAAGTCGGAGATTCGTCAAGCCTGCGAGCAGCTTTTTGACGTTAAGGTTGTTAAGGTTAATACGAGCTATCAGGGCGGTAAGACTAAGCGCATGGGAGTTCATGAAGGGAAACAGCCTGTCTGGAAAAAAGCTGTTGTGACAATTGACCTTGATCCGACTGAAGACCGCTATGAGACTAAAGGCGGTAAAGTTGGTACAACAACCAGGAAATATAAGACTGAAATCGAAGAATTCGGGTTCGGCCAGTAAGCCGTACGCGTAACAGAGAGGGAGTAATAAAATGGCACTCAAGACATATCGTCCTACTTCTCCGGCAATAAGGCAGAAAACCGTTACCGACTATTCCGGTTTGAGTAAAAAGAAACCAGAAAAGTCTTTGCTGGAGAAGAAAAAGAAGAATGTCGGCCGTAACAATTACGGTCGGATTACTAGCCGTCATAGAGGCGGTGGCAATAAACAAAAGTACAGAGTTATCGATTGGAAACGCAAAAAAGAAGGTGTACCGGCTAAAGTATTGGCTATTGAGTATGATCCCAACCGTACTGCCTTCATCGCTCTGATTCAATATCAGGATGGTTCTAAAGCGTATATCTTAGCGCCGGAGGGCTTAAAGGCTGGTGACATGGTAGAAAGCGGACCGGAAGTAGATATTGTGATCGGCAATTGCTTGCCTCTGGCCAATATTCCGATCGGTACAGAAATTCACAATGTTGAGCTGCGTCCGGGTCGAGGTGGGCAATTAGTGAGGGGAGCCGGAACGGCTGCTCAATTATTGGCACGTGAAGGTAGATTTGCTACTTTGCGCATGCCCTCCGGTGAGATGAGGCTGATCCCGATTAACTGCAAAGCAACAATTGGCTCAGTCAGTAATCCGGAAAATGATATCCAAAATCGCGGCAAAGCCGGCTATACGAGGCATCAGGGCAGGAGACCTCATGTAAGAGGTTCTGTTATGAACCCAGTTGATCACCCCCATGGCGGTGGTGAAGGGAAAGCTCCGATTGGAATGCCCAGCCCGATGACTCCGTGGGGCAAGCCTACCCTGGGTTACAAAACCAGAAGACCCAAAGAATCGGATAAATACATCGTCCGCAGAAGAAAGAAATAAGGAGACTTGCTGAGATATGAGCCGTTCAACAAAAAAAGGATACTTTGTAGAAGAAGCTCTGATGCGACGCATCAACGCTATGAATGAGCGGAATGAGCATCGAGTAATTAAGACCTGGTCCAGGGCTTCCACGATTTTCCCGGAAATGGTGGGGCATACCATAGCAGTACATGATGGACGCAAGCATGTACCGGTCTATATAACTGAAGAGATGGTAGGTCATAAGCTGGGTGAATTTGCTCCTACCAGGACATTCCGCGGCCACGCAGGCTCCGAGAAGAGAACAACCTCCCGCTAACCGGGAGTGAAGGGAGGATTAGTCTGTGGCAAAGAAAGTAATGAGCAAAGAAGAATTGCTAGCCAATAGAGAACAGTTGGTTGCAGATTATAAGGCTGAGCATCAGCGCAATAGAAAAAAGCCCATCTTGACTAAAAAGGAACGTAAGGTTCTTGATATTGGCAGAGATCGCGGCTATGCGCAGGCCAAATATATCCGTATTAATGCCTTTAAGGTCAATGCTGTAATTGACACTATTAGGGGTAAGTCATTAGATGAAGCATTAGCAATTTTGATGTATACACCCAATGCGGCATCTCCGGTCTTGACCAAATTACTCAAGTCAGCGGAAGCAAATGCTGTGAATAATAATAATCTGTCGCGCGATGATCTATATGTGGCGGAATGCTATGCCAACCAGGGCCCTACGCTTAAGCGCATCCGTGCGAGGGCCCGTGGCAGTGCAACCCGTATTTTTAAGCGCACTTGTCACATCACAGTTGTTCTGAGAGAGAAAGCATAGGAGGAGAATTAGATGGGTCAGAAAGTAAATCCCCATGGCTTGCGTGTTGGAGTAATCAAAGATTGGGACTCTCGTTGGTATGCTGATAAAAAAGATTTTGCCCGCTATCTGATTGAAGACAAGCAAATTCGCGATTTTGTCAAGCGGGAGACAGAGAAAGCCGGAGTATCTCGTATTGAGATCGAACGTGAGGGCGATGATAAGACAGTTGTTACGATTACTACCGGCAAACCCGGAATCATAATTGGTCGCCAGGGTTCCGAAATTGAGAATTTGAAGAAGAAGATGGCTAAAAGATTTAAGCGCAACTTCTTTATAAATGTTAAAGAAGTAAAGAATGTTGACTGCGAAGCACAATTAGTTGCCGAAAATATTGCTCGCCAACTGGAAGAACGTGTTTCTTTCCGCCGCGCTATGAAGCAAGCTATCAGCAGGGCAATGAAGCAAGGAGCCAAGGGCATTAAAACTATGACTTCGGGCCGGCTGGGCGGAGCTGAAATTGCCAGAACTGAACAATATCATGAGGGTACAATTCCTTTGCATACACTACGCGCAGATATTGATTATGGCTTCGCTGAAGCAGCTACTACCTATGGACGTCTGGGGGTCAAAGTCTGGATTTACAAAGGTGAGGTTCTGCCGGCGCGTAAAGCAGTACAAGCACCACAGGAAGGAGTTGAGGCCTAATGTTAATGCCGAAGCGCGTTAAGTATAGAAGACAACACCGGGGCAGAATGAAGGGCAAGGCCACACGTGGTAATTTTGTTGCTTATGGCCAATATGGCATTCAGGCGACAGAGCCATGCTGGATCACCAGTAATCAGATCGAAGCTGCCCGTATTGCGATCAATCGTCGTCTGAGGCGTGGCGGCAAAGTCTGGATCAAAATCTTCCCGGACAAGCCAGTTACTAAAAAACCTGCTGAGACCCGTATGGGTAAAGGAAAAGGTTCACCTGAATATTGGGTTGCCGTTATCAAGCCGGGGCGAGTTTTGTTTGAAATTGCAGGTGTTTCAGAAGCAATGGCCAGAGAAGCTATGCGCTTAGCTTCACATAAACTACCTTGTAAAACCAGATTTATTAAAAGTGAACGCACTTTTACCGAAGCAGAACTTGCCAGCTTTGCCGAAGTTCATGTCACTGAAGAAGACCTCATTTCTTCTGCTGAACTTGAGGAGGAGCTTCTGACCGATGAAGAAGAGGCTGCAGGTGAAGGTGATGATGCGAAGGAGGCTGAGAGTGATGAAAGCAACTGAACTTCGTAATAAGACATCTGTAGAACTTGATACTGAACTGAATGAGTTGAAAGCCGAGCTGTTCAAGCTCCGCTTCCAGCATGCAACAAATCAGCTTTCTAATCCTATGCAGCTGAAACGGGTGAGACGGGATATCGCACGCGTTAAAACCGTAATCCGCGAACAAGAACTTGCTAAAGCTGGTCAAGACGGAGGGAGTAAAGCATGAACAATAGTGATAGAGCGATCCGTAAACAGCGGACCGGAACCGTTACGAGCGACAAAATGGATAAGACGATAGTTGTTGAGGTTGTTGAGCATGTTCGTCATCCGCTTTATAAGAAATATATCCAAAAGACACTCAAATTGAAGGCTCATGACGAGCAGAATGAGTGTAAGGTTGGCGATAAGGTACGTGTGATGGAAACACGTCCTCTGAGCCGTGATAAGCACTGGCGCTTGGTCGAGATCATCGAAAAAGCAAAATAGCTTAGCGCAGTGGAGGAAAATTATTATGATTCAAGTAGAAACAACTCTGAAATCTGCAGACAATACTGGCGCTAAGCGCCTGTACTGTATAAAAGTTCTCGGTGGCACAGGTCGTAAATATGCCAATGTTGGGGACGTGATTGTCTGCTCAGTAAAAGAAGCCATCCCCGGCGGAGTTGTAAAAAAAGGGGATGTGGTAAGGGCAGTTGTAGTTAGGACTAAGAAAGGCTTAAGGCGTAATGACGGCTCGCATATTAGATTTGATGAAAATGCAGCCGTAATACTCAAGGATGATGGTAATCCACAAGGTACTCGTATCTTCGGTCCAATTGCCCGTGAGCTGAGAGAGAAAAACTATATGAAAATTCTCTCCCTGGCGCCAGAAGTGCTGTAAGGAGGTAATAATGTCAAAAGTACATGTGAAAGTTGATGATACGGTCTATGTCCTTACAGGGAAGGATGCTGGTAAAACAGGTAAAGTCTTGGCCGTTCATCCTAAAACCGGGAGGGTAATCGTTGAGGGTGTCGCAGTATCCACTGTGCACAAGCGTCCGCGTAGAGCGGGTGAGCCTGGCGGGATCATTCATGTTGAAGCTGCTATTGACGCTTCTAATGTAATGGTTGTTTGTGATAAGTGTAAACGGCCGTCCAAACTGGGAAAAAGATTTGATAATAACGGTCAAAAAGTCAGATATTGCAAAGCCTGCGGTGAAACTGTGTCTACAGTTGGACTGGCTAAGAAATAGGGAGGCGCAAAGTGAATAGATTAAAAGAAAAATACCGTAAAGAAATTGCGCCTAAATTGATGGAGCAGTTTAATTATTCATCCCCGATGGAAATTCCCAAATTAGAAAAAATTGTGTTGAATATGGGAGTTGGCGATGCTAAAGATAATGCGAAAGTGATTGAGAGCGTCGTGGATAATCTACGAGTTATTTCCGGGCAGCAGCCTGTAGTTACTAAGGCGCGCAAATCCATAGCTAATTTTAAATTGCGCGCAGGCATGAATATTGGCGTCATGGTCACTTTAAGGGGTGATCGCATGTATGACTTTTTTGATAAGCTGGTCAGCATCGCTCTGCCGCGCGTCCGCGACTTCAGGGGTACCAATCCGAATTCATTCGACGGCCACGGCAATTATGCCCTGGGTGCCAGAGAGCAGTTGATCTTTCCTGAAGTTGATTATGATTCCATCGACAAAATCAGAGGTCTGGATATTGCAATTGTAACAACTGCCAAGACCGATGAGGAAGCGAAAGCATTATTGGACGGCTTAGGAATGCCGTTCAGAAAATAGAGCCGGAGGGTATAAATGGCAAAGAAATCTAAGATAGTTATGGCACAGCGTCCGGCAAAGTTTGCTACGCGTCAACATAATCGCTGTCAACTTTGCGGCAGGCCGCGTTCTTATATGCGCAAATATGGCATCTGCCGTCTCTGTTTCCGTGAGCTGGCTTATAAGGGGCAAATACCGGGAGTGCGCAAGGCAAGCTGGTAGGGAGGAATAATCTATGCAAATAACTGATGCTATTGCTGATATGCTGACAAGAATCCGCAATGCCGGCCGGGCAGGACATCCTAAGTGTGATATACCTGCATCCAAAATTAAAAGAGCAATTGCGGAAATATTGGTTGAAGAAGGCTATATTCAAAGTGTTACCTTTCAGGAGGATAATAAACAGGGGATACTGACGGTAACCTTAAAATATATTGATAAAAAACCGGTTATAAACGGGATTCAACGTGTATCTAAACCGGGTTTACGTGTTTATGCAGATCTTGAGAATTTGCCCAAGGTACTTGGAGGACTTGGTATTGCGATCATATCCACTTCAAAGGGCATCAAGACAGATCGGCAGGCTAGGAAGGATGGCGTAGGCGGAGAAGTTCTGGCCTATGTCTGGTAATAACTCTGAAAAGGGTCGTTTTTAGACCTTCAATATTAAGAGCGGGAGGAATAAATGTCCAGAATTGGAAGAATGCCGGTGGTAATTCCACCTGGAGTAGAGGTGAAACTCGAGGGCGACTTAATCCGGGTTAAAAAGGATCGGACTGAGTTAGTCCAGAAGATTCATCCTTTAGTAAATATCAATATTAAAGATAATCAGATTGAAGTAACAAGACAAAATGATCAAAAGGAGAGCAGGAGTATGCATGGTCTGATGCGCTCTCTGATCAGTAATATGGTAAAAGGTGTGCATGAGCCATTTACTAAAACGCTTGAGGTGCAGGGTACCGGCTACAGAGCACAATTAAACGGGAATGTGCTCAATCTGACTTTAGGTCTATCACACCCGGTGGAAATTACAGCACCGGAGGGCATAACTTTCGAAGTGCCGTCTGCTAATAAAATTATTGTTAAGGGTGCCGATAAACAACTGGTTGGAGAGATTGCTGCTCGCATCCGTGCTAAGAGGGTGCCTAATCCCTATAAAGGTAAAGGCATTAAATATGATTATGAAGTCTTGCGCCTGAAAGAGGGCAAGACCGGCGCTAAATAAGGGGTGAAGTAAATGATTAAAAAGGAACCTAGAAATAAAGTGCGCCGTCGCAAACAGGCCAGAGTGCGCAAACATGTGAGAGGAAGTCAAGAGAGACCTCGTCTTGCAGTATTCAGAAGCAATGCTCAAATTTATGCTCAAATTATTGATGATAGCAAGGGTATAACCTTGGCCTGCGCTTCTTCATTGGACAGCCCCTTGAAAGAACAGCTGAAGAATGGTAGCAATCTGGAGGCGGCACAGGCTGTCGGCAGAAGCGTGGCTGAAAAAGCCTTGGCTAAGGGCATTGATAAAGTAGTTTTTGATCGCGCCGGTTATATATATGCCGGACGGGTAGCGGCATTGGCTGAAGCTGCTCGTGAAGCAGGCCTTAAATTTTAGGGAGGAAGATTATGAGAGAAAATCGTAGTAGACGCGGTCGCCGTGACGAGGCCCGTGAGGATGAATTTCAGGAGAGAGTTATCCATATCGGCCGTGTTGCCAAAACCGTTAAAGGCGGACGAAACTTTCGCTTCACTGCCCTAGTAATTGTAGGCGACGGCAATGGCCGTGTTGGCAAAGGCCGTGGTAAAGCCGCTGAGATTCCTGATGCGATTCGCAAAGGTATAGATGATGCGAAGAAGAATTTGATTAATGTGCCGATTAAGAATGGTACCATACCTCATGAGGTGCTGGGAAGTTTCGGAGCAGGCAAGGTGCTGTTGAAGCCGGCAGTAGCCGGTACCGGTGTTATTGCCGGCGGTGCAGTGCGTGCTGTCTGTGAAATGGCAGGAATTCATGATATTCGCACCAAATCTTTAGGCACAAATAATCCTAATAATGTTGTCAACGCCACGATAGAAGGCCTCAGGTCTCTCAGATCAATAGAAGAAGTGGCCAGGATCCGGGGCAAAAAACCCTCTGAAATTATTTAGGAGGTTTATTATATGGCTAATCTAAAGATAACATTAGTTAAGAGTATCAGTGGCTCAAATAAGAAGCAGGTTGCCACTGTGGATGCGCTGGGGCTAAGAAAAATTGGCCAGACTGTTGAACACCCTGACAATGCTGCTGTGCGTGGTATGATTTCCCGTGTCAGACATCTTGTCAGTGTTATTGAGGAGTAATGCCAGTATGAAAATAAATGAAGTAAAAGCAACTCCGGGAGCCAGAAAAAAAGCTGTCCGCAAAGGCAGAGGCTATGGTTCCGGGTTCGGGAAAACCTCCGGCCGCGGTCATAAGGGGCAAGGAGCACGTTCCGGGGGCGGTAAAGGACCGATGTTTGAAGGTGGGCAGATGCCTCTTTTCCGTCGCCTGCCTAAAAGAGGGTTTAATAGCAGGAATAAGAAGCATTATATTGTGGTAAATGTTGGCGATCTGGAAGTCTTTGCCAATGACGCTGTAGTTGATGCGCAGGCTTTAGATGCTGCCGGTATTATTACTTTGCCTAAAGTAAATGACGGATTAAAAATCTTGGGTGATGGTGACCTGAGCAAAAGGCTCCATGTAAAGGCTGCCGCTTTTACTGTTAACGCCAGGGAGAAAATTCTGGGGGCGGGGGGCCAGGTAGAGGTAATCTGAGATGGGAGATATGTTTCAAACTATCAAGAACGCCTTCAAGGTTGAGGACCTGCGCAAAAAGATTATTTTTACAGTATTCGTGCTGTTGATCTATCGCCTGGGAGCAGCAGTTCCTGTGCCGGGCATTTCGGCTGCAAGATTCACTGCCATGATTGATAGATTTGGCCAATTGGGTCAATTTATGAATTTGATTTCCGGTGGTGCGTTCGCATCGGTCTCAATCTTTTCATTGGGTATTCAGCCTTATATTAATGCCTCAATTATTATGCAGCTTTTGACTGTTGCTATTCCAGCTCTGGAACGTATGTCAAAAGAAGGTGAAGAGGGCAGGAAAAAGATTCAAAAGATCACTCGGTTTGTCACCGTCGGCTTGGGCTTGGTGATGGCAACTGCCTACTGGGCAGCTACGAGAGATGCCAAGGTAACGGAAATGCCGGGCTGGTTAAATGCGCTTGTCGTGATCGGAACTTTCACGGCAGGAACCGCTTTTGTAATGTGGCTGGGTGAACTGATCAATGAAAAAGGCTTGGGAAATGGTATTTCGATGATTATTTTCACAGGCATTATTGCCAATCTGCCGCAAATGATTTTCAATCTCTTTGCTTGGTTCCAGAATTGGAAATTAACCAATAATCTGGCTTTGGCGCTGGTTGGTGTTGCTTTTGTCATTTTCATCTTTCTAGTAGTAATCACCTTAGTCGTCTTTGTACAGATTGCTGAACGCCGAATTCCCATTCAATATGCCAAGAAAGTAGTCGGACGCAAGATTTATGGCGGGCAAAGCACCTATCTCCCGATTAAAGTCAATCAGGGGGGTGTGTTACCGGTAATTTTTGCAGTGTCAATCCTAATGCTGCCATCAACCATAGTGTCGTTATTTGGCTGGTCCGGACCGGTAGCTCAGTGGTTTTTGCGTTTTGACTCCAATCCGCTTTACTATGTTCTATATGCAGTTCTAATTTTTGCCTTTACATTCTTTTATGCGATGATTTCTTTCAATCCGATTGACATCGCTAATAATTTGCAGAAGAACGGCGGTTATATTCCCGGCATTCGCCCGGGCAGACCGACATCTGAATTTATCCAGAAAACAGCCAGACGTCTGAATTGGTTTGATGCTTTGTTCCTGGTAATAATTGTCTTGCTGCCTAGTTTGCTGGGTGCTGTGTCAGGCGCCCAGGGCATCTGGTTCGGCGGTACCTCCGTACTGATTTTAGTTGGTGTGGCTATGGATCTGGTCAATCAACTGGAAGCTCAGTTAATGATGCGTCATTATAAAGGTTTCTTGGATTAAGAGGGTGATGGAGATGAAAATAGTGCTATTGGGAGCTCCGGGAACTGGCAAAGGCACGATGGCATTTAGTATGTCTCGTGCCCTGTCCTTGCCACATATTTCGACCGGAGATTTGTTTCGGTTTAATATTGCAGAAGGTACTGAACTGGGCCATAGGGCAAAACAATATTTGGACTCCGGGAAACTGGTCCCGGATGAAATCACAATTGGCATGGTCAAAGAACGTCTTGCAGAGGGGGATTGTCGTGAGGGTTTCCTGCTCGATGGTTTCCCGCGGACTGTACCTCAGGCAGTTGCCCTAGATGAAGTATTGAAGCTTGAAAGCGAAGAGCTGGATTTGGTCCTTAACCTGCAGGTGCCTGAGGAGCTTATCTTCAGGAGAATTACTAATCGCTTGGTTTGCAGTGCGTGCGGCAAGCCCTATAATAAGTTGGATTTTCCTCCGGTACAGGAGGGAGTTTGTGATACTTGCGGCGGGCCGGTCATTCAGCGCCGGGATGATACGGCAGAAACTTTGCGAACCAGATTGGATACCTATTATGAATTAACAGATCCTCTAGTCACATATTATCAGGAGCAAGGTATCTTGTTGAATCATGATAATAGCGGTACACACACACCTGATCAGGTTGACAGCTTAATCACTAAGATTAAGGAGCAGATTAAGCTGAACAGACAATCGTCTGCCACCGCAATTAGCCAGGAGTAGGTTTCGGTTCTGTATGATTACTATCAAATCGGCAGAAGAAATCCAGATAATGCGAGAGGCGGGCAAAATAGTGGCAGCAGTCTTTGCTGCTATAGAGCCTCTCTTGCAACCCGGTATTTCTACAGCCAGGATTGATATGCTAGCAGAAGAAGTGATCAGGGATCATGGAGCTATCCCATCCTTCAAAGGCGTGCCGGGAGTAGTACCCTATCCGGCAGCAACCTGTATTTCTATAAATGAGGAAGTCGTTCATGGCATCCCCAGAACAGATCGCATCCTCAGGGATGGGGAGATAGTTTCGGTAGACGTTGGGGCTAAGATTCACGGCATGCATGGTGATGCGGCGCGGACTTGGCCAATAGGTGATGTTTCTCCTGAATTGTTAATGTTAATTCAAGCTGCAGAGGATTGTTTCTGGGCCGGACTGGAACAGGCTAAGACGGGCAATAGGATAGGAGATATTTCGGCAGCTGTCCAAACTTGTGCTGAAAGCAGAGGATATGGGGTCATCCGAGATTTGTGCGGGCATGGTATTGGCCATAATCTGCATGAAGAGCCAAATTTGCCTAATTATGGCAAAGCAGGCTATGGGGCGAGGTTGCTCTCAGGAATGACATTGGCTTTGGAACCGATGATAACCCTGGGTGGATACCGGATCAGACAGAAGAACGACGGCTGGACGATTGTAACGGCTGATGGCAAAGCGGCCGCTCATTATGAGAATAGTTTTGCAATTACTGACAATGGCCCGCTGCTGCTGACGGTATCGGATGATGAGTTATCTGTATGAGCAGATTTTATCAGCCGGTATCTCAGAAGGTATGGGCGTTCTGTCAACAAAAGGCCGCGATGCCGGCAGAGTATTCATGGTTCTGCGTGTTGCCGGCAGGAGACTCGAACTGGTGAACGGCAGAAACCGGTCTCTGTCTAGACCAAAAATTAAGCATCAGAGGCATGTCAAACCATTAGGTCATATTTTGACAGCAACTGAAGTGGCAAATTTGCTGAATTCTGATCTGGTCGAGCGGGAGAAAGATATTATACTCAGAAAACAGATTGAAGCTTTTCTGGATGAAATAAAATTTGATGGACAGGAGATGACGGATGCCAAAGGAAGAAGCGATTGAGGTAAAAGGGGTAGTCGTTGACACTATGCCCAATGCTGTTTTCCGTGTCAGACTGGAAAACGGCCATGAGGTTATTGCTCATATTAGCGGCAAATTGCGTCAGCATTATATCAAGATTCTGACGGGTGATACCGTTACAGTTGAGCTATCACCCTATGATCTAAGCAGGGGACGCATTACCTGGCGCACCAAATAGCCAAGCACTCGATTCCGCCGAATCCAAGTGCTAAACCTTGCAAGAGGCGCTCTTTCCGGTTATAATTATTAATTGCGTCTGCAACTGACTATAGTGTAGAAATAGTGTAGAAAAGGATGGATAGTAGTTTATGAAAGTAAGACCGTCGGTTAAACCAATATGTGAAAAATGCCGCGTTATTAAGCGCCGCGGCCGGGTGATGGTAATTTGCCAGGACCCCAAGCATAAACAAAGACAGGGTTAAGCTCAGCCTAGTCTTGATTTGCTGCTCATAACACGACAACGGGATGCGGCTGCATCAATCAGAATTGTAATGATTGTTGTTTCCTTCATTCGTGTTTATATATAGTTTGAAAGGCATTTTGGAGGTAAGTTAATGGCACGTATTGCCGGGGTAGATCTCCCCAAGGAAAAGCGAGTTGAAATAGGGCTCACTTATATTTTCGGCATTGGCCGCACCAGATCAAATATTATTTTGGAAAAGTGTGATATCAATCCCGATACCCGAGTGAAGGATTTGACTGACGAAGAGGTTTCGAAAATTCGTGAAGCGATCGATAGCACTTTTGTGGTCGAAGGCGATCTGCGCCGAGAGACAGCCATGAATATCAAGCGATTGGCTGAAATCGGAAGCTATCGCGGGCGTCGTCATCGCAGCGGCCTGCCTGTTAGAGGGCAGAGGACAAAGACCAATGCCAGAACCAGAAAAGGTCCGCGCCGCACTATGGCAAATAAGAAAAAATAGGAGGAAGAGAGTAAATGGCAAAACCAAGAGGTAAAAGGCCGGTTGCTAGGACAAGACGTCGTGACCGCAAGAATATCGACCGCGGCGCAGCCCATATTCATTCTTCCTTTAACAACACCATTGTGACAATTACTGATTTGGCCGGAAATGCAATATCTTGGTCGAGCTCTGGTTCACAGGGTATGCGCGGTTCGCGGAAGGGGACTCCCTTTGCCGCACAGCTGGCTGCGGAGCAGGCTGCCAGGGCAGCTGCAGAACATGGAATGCGCACAGTAGAAGTCTATGTCAAGGGCCCGGGATCAGGGCGTGAGTCAGCAATTCGCGCACTGGAAACTGCCGGACTGGAAGTGGTATCGATTAAGGATGTCACACCGATCCCGCATAATGGCTGCCGCCCACCCAAGCGAAGAAGAGTGTAGTTAAGGAAGGTAAAAAATGGCAAGATATACTGATGCTACCTGCAGACTCTGCCGCCGTGAAGGTGCAAAATTATTTTTGAAGGGTCAAAGGTGTTATTCTCAAGAAAAATGTGCTTTAGGAAATCATCCCGGTGCGCGCAAAGGCGTTCCCGGCATGCATCCGCAGAGCAGAAGAAAACAATCGGAATATGGTATGCAGCTGCGTGCCAAGCAAAGAACCAAGCGCTTCTATGGTGTTCTGGAATCTCAGTTCCGTCGCTTCTACGCCCGTGCTGAGAGAATGCCTGGCAAAACAGGTGAAAATCTGCTGGCGCTACTCGAACTACGTTTAGACAATATTGTCTATCGATTGGGATTTGCTGAATCCAGAGCCCACGCCAGGCAGTTGGTAACGCACGGACATATTGAAGTTAATGGCAAGAAGCTTGATATTCCCTCAGCTACTTTAAGTGTAAATGATGAAGTCACAGTCTCTGAGAAAGCACGTAAATTTAAGTTTTTTGAGGAGATGAGTGAGAGACCGGTACCAGGATGGCTGAGTGTAGATTCCTCAGCACTGAAAGGTACGGTTTTGAGCATACCGACGCGTGAAGAAGTCGACGTTGATGTGGAAGAGACCTTGATCGTTGAGCTTTACTCGAAGTAAAAATTGAGGATCAAACTGCATGACTTTAAGTAGTTGAGGAGGCAGGAATGTTTGAAAATAAGAACCCGGTAGTTGAATACAGTGATTTTAATGAAGACGGCTCCTACGGTAAATTTGTTGTTGAACCGCTTGTCCGTGGTTATGGCATAACTTTAGGTAATGCTCTACGCCGTGTTCTGTTGTCCTCATTGCCAGGCGCAGCTGTCACGGCTATTCGCATTGATGGTATTTATCAGGAGTTTTCTACAATTCCGGGAGTGGTGGAAGATATTACCGAGATCATTCTCAATGTGAAGGCAATTTGTATTAAGTTGCATACGGAGGGTCCTAAAACTGTTTATATTAATGTTGAAGAAGGCAAGACGGGTGAAGTGACTGCGGGAGATATTATTCGTGATGACGAAGTAGAGATAGTTAATCCCGACTTGGTGCTCTGTACTCTTAACGGCAAAGGCCGCCTGTTTATGGAGTTGCAGATCGAAAAGGGCGTTGGTTACTCAAGTGCCGAAAAGAATAAAATTTCCAATCGGCCGATAGGTGTTATCCCTGTTGATTCTATCTTCAATCCAGTCAGAAAAGTTGATTACAAAGTTGAGGACACCCGTGTTGGACAGATTACGGATTACGATAAATTGACGATGCTGATCTGGACGGACGGCACTATTGCTGCTAATGATGCACTGAGTGCTGCTTCGAAGATCCTGACAGATCATCTGCATATGTTTGAAGACTTGACCCGTTCTGAAGTCCAGGAAGTTGCAGCAGATGAAATTGTGGATGAGGCTAGCGACAATTATATTTATGAAACGCTGATTGAGGACTTGGATTTTTCCGTAAGAACCTATAATTGTCTGAAACGTGCCGGAATCAATACTGTTGGTGATCTGATCACCCGTACTGAGGCCGATATGATGAAAGTTCGCAATCTTGGCAAAAAATCACTGGAAGAAGTGGTTCTGAAACTTGCAGAGATGGAACTGGCACTGGCAGATAATGATGACTAGCAAGTGCTGAAGAGGAGGATATAGATAAATGTCCGGATATAGAAAACTTGGCCGTCCTACCGGAGCGCGCATGTCAATGCTTAGAGGACAGGTCACGAGCCTGATAGTTAATGGCTCGATTAAAACTACTAAAACCAGAGCCAAAGAGGTACAGCGAATTGCTGAGAAGTTAATTACTCTGGCTGTGAAAGAAAAAGATAATTACACGTCCAGGGAAGTAAAGGTCTCTGCCGCCAAGCTTGATAGCAAAGGCAGAAAAATTTTGCGGACAGCTACTTCCAAGCATGGCAATGTATATGATGTAGTTGAACGTGAAACTAAGACACAAACGGTCTCTGTTGATAAACCTTCCAGGCTTGCTGCCAGACGTAAAATGATTGCCATGATGAATGAACAGCATACAGCGGAGGGCAATCGTATCAATACTGTCAATTATTTGTTCAGTGACGTTGCGGAACGCTATGTTGGCAGACAGGGCGGCTACACGCGTATCATCCCTCTAGGTCCAAGACGCGGCGATGCCGCTGAAATGGTTATCTTGGAGCTTGTTTAACCAATAGAGCCACTGTCCTATCGCTGTGGGCATCTTAATTTGAAACGGCCAACTTGTGTTATTTTGAAGGACTGACGGCTATAGCTATCAGTCCTTTATCCAATATTTGGGAGTTATCTGCGCAAGTGGAAGCAAGATTTGAGTGTGAAATTGATAAAATTGAGACAGGTGTGCTGCTTCAGGACATCAGTTTCACCTATGATCTGGGTTTGCCGCAGGAAACTAAAGCTCTAAGTAATATCAATCTGGAAGTTAGGGCAGGTCAGCATGTGGCTGTGCTGGGACATAATGGATCCGGCAAGTCTACTCTGGCGCATTTAATCAATGCCTTATTATTGCCTCAAGAAGGCAATATTGTTATTTTTGGTCGTGAACCCTCTGACGATGAAGCAATCTGGGAAATTAGATGCCGATCCGGTATGGTTTTTCAGAATCCAGATAACCAGATTATAGGTACGACATTGGAGGAGGATGTAGCTTTCGGTCCGGAGAACTTAGGTCTGCCTCAAAGCGAGTTAAGGCAGAGAGTTGATTTTGCCTTGGAACAAGTTGGATTGACAGAGCTGGCACAAAGACCCCCTCACACACTTTCCGGCGGTCAGAAGCAAAAATTGGCGATTGCCGGTATTTTAGCTATGGAACCAAGCTGCCTGATCCTGGACGAGGCTACAGCAATGCTTGATCCGGCCTCCAGAAATGATTTTATGGATTTGGTTTTGAGACTGCGTGCAGAGCGCGAACTGACCGTAATCAATATCACCCATAATATGGAAGAGGTGCTGCTGGCTGATTATATCTATGTTGTTCATAATGGCAAGATAGCCTTGCACGGTACGGCATCTGATATCTTCGATCAGGCGGAATTGATTCGCAGTATGGGACTTGATGTGCCGGTTCATATTGAGATTGCCGGGGAAATTGCCCGCTTGACGGGTCAGCCGCTGCAAGCGGCGGAAGCTTTTTCTCTGGTTGATGCAATTCAAGCGGTGAACTGTAGATTGTCTGATCCGCCGCAAGCACGTTCCGGGTTAACTAAGAATAGAGAAGCCGGACAGACCTTTTCGCCTTCGACACATGACGAGTTTCCTGAGCGCAAGACTTTGGTACGGGTAAGGGGATTATCGTACACCTATAATCCTGATTTGGAGCAGAGTGTCAAGGCATTAAGTGATCTTTCGCTTGATATTTACGAGGGAGAATTCCTAGGCATTGCCGGTCACAGCGGTTCAGGCAAGTCAACTTTTATTCAGCATTTAAATGGTTTGATCCGTCCCGAGCCGGGAGTTGTCGAGGTGATGGGGCTGGATGTGTCCGTGAAGAAAAATATCCGCAAGGTGCGTGAGCATCTCGGTTTGTTGTTTCAGTATCCGGAGCAGCAGTTATTTGAGGAGACAGTAGCTGCGGATATTGCTTTCGGGCCCAAACAGATGGGTCTATCACCGGCGGAAATTGAGTTGCGGGTTAGAGAGGCAGCTGAATTGACAGGCTTAGAGCCGGCTCTACTCGATCGTTCACCTTTTGATCTGTCCGGCGGACAAATGCGCAGAGTAGCTATTGCCGGTATCTTGGCTATGAAGCCGGATATTCTGGTGCTGGATGAGCCGACTGCGGGTCTGGATCCTGCCGGTAGAGATGAATTGCTGAACTATATTCAGCGCTTGCAGGAAAAGGGACAGACGATCGTGATGATTTCTCACGACATGGATCAGCTGGCAGGTCTGTGTGACAGAATTCTGGTTTTGAAAGATGGCGTCAAGTATTTGCTCGGCACTCCGGCTGAGGTATTTGAGACTGAAGAGGCTATTGTGAGTGCCGGACTGGCTATGCCGCGTACCAAGATATTCCTGGAGCAACTGTCTAAGATTGATCCCTCCATTCGAACAGATATTTTTACCCCTAAAGAGGCTGCTCGAGAATTATACTGCCATTATCAGGCGGGAGGAGAGGCCTAATGGGACAGCAAATCGTATTAGGTCAATATGTTCCCGGATCTTCCTTCCTGCATAGCTTGGATCCCCGTACCAAGCTGATATCAGCTATTTTGCTGATGATTTTATCCTTGTCCAGTATGTCGGCTGTCTCATTGTCAGTCCTTGCTTTGGTAGTTTTGGGTTTGATGCTCTTATCCCGGCTTAAGATCGGATTGATTTTAAGAACAATTCGTCCGATTATGCTTTTGCTCCTATTTGCTTTCCTGTTTAATCTGTTTACCGGTAAAGGTGAGATTATCTTTTCTTATGGCTTTATTGTGATCAGAGAGGATGGCCTGGTAAGGGCAATTAAGATACTGGTGCGGCTGGTCTTATTAGTATTATCGACTTCAATTCTGATTACATTGACAACGACACCGATTCTGATTGCCGATGCGATCGAGAGTCTGCTCAGTCCGCTCAAGCGGCTGCGCTTTCCCGTTCATGAGATTTCCATGATGATGTCGATTGCGCTGCGCTTTATTCCGACTCTGCTGGATGAAATGCAGAAGATTATGAAGGCGCAGTCTTCGCGTGGGGCTGATTATGACACAGGCAATGCTTTGAAGCGCGCACGGGGTTTTGTTAGTATTCTTGTACCTCTCTTCATTTCCTCGTTCCGACGGGCTGATGACCTGGCTACAGCTATGGAGGCCAGATGTTACAGAGGCGGTAAAAACCGGACCAGACTGAAGGTGATTAAATATTCACGTCTGGATCTGCTGTTTGCCGCCATGATGATTCTGACGGCTGTGGCCGTTTATGCTTTACCTATTGTTTTCCCCGGGCTTTAGCTTGATGGGTTAGGTATAGATTGCAGTAGCATAGGGAGCTGATATATGTTCTATTATCTCGGGCTTGATATTGGTGGCAGTTATCTTAAACTCGGGCTGTTAAACGAGGAAGGCCAATTATTGACCGCTGAGGAGCGCGCTCACGCAAATGTTTTGTCAGCAGATCATATTGTAGCTGAAATCGACAACATGATTGTTGCCATGCTGAGAAACGCGCAACTCTCAGTTCAAGATGTTCGGGCTTTAGGTGTCGGCGTTCCCGGCTATGTCGATAATGAAACAGGCTGGATCCTTAATACCAATAATCTGCCCTTTCATCTATTTCCGTTGCGAGACAGTCTCAACAGTTTGCCGGGGATTCCGATCTATCTGGCCAATGATGCCAATTTGGCGGCGTTAGCTGAAAGTAGGTCAGGCGCAGGCAGATCGTGTAATTTTATGCTGATGATAACCCTAGGAACCGGTATCGGGGGAGGTATTATCATCAATGGGGATTTATATGAGGGGTATAATGGGGCAGCTTCTGAATTAGGGCATCATGTAATTCGTTTGGGGGGTGAAAAATGCACCTGTGGCAGGCGGGGATGCTATGAGGTTTATGCTTCAGCTACTGCTCTGAAAAGGATTACGGCTAAAGCTGCCAGAGAAAATCCTAAGTCCGGTCTTGCCGGTCTGATAGCGGAACACGGAGGAGTGGTTACAGGTAAAACAGCCTTTATGGCGAGAGACTTCGGCGATGAAATAGCTGCTGCTGTAATAGCTGAATATACCACTAATGTCGCAGAGGGCTGTGCTAATCTGGTTAATATATTGATGCCGGAGCTAATTGTTCTGGGTGGCGGCATCAGTCAGGCTGGCGAGGATTTTCTGGCTGAGGTTGCTGCGAAAGTTTATGAACTGATATATTTGCCGCCGTTGTGTACCCGTCCGACTTTTGCTCTGGCAGAGCTGGGAAATGAGGCGGGAGTTATAGGAGCGGCTTTCTATGCTATGGACTGTCTCAACAAAGGTGCAAAATGATTTCAGGTCGGAAACGTAAAATTGCTTTAGCGGTTGAATACGACGGCAGTTGCTTTCATGGTTGGCAACGCCAGCAAAATGCGTTGTCTGTGCAAGAAATTCTAGAAAGCGCCTGGCTGGAACTTACAGGTGAAAAAATAGTAATCACCGGCTGTAGCCGAACTGATGCCGGTGTATCGGCACGGCGTCATATTTCCCATTTCAGCACCGCAACTTCTATCCCTGACGAAAAAATTTTCCTCGCTCTGAACAGTAAATTGCGTCCCGGTCTTTCAGTCCTGGCCAGTAGAGGAGTGCCTGCTAATTTTAATGCCAGATACGGAGCCTTAGGCAAGACCTATAGCTACAGATTATTGTGCTCACCTGCCAGACCGGCGATTGAGCGCAGAACTTGCGCTTGGTTACCTCTGGAGCCTGATTACAGTTTAATGACTTCAAGTCTGGATTATTTTATCGGGGAGCATGATTTTTCGTCTTTGATGGATCAGGGCAGTCCCAGTAAAAGGCATCGCCGCACAATTTTTGACCTGGTGTTGACACGGGAAGAAATTGACAGGCTTGTGGGAACAGAATATCGATTAACTGTAACAGGTGATGGCTTTTTATATCATATGGTGCGTATACTAATGGGTACAATAGTGGCAGTTGGACAGAAAAAGATTGCTCTTTGTGATATTGCGGCCCTGATTGAGCAGAAAGATCGAACCAAGATGGGAATAACTATGCCGGCGGCAGGGCTAGTCTTAGAAAAGGTATTTTATCGTCACAATCTATTTGACAATGATTCGTGGCCCTATGCCAGAGGAGATGAAAATGGAAAATATTAACTGGAATCTTCGTACCAATATGACTATGTTGACTGATTTTTACGAACTCACCATGGCTAACGGGTATTTGCTGCACGGGATGAAGGACAAGATTGCCTGTTTTGATCTATATTTCCGCAACATTCCCGATTCCGGTGGTTTTGCTATTATGGCGGGCGTAGAGCAGATGATAGACTATTTGTCCGATCTGCATTTTACTGATTCCGATATTAAGTATTTGTCTGATCAGGGCGTTTTTTGCCAGGAATTTTTGCATTATCTGCGTGATTTTAAGTTTTCCTGTGATGTCTGGTGCATACCGGAGGGAATGCCGATTTTCCCTAATGAACCGATTGTCAAAGTCCGAGGCCCAATTATGCAAGCACAGATGATTGAGACTATGTTGTTAGTCACAATAAACCATCAAAGCCTGATTGCAACGAAGGCTTCCAGAATAGTTCGGGCAGCGGCAGGGAGGCCGGTATTGGAATTTGGTGCCCGAAGAGCACAGGGATACGATGCTTCTGTGTTGGGAGCCAGAGCGGCTTATATTGCCGGTGTCGCCGGCACTTCGTGTACTATTGCCGGACAACAGTTTGGTATTCCCAGTCTGGGCACTATGGCTCACAGCTGGGTACAGGCCTTTGAAAATGAATTTGAGGCTTTTAAGGCTTATGCGCTGGCTTTCCCTGACGACTGCCTCTTGTTGGTGGATACCTATAATACTCTGAAAAGCGGTGTCCCCAATGCAATCCGCACCGCCAAGGAAGTTTTGGAACCTATGGGCAAACGTCTCTTAGGCATCAGGATTGACTCCGGAGATCTGACCTATATGACGGTTGAAACACGCAAAATGCTGGATGCAGCCGGCCTGGAAGATTGTAAGATAACCGTCTCGAATTCGATGGATGAATATTTAATTCGTGAATTGATCCACCAGGGTGCCTGCATTGACTCTTTTGGTGTGGGAGAGCGACTGATTACGTCCAGGTCAGAGCCGGTTTTCGGTGGCGTCTATAAATTGAGTGCGATTGGTGAGGCTGGACAGAAACTGGAACCCCGCATGAAGATTTCTGATAACACTGAGAAGGTGACAAATCCCGGCTGCAAAGAGTTATGGCGCTTTTACGATCGGGAAAGCGGCAAAGCACTTGCCGACCTGATTACTTTGGAAGGCGAAATGATTGCCGAGGATGAGCCATATGAGATATTTGATCCGCTGCATACCTGGAAACGAAAGACCCTGGATAATTTCGTCGCTAAAAAGCTTTTGGAACCGGTTTTCAAACAGGGTGTGCTGGTATATAGGCGTCGGGATATTGAAGAAATTCGCACCTATTGCGCCAGTCAGCTGGAGACTCTGTATGAGACATCCAAGCGCTTTGAGTACCCGCAGATATACTATGTCGATCTCTCGCAGAAACTGTGGGATCTGAGAGAAAATTATCTGCGCCGGCATTCCTGGTGAAAATGTGCTTATGATCCAGGGAGCAGCTAGTTGGCTTTATTCAAAGTGTGAATTATAATACATTATGAGAGAGCCCTGTTTATCCGGTACTGATTATCCTGAGATAGGATGATGTGTATAAATGCCGTCTTGTACGGCTAAAGTATAAAAAAGGAGGAAAATATGAAAAAAATTTTGGCGATTCTCTTGGCGTTGGTAATGATCCTAGGTCTTGTGGCATCTTGCGCTAAGAAAGAAGAAGCTGAGCCGACGACAGCAGAAGCTGAAGCTACAGAGCCGGCAGAAGAGACTGAACCGGCCGAAGAGACCGAGCCGGCAGAAGAAACAGAACCAGCTGAAGAAACTGAGCCGGCGGAAGAGACTGAACCTGCACCGGAGGCCTTTGAAGTTGGTGAGAAAGATTTGTATCTGATTACTGACCTTGGCACCCTGGATGATAAGAGCTTCAATCAGGGCTCATTTGAGGGTATGAAGGACTTTGCAGATGAGAATAATGTGCCTGCCAACTATATCAAGCCGGCCGATGAAGGTGACCAAATTTATAAGGATGCGGTGGACCAGGCCGTAGCCGATGGAGCTAAGGTAGTCGTTACACCAGGCTTCCTGTTCGAGGCGGCTATTTATGAAGCACAGGAGCAATATCCTGACGTAAAATTTGTTGCAGTTGACTTTGAACCGCGTGCCGATTATGAAAATCCGCCGCTAGTTGCGGACAACACAGTTGCTATCTTGTATAAAGAACAGGAGACCGGTTTCCTGGCAGGCTATGCCGCAGTCAAGGATGGCTACACCAAATTGGGCTTCATGGGCGGCATCGCTGTTCCTGCGGTTGTTAACTTCGGTCTGGGCTATCTGAGCGGCGCAGAATATGCTGCCAAGGAGTTAGGCGTTGATGTTGAAGTCAAGTATAATTACACGGGCAGCTTTGTAGCTAAACCTGAGATCAATACTCTTGCTAATACCTGGTACAGCACCGGCACAGAGATCATTTTCTCCTGCGGCGGCGGTATCCTGGCTTCTGTAACCAAGGCAGCGGAGGATAATGGCGGCAAAGTAATTGGTGTTGACGTTGATCAGGTTGCTGAATCTGAGACTATCGTGACATCAGCCATGAAATCGCTCCGGAGCTCAGTCTATGAAGCCGTTAAATCTGTCTACGCCGGTAATTTCCCGGGCGGCACGACTCTGCGCCTGGGTGTTAAGGAAGGCGGCGTACAGCTTCCGGATGGTCCGGAAAGCTTTGATCGTTTCAAGACCTTTACGCGTGAAGATTATGAAGCAATCTTCAATAAGGTCAAAGATAATACGGACGGCATTGCAGATAGTATCTACAATTTAGACGATCTTGTCGCTGGTGAAGGACTTTCCGTAGCCGAGCAGATGGCAGGTCTCGAATTTGAAAAACTAAAACTGGAAGTTATCGAATAATTGACAGTTTTTGCACCGAAAGGAGTCTGCCCTCAGGGCAGACTCCTTTTTTGTGTTAAAATAGTCATAATATCTGTCAGGAGACGTAGTATGGAAAACGTAATCGAGATGCTCCATATCACGAAAAGATTCCCCGGTGTTATAGCCAATGATGATGTTACATTAGAACTCAGAAAGGGTGAGATTCACGCCTTGCTGGGCGAGAACGGTGCTGGCAAATCAACACTCATGTCAGTCTTATTTGGCCTATATGAGCCTGAAGAGGGGCAAATCTTAGTAAATGGTGCCGAGGTTAAGATCAAAAATCCCAATGATGCTAACAAATATGGCATCGGTATGGTCCATCAGCATTTCAAATTGGTCAATAATTTCACAGTCCTGCAAAATGTTGTACTGGGAGTTGAAACGACAAAGCGCGGTCTATTATCCCTTGAGGAAGCGAGAAATAAAGTAATAGAATTATCCGAACGCTACAAATTTAATATTGACCCCGACGCTCTGATTGCGAATATCAGTGTCGGTATGCAGCAGAGGGTAGAGATCATCAAGATGCTGTATCGCGATAATGAAATCCTGATCTTTGATGAGCCGACTGCCGTGCTTACACCGCAAGAGATCGAAGAACTGATGGCGATCATGAGACAGCTGATAGCTGAGGGTAAATCGATCATTTTTATCACTCATAAACTGAAAGAAATCAAAATGGTGGCTGACCGCTGTACAATCCTGCGCAAGGGCAAGCATGTTGCTACTGTGGATGTAGCGGATACTTCAGTCGAAGAAATGTCCGAGCTGATGGTGGGCAGGAAAGTGGATCTGACTTTTGATCTGGGTAAACCTAAACTTGGCAAAACCGTCTTGAAAGTCCGTAACCTGACCATTCGCAAGGAGGGACACGGACATCAGACTCTTGATGATATCAACTTTGATCTGCGGGAAGGAGAGGTGCTCTGTATCGGTGGCATTGAGGGCAATGGCCAATCGGAACTGGTCTATGCCATTACAGGCCTACTCCGAGATTATCAAGGACAAATCATTCTGAACGATAAAGACATTACGAATTCCAATATCCGTTTCCGTAATATTAATGGCATTGCCCATATACCTGAAGATAGGCACAAATACGGCCTAGTGCTCGATTATACTTTGGAGCAGAATTTAATTATGCAAAGTTATTTCGAGCCTGAATTCCAGCGGCGAGGCCTGATTAAATTCGCACAGATTGCCGATTATGCGGACAGACTGATTGAACAATACGATATTCGCAGCGGCCAGGGTAGAAATACTTTGGCGCGCAGTATGTCCGGCGGGAATCAGCAAAAAGCGATTGTTGCCCGCGAGATGGAGCGCAGACATAATGTCCTGATTGCGGTCCAGCCTACCCGCGGTCTTGATGTCGGGGCCATCGAATATATTCATCAACAAATCCTTAAACACCGGGCGGAAGGTTTCGCAGTACTATTGGTCTCGCTGGAGCTGTCTGAAGTCCTCGGCATTTCAGATCGCATTCTGGTCATGTACAATGGCAGATTGGTTGGAGATCTTGACCCTCAAAACACAACAGAGCAGGAGCTGGGCCTCTACATGTCGGGTGCTAAAACGGAGAAGGTGACAGTCCATGAATAATCTAAAGCGCAAAAGATTTTCCTTAACTCCGGCACTGCCATCGCTGATTTCAATCCTGATCGGTTTATTGGCCGGTATTATCGTCATTGTAATTGCAGACAGCAGCAAAGCCCTATTGGCCGTCAGAAATCTATTGCTGGGACCACTCTACGGAATTTATAATCCGAACCAGTCCAGCCTGACCGGGATTGGCAATATGTTGTTCTTTATGATTCCTCTCCTGATGACCGGATTGTCTGTTGGCTTTGCTTTCAAAACAGGGCTATTCAATATTGGAGCATCGGGACAATTTATGGCCGGCTCTTATGTGGCTATTCTTTTAGCCCGCAAACTGACAGGGATTCCGAACAGCTGGCGCTGGCTGGTTGCCCTGGCCGGCGCAGCTCTGGCCGGTATGCTCTTGGCCAGCATTGCCGGTATTCTCAAGGCTTTCCGCAATGTAAATGAGGTTATTACCTCTATCATGCTCAACTACACATCTATGTATCTGGTAAATCATCTGATACGCGCGACAGGCCTGTACGATCCGCTGAAGAATCGCACCCTGCCGGTTCAGACAGAAATTCCCAAGTTCGGTTTGGACAAGCTCTTCCCTAAATCATTTGTCAGCGGTGGGATTCTAATAGCCATAGTTATTGCAATTATTTGCTATGTGCTGCTATACAAGACCACATTCGGTTTTGAACTACGTGCAGTCGGACTCAATAGGCACGCTTCACGTTATGCCGGGATCAACGAGAAGAGAAGCATCATCATGTCCATGGCACTGGCCGGGTTATTCGCAGGCATGGCTGGCGGCATGATTCATTTGGCCGGAGTCGGACGAGCGATCCAGGTGAGAGATGTACTGCCGCCTGAGGGCTTTGACGGCATTGCAGTCGCATTGCTTGGTCTCAATCATCCGCTGGGTATAATTTTCGCCTCTCTGTTCATGGCCTATCTCAAAGTCGGCGGTCAGACCATCCAGACGCTAGGCTTTGCACCTGAGATCATCAATATGATGATCGGTATAATTCTTTATGTTTCGGCAATGGCGGTCCTGATCCGTAAACTGTTGTCGATCAGAGCAAAAAAACAGTCAGAAACGAAGGCGCTCGGCAATAGTGATGGCGAGCTGTACGCGGTACACGATCCGCCTGATCCCGGAGCAACTGCAGCGGCGGAGAAACTGCCACCGGAATCGGAAGACTCAACAAATATGGCAATAAGTGCCGTTCAAGAAGAGATAGAGGAGGATAAACATGGTTAGAATAGCAGATGTCTTTCAAAGTGTACTGACCTATGCCATCCCTTTGATGGTAGTGGCACTGGCAGGAATGTTCTCCGAGCGATCCGGGGTGATTAATATCTCTCTGGAGGGCACCATGATCATGGGTGCCTTTACGGGCATACTATTTATCCACACCATGCAGCGCACGGATCTTATGAGCGGGCATTTGCTGCTTTTGACGGGCCTTCTGATCTCAATGGTTACAGGTATTCTATACTCGTCACTGCATGCGATAGCAGCGATCAATATGTTCGCTGATCAAACTATCTCCGGTACCGCGCTCAATATTTTTGCCCCGGCTTTTGCGGTTTTCGTGGCCAGATCCATCATCGGCGTGCAACAGATTCCTTTAGGCAATGTCTTCCGTATTGCCAAAGTACCTGTTTTAGCTGAGATTCCTATACTGGGGCCACTATTTTTTGAAAACGCTTATCTAACGACTTATATCGGGATTGCCATTTTAATCATTTCCCAGATTGTGTTGAGCAAGACTCGCTTCGGTCTCAGATTAAAGAGTGCGGGCGAGTATCCCCAAGCGACAGACGCTGCAGGTGTGAGCGTGGTTAAGATGCGTTATGCCGGGGTACTAATTTCCGGTGCCTTGGCCGGACTGGGCGGCCTGATTTTGTCGTGCCGATCTCCACCGAATTCAGTCCTGATGTAGCCGGCTATGGCTTCCTTGCTATTGCGGTCATGATTTTCGGTCAATGGAAACCTTTATATATTGCGGCAGCAGCTTTCTTCTTTGGCGCCTTGAAAACGATATCCTTTTCTTATTCCAGCTTGCCGGTGATTAAGGATTGGAATATTCCCGGGATTGTTTACAAGGTTCTGCCGTATGTGATTACCATTATTGTCCTCTTCCTGACCTCAAAGAAATCAGCGGCACCGGCAGCCCTGGGTGAACCGTTTGACAAGGGGAAGCGATAATCAGCCGATATAATCTTCTCCAAAAGGAGAGTGAAAGGCTAGAGTATCTCAAGTGAGCGCGATAAAGACCTGTGTAATGTCGCACAACAATGGACTGATACTAATATAACTATTGATACAGGACTATAAGATAGGCTTTCCCGGATTAGAAGTTGCCTGAGTATAAACATCCAGTACACTGGTGGCAAATACTGACACATCAAATCTGGCAGCAGAGGCCAGAGATAGCTGCACTATCTCTTCTCTGCTTTGCTGCAAACGGCTCAGCAGCAGCTTCAGATTGGCAGCGAACGACTCTTCATCGGTAAAATAATGCCCGTTTTCTCCTTCTGTGACAACCTTATCTAAGGCCGGATCTTTACGAACCAATATAGGCAGGCCGCTAGCTTGGGCCTCAATATAGGTCAGTCCCTGAGTTTCGCTTTGCGAAGCAGAAGTGAAAATATCGGCCATTGCATAGTAATACGGCACTTCAGAGTGTGGAACCGGTCCGGTAAATATGACATTGTTGCACTGGTTTGCTAACTCAACTCGCTTGACTAGACGATTATAGGCTGCGCCCTCACCGGTGATTACCAGCTTAAGTCCGGCGATCTGCGGGAAGAGTCGGAACAGGTAATCCAGTAGTTCATCGATATGTTTTTCATTAGAAACTCGGCCCAGATAGAGCAGTACCTTGTCCTCCGGCTTGAGACCAAGGCGAGATCTAAGCTCCAACCTCTTTTGCTCATCATGAGCGGCCATCTTGAAACGTTCCAGATCTAAACC
>JAAYQX010000021.1 GCA_012519085.1 Clostridiaceae bacterium
AATCATCAGGTATTTACAGATTATGTACAGAAACAGCCGATCGGTACTCTGGTTAATGTCAGGATTTATCGAACTACAGAAAAACGTATATATACAATGCAGATCTACTTAAGCAAAATGCCATGATAAACAAAAAAGACAATATAGCAACTGATTCTCAACAGGTCGATCAAGTAATTTCTTTGTTACATCAGACATATCCGGAAGCTGATTGCACACTGGAATTTAATTCAGCCTGGGAGATTTTGGTTGGTGGGATACTTGGCGCTCAATGTACAGATGAAAGAGTTAATATTATCGCTCCGATCCTGCATGAGCGTTTTCCGCAGTTGAGCGATTATGATGCTGCCAGTCTGACTGAAATCGAGCAAATTATTAGGAGCTGTGGCCTGTATCGCAATAAAGCTAAGGCGATTAAGGGCAGTGCGGCAATGATTCTGGCGGATTTTGCCGGACAAGTGCCGGAGCAGGAGGCTGATCTCTTACGTTTGCCAGGAGTAGGAAGAAAAATTGCTAATCTGGTTAGGTCGGATTTCTTCGGTCACCCTGCCATTGTAGTTGATACCCACTGTGGTCGTATCAGTAGATTGCTCGGTTTGACGGACAGCAAAGATCCTGTAAGGATTGAGCACGATCTGCAGCGGGTCTTGCCTGAGACAGAATGGATTTCCTGGGGACATCTGATGGTTGCGCATGGCAGAAGTCTATGTGAAGCTCGTTGTCGACAGTGCCGGGTCTGCCCTCTGCAACCGGTATGTGCCTACGGATTTGCGATCGATTTTAGCCAACAGGAAGTACGGGGAAATGATGTCAGGAAATGCTATTGAAAGATATTCTCCCCTCAGTATCCTGCCAGGGATTGGAACTAAAAAAGCAGCCCTGTTTGCCAAGCTGGGTCTGAGCACGATTCAGGATCTTCTTTATTTCTTTCCTCGTGACTACGAAGACTGGAGTGAACGGCACTCCCTACAGGAGGCTTTGGATGGGCAATGGCTGACAGTAGAAGCAACTGTTGCCCGAGAACCTACTGTCCAGCGCAAAGGCAGATTGACTATTGTCAGAGCTCGTCTGGAGCAGGAGGGGGCTGTTGTTACCGCGATCTGGTTTAATCAGCCCTGGATAAAAGATCAGCTGCAGATAGGTGAGGTTTATGTTTTTCACGGACAGGCTGAACGCAAAGGCAGATTTTTCAATCTGCAAAATCCGGCCTATCTGCTCAAAGACAAAATCGACTTCTTATTCAGGCCCATTTATCCTTTGACACAGGGCCTGACGCAACGAGATATCCGGCTGGCTGTGACAGCAGCTTTGAAGCGGTTAAGAATAGGTGAATTGGAACCTTTGCCGGCTTCTTTGCGCAAAGAAAATAAGCTGTGTACCCTGGAATATGCACTGCAGAATATCCATTACCCTAATAACCGGCATGATATTTTAGTATCTAGGGAACGTTTGGGTTTCGACGAACTTTTTCTATTGCAGATGGGCCTGCGATTGATCAAAAAACGGCATCAAGATAAACATCTTTCACCGCAGATTAGTTTAGACGCAAAAATTGAAGACAAACTTCAGAACTGGCTGCAGACACTTCCTTTCCAATTAACCGCTGATCAAAATCAAGCTATCGCTGATTTGCGTCGTGACTTAGAACAGGAAAAATCTATGAACCGCCTGATCCAGGGTGATGTTGGTTCCGGTAAAACTGTAGTGGCAGCCTATGCAATGGCTTTGACTGCCTGGTCCGGCTATCAATCGGTTTTTATGGCGCCCACCTCCATTTTAGCCGAGCAGCACTATGAAACTCTCTCTACCCTTTATGCTAATACCGGGCTGAATTTGGCACTGCTGACCGGTGCTGTCAAAAAAAGCGAACGGACTGCCATCTTAGCCGGTTTGGCCAAGGGGACAATTAATATTCTGATTGGTACACATGCAGTCCTGGAAGAGACAGTTAAATATAATAATCTGGGCCTGTGTATTACCGATGAACAACACCGTTTCGGCGTTGATCAACGGGCCAGCCTGGGTGATTTTTCGGGAAACGATTTCTTTCCCCATATGCTGGTAATGTCGGCGACACCTATTCCGAGAACCTTGGCACTGATTATTTATGGTGACCTGGATATAACTATGATTCGCGAAAAACCACCGGGTCGAGTCCCTGTCGCAACCTATACCGCTCGCGAAAAAGATCGGAGCAGGGTAGAGAAGCTGATGCGGCGCAGAATTGA
This sequence comes from Clostridiaceae bacterium, assembly GCA_012519085.1. Lineage (GTDB taxonomy): Bacteria > Bacillota > Clostridia > Saccharofermentanales > DTU023 > UBA1046. The sequence continues at coordinate 2,229 of JAAYQX010000021.1, forward strand.
ACAAAATGAGCAGATATATGTCGTCTGTCCGATGATTGAAGACAGCTCGGAACAGGATCTTGAATCAGCTACCGGTGTGTATAATTATTTGTCTCAGACTGTATTCCCCGAGCAAAAAGTGGCATTGCTACATGGCAGATTGACTGCCAAAGCCAAGTCAACAATCATGGAAAGTTTTGGACAAGGCAAGATTGATATTCTAGTTACCACGACTGTGATCGAGGTAGGGGTCGATAATCCTCAAGCTACTATGATGGTAATCGAAAACGCGGAAAGATTTGGGCTGGCACAACTGCATCAACTCAGAGGTCGCATTGGCAGAGGTGAAAAAGAAAGCCTTTGTGTATTAATGAGTGAAACCACTGACACCAAGGCTAGACAAAGGCTGACAGCGCTCTGCCTTACTAACGATGGTTTTGTGCTGGCTGAAGAAGATTTGAAACTGAGAGGACCGGGCGAATTTTTTGGCATCAGACAGCATGGTCTGCCGGAATTTAAGATTGTTAACTTGTACGAAGATAAGGAACTGATTTTGAAAACCAGTCGTGCTGCTGATAAGCTGCTGCAAGAAGATCCTGATCTGACAGCAGTTGAGAATCGTAGACTTCTGCCTTTTATCAAGCGTCGGTTGACAACAAATTGGGAGCCGGTGTTATGACAAGAATTATCAGCGGCAAGGCTAAAGGCAAGAAATTGTTCAATCTGATGGGAGATCTGGTTCAGCCGACTGCCGGACGCACGAAAGAAGCTTTGTTTTCGATTCTTGACAGCAGACAGTTCGACGGTGCGTTTCTCGATCTATTCGCAGGCAGCGGTCAGATTGGTCTGGAAGCTGCCAGCAGAGGTTTTAGCCCGGTTATTCTTGTTGAGAAATCGAGGTCTGCCCAACAAGTGATCCGCAAAAATATTGCTGCCACAAAATTGCAAACAGATGCCACTTTAATATGTCTTGCTGCCCGCCAGGCCATTACAATGCTGCACAAACAAGGTCTATGTTTTAATGTTATATTTCTTGATCCGCCCTGGAAATTGGCAGCTGAGTTATTTTCCGATCTGGCTATGCCTTTGACTGAACTATTGCATGAGAATGGAATACTGATTCTGGAGCACCATAAAAATGTGAAAAGCCCTGAGGCTGTAACAGGATTGGAATATTCGAGCAGTTGTAAGTATGGAAATGCGGTGTTATCATTTTATCAGAAAGTGGCGCAATGACAGCTTTACAGCTTTTGTTGTGACTATGTGCAGGTGCCTCGGTGAATAAATTAATCTATTCCGGTACTTTTGATCCGTTTACTAATGGCCATCTTGATATTGCTGCACGTGCTTCTAAGCTATGTGCAGAGCTTATAATCCTAGTTCTGAGCAATCAAGAAAAAACGGCCTTATTTACTTATGAGGAACGATTAGATCTGATCAAGCAATCAATCACTGAATTAGAAAATGTCAAGGTGGATTTCTGGGACGGATTGTTAGTTGATTATTGCCGAATAAATGATGTCACAACCATAATAAGAGGTTTGCGCAGTGAAACCGACTACAATTATGAAAAAAAGATGGCTTTGAATAATCAGATCTTGTTGCCGGCATGTGAAACCCTTTTCATTACTGCTGCACCTGAGTACTCCTGCATTAGCTCATCAATGGTCAAAACTATTGCCAGCTATGGCGGAAATATCGAGCAGATGGTGCCGGCACATATTTCTCAGGCAATCAAAGCAAAGCTGACAGAAAATTGAGCATTATAACAGCCCAATTTAGAAGACCAGACAGATAATTGTAACGATACGGAGGAAATGAGATGAATCCGAATGACAGAGAATACCGTCAAGAAGAAGTAAGACCCAGGCGTACAGCAGGTCCCCGTACGGGTGAACAGAGCATTGACAATTTGCTCGACCGGATGGAGGCTACTCTTTCTCATGCCAAGATGATGCCGTTGAGTGATAAATGTCTGGTAGAAAAAGAAGAAATGCTATTTCTAGTTAGGATGGTCCGTGAGGGCTTGCCGGATGAATTGAGACAGGCCAAATGGCTGCTTGACCAAAACAGACAGCTGATTGCAGAAGCGCGCAAAGAAGCAGACAGCATTATGCGTGATGCACAAGCTCAAATGGCACGTATGATTGATGAACATGAAATCACGATCAAAGCCCGGGAAGAGGCTACAGATCTGATTGAGGATGCTACACGCCAGAGCACGGATATCAGAAACAGTGCCATTAAATATACTCATGACATCCTAACTGATCTGGAAAATCAATTAGCTGAAATTCTAACTTTCGTTACCAAAAACAAGAAAGAGCTGGAGTGAGAAATGGACAGGGCAAGCAAGCGGCTGATTATCATCCTGATAATCAGCCTATTATTGTTTACCTCATGCGGTAGCAAAGAAATAATTGATACCGACTGGGATCAGGATGCAAGCACCGCTGAAACTGTAGAGGAAGGATTGCCTGAAGATCAGATCAACCACATCCTCCAATTAGTTGCCGGACGCGAGCAGGAGCTGTTGAAAAGCTATCTGACAGCTGAATCGATTGCTCGCTATGGTGACGATCAAATCATTGCCCGTCAAAAAGAAATTGATAAGAAGCTGAGAGTAAGCCAGGTCAATCTGTACGGTATTACCTTGGTTGAAATGTTGTCGGATCAAAATATTGAAGTTTATGAAATGACCATGAATTTCACTACGGAATATGGTCCGATTGAGCGTCCTCTAACTGTTACATTTATCCGCAATCGTCAGCTGGACCGTTGGGAAATGGAATGGACTCCGGCAACTATTTTCCCGGGTCTGACTCTTTCCAATGATATTGTCGTCGAGGAACTGGCAGCACCCAGAGGAACTATTTATGATCGAACCGGACGTGAACTTGCAGTTGATGGTTTGAGCCAGCAGGTGGGTGCTGTAACCGGTGTTTATGACATGTCTAAACATGCTGAAGTTGCCGCATTGCTGGATATGACAACCGCAGATGTTGAGAAGAAAATGACCCAGTCCTGGATCAAGGATAATATGTTCGTTCCCTTACAGGTCAGAAGTTCATATACCCCCGAGCAGACTAATCATTTTGGCAGTTACGGTCTGTCGGTTCGTACAATCAGTGCCAGAATTTATCCCTATGATAAGGCTTTTGCCCATTTGATCGGCTATACAGCTGAGGTTTCCTTTTCCGGACAGGATGATCCGAAGCATGAATTTTATCGCATCGGCGATAAAGAAGGTAAAAGAGGTCTGGAGGCTCATTATGAAGAGCAGCTGCGCTCAACCAGAGGTGTCAGAGTAAGTCTGACCGGTGGTGGTGGAGAAGTTCTTTTCGAACGTGCTGCTATTCCCGGGCAAGACTTCTATTTGACCGTCGATGCGGAATTACAGCAAAAAATCTATGATGTTACTAAAGACGACAGCTCAGCTACCACGGCAGTGGATCCGTTCAGCGGTGATATCCTGGCCTTAGTTAGCACACCTGCTTTCAGCCCTAATGCAATGGCAATGGGAATCAGTAACAGCGAATACCAGCAATTGGTGGATTCACCGCAAAAACCGATGTTAAACCGATTCCAGCTCAGGTACCCCCCAGGATCAACTTTCAAGATTCCTACTGCCATTGCCGCTTTTAATACCGGTGTTCTCACTGAAGATACTGTCAAGACAATCAAGGGCAAGAAATGGCAGGCCGATTCCTCCTGGGGTGGCTATCAGGTATCCCGCCTGGTCGAGAATAATGAACCGCAAGACGGTATAAAAGCTATCGCTATCTCAGACAATATTTTCTTTGCTCAGCTAGCGGTGGAAATGGGTTCGTCTGCTTTTTACGATCAGCTGCTTAAACTCGGCCTTACAGAAGAAGTACCCTCGGAATATCCGTTTTATACGGCTAAGATAACAAATAGCGGCCAGGCAGGATCTGAAGTTTTGATGGCTGACACGGCTTATGGCCAGGGTGAATTGCAGATCACGCAAGTTCAACTGGCTGCTATCTATGCCAGTCTGGTAAATGGCGGGAAAATTCTGGAGCCGCATATCCTGCGCGGTAATGAGCAAAAAATCTGGAAAGAAAACTTTACCAGTCCTCCGGTACTGGATTATTTGCGCCGTGCCCTACGTCGGACAGTCGAAACAACACATAAGAATACAGCTGCCCGCCCATATGCAGAATTTGCAGGTAAATCAGGTACGGTCCAGCGCGGTTGGGATAAAGATCTGGACAAACAGGTCATTGATACCTGGTTCATTGGCTTTGACAATGTAAATACTTCACTGATCTTAGTTACACAGATGCAGGATATGCAGAGGAGAGAAGACAAAGCTACCGCTTTTACGCGCTGGGGTGAACTGATGGACAGCATCTATGCTGATGGACCTTATCAGGTACCTTAATGAGGAGTTAGCATGTCTGACCGGAAAACATTATTGAAGAGAATTAAGCCGGATCAGATAGGGTATATTCTGCAGCTTGCTATATATTATTCTGTCTCTGCCTGGTTGATTTTCTGTATCATTAATGTCCTTGGCTCTACTGCCCAACAGGTTCAAATTCTGTCTCTCGACTATATCAGGCAGATGTCAGCCACATCTCTCCTTAGTGGCGCCTTGATTACGTTAGCGGTGGCAATAATCTTAATTCTGGTTCCAATCAGATTAGATAAACTTAAGCTCGGTCAGTTATGCCTGTTGGCATCTTCCTGGCTGTTTATTGTGCAACTCTGGTATCTCGACTATATCGACCCTACTCAGCAACAATCTCTACCATATTGTTTCGGTTTACTTATGTTGTGCCTATTTCTATTGGTGGCAACCCGTAATTTTTTGACAGCCAACAGAGAAAACAAGTTCTTTTTCTATACAGCCTGGGCTTTGTTCATCGGCGGAGTTCTCTTAGCCGCGCTGAATATAATTAACTGTCTAATCCTACTGCCTGCCGTTACTGCAGGTGTAGAACATAAACTGATGTTCCGGATTATACTGACGCTGGTTTTGGCGCTGCAAGGAGCACTGGCAGGTGCAGTGACAGCGCACCTGTTCCCGGATGTCGCTATCATCAAAAAGCCGCATAAATCGTCTGCCGGACAGTACAGAGTGTATTATCTGGTCGGTCTTGCTTTTCTGATCCACATCGGCTTATTCGGTTATATTCTATATGTTCGCACTACTACCCTTTCTACACCGACATATGATTTTGGTATTTTCGCCCAGATGTTTCACAATATGTCCAAGACCGGGCTGCCCACTACCACGCTGGAGAGAAGCTACGAGCTTAGCCATTTCGCTGTGCATGTGTCGCCCATTTATTATCTCTTGTTGCCGCTATATCTACTGACGAAAAGTCCGGTAGCACTCCAGATGGCACAAATAGTATTGGTTGCCTCAGGGGTTATTCCGTTGTTTCTGCTCATGAAATTTCTCAACTGGCCTAATAGAAGAGCAGCTGTCTTTTCTCTGCTGTATCTGGCACATCCGGCCCTGAGTGGTAGTAGCATGTACGACCTGCACGAAAATTGTTTCCTGGCACCCTTATTACTCTGGCTGCTACTATTTGTTCTCAAGCAAAATACTGTCGGCACCTTTGTTTTTACTGTGCTGGTGCTCGCCGTCAAAGAGGATGCGGCAATATATATAGTCCTGATCGGATTCTGGATGCTGTGGTCAAAACGTACAAACAAGCGGCATGGCATAATTATGCTGCTATTCGGCCTGACCTGGTTTGTACTGTCTCTGTACTGGCTCAATACAAGGGGCCTTGGTGCCATGGACAGCCGCTTTGCCAATCTGATGGCCTGGCCGGAATACGGTCTGCCGGGCGTAGTGCTAACCTGCATATTGCACCCTGCCTATGCTTTGACTCGTATTTTTACCGCGGAGAAATTGGTATATATCCTAACCATGATGGCACCTCTGGCCTTCCTGCCTTTGCTGCGCAAGCCGGGAGCGGATCATATCCTGCTGCTGCCCTGGCTGATCATGAACCTGATACCGGACTACCAGTATCAGCATAATATAAACTTCCAATATCATTACGGTACAGGGGTATTGCTGATCTTTGCCACAATTTTAGCTGTTGAGGATATATTCCGACATAGCCCCAGTTTCTATCAACCGACACTGCCCAGACAAGCCAAATTGCGACAGCTGCCTTATGCAGAAATGAAGGCGACCGCCTATCAGAAACAGTATCCGTCCAAATCTTATCTGGCATTGAGTATGATCTCCGGCATCATGCTGGTTACCGCCCTGTATTTCGGCGCAACAGTATTCACTGAGCATTATGTTCCGCGTGCCACAGTCAAACAACGCCAACAGATTGCCCAAGAGATGAAATGCGAGATGGATCAAATACCAGATCAGGCCTCGGTTCGGGCGACCACCTGGCTTACGACATATCTGTCCGGCAGGTCAAAGCTGATTGACCTCAACTATGAGCATATTCCTGATGCAGAGACATGGCCGGCCGACTATATTGTGATTGATTTACGCTACGACCGGCGGGAAACTTTTGCCGCAAGAATTGAAACAGCAATAGCCCAAGGCTATCTGATCAAAGTGGAACTGCCGGATAAAATTTTAATTTTACAGCATCCGGATACTCTGGAATAGTATTATTTTTACAGTTTTCTCTGTTACCAATCGTCATAAATATTTTTATTAACACACAGCGGCTAGCAAAAATGTATAATAAATGTATAATATTTGATAAACAAACATATAAGGAAAGGAGGTTATTATGTTACTTGATCTGCATGGAGATATTTGGACCGATGTGACTGTACAACGTTTGCAAGGCATGAAGTCCGTGATCAAAAAGCGTCATCTGGATCGTTTCCGCCAGGGTGGACTTACCGGCGGAGTTTTTATTATCTGGGCAGACCCGCCTCATGATCAAAGACCCCAGGAACGTATGATCGAAAGTCTCGGTGCCATGTCGGCAGAACTGTGGGAAAACCAGGATATTATCCAGGTCGTTACAGAGCCGGAGGATTTCGCGGCAGCGGAAGCAGCCGGCAAACTGGGAGTTATGCTCGGCCTTGAAGGGTTGAGCGGCATTGGCACTAATGTCGAAATGCTCTATGCCTTTGAACGTATGGGTTTCAGGTTGGCAATGCTGACTTGGAACGAGCTGAATGATCTGTCGACCGGTCCTACACAAGATCCGACTCGCGGCTTGACAGATTACGGTCGGCAAGCGATACGCATTATGAATGAGCTGAAAATGATCGTAGATGTTGCCCACACCAATGAAAAATCATTCTGGGATATCTTAGAAACCACCTCAGCTCCTGTTATTGCCTCGCACTCAAATGTACGTCAGATCTGTGATGTGCCCAGGAATTTGTGGGATGAGCAGATCGATGCCATACGCCAGGGTGGGGGAATGGTTGGGATCAATGCTTTCAATGAATTTGTCAGTCATAAGCGCGAGGAACAAACCCTATCCCGTCTGGTCGATCATATTGATTATCTGGTTGAGCGTATGGGAATAGATCATGTCGGCTTTGGTTTCGATTTTGATGATTTCCTCAATCTCGATACCCTGGCCAGTTTTAGCTCCAGCCCCGATCATGGATTGCAGGGACTGCAGAACATCGGAGATGCGCCCAATATGCTGGCTGAACTGGAACGCAGAGGCTATTCCGCGGCTGATATCAGAAAACTCTCAGGTGAGAATTTTGTTAACTTCTTTAGAAGAGTCAGAGCCTGAGTTGTGCTTTTGGGAGAGAAGTCCTATCTGAACCGGCAAACCGGTTACTAAGATAGAGGTATTTGATATTTGAAATTTAAGGGAGGTTTTGTATGTTTACTGTAATTGCCGATTCATTCATTAAGGCAGATAATACATGGGCATTATGGGCGATCCTAGTCCTGATTACCTGTATTTCGATCTATCTGGAACAAAAATATGACTGGGCGGCTAAGATCACCGGTGCGATTATCGGTCTGCTGATCGCGATGTTGCTGGCCAACTTCAATGTGATACCTACCGATGCCCCGGTTTACGATGCTGTTTGGGGTTATGTCGTTCCACTCGGTATTCCTCTGCTCTTATTCAATGCCAATCTGAAGAAGATCTGGCGTGAGAGCGGCCGGATCCTGGTCATGTTCTGCTTATCGGCTCTAGGCACTATGCTGGGTGTCGCTATTGCTTATTTTGCCCTGAAAGGTGCGATCCCGCAGTTGATTCCCGCCGTAGCCATGATGACTGGGACCTATATCGGCGGCGGCGTCAACTTTGCAGCCATGGCAGCGCAATACGATGTGGCTAACAAAGTAACCGCTTGGACCATTGCTGAACTGACTGTGGCTGACAATCTATTGATGGCCTTATATTTCTTTGTTTTGCTGGCCATTCCCTCAGTCAAGTTCTTCCGCAAACATTTTACGCATCCGCATATAGATGAAGTCGAGGCCGCTTCGGAAGAAAGGGACAAAACCTTGGCAGCCCAGTACTGGAGCCCCAAGAACATTTCACTGCTGGATATTGCCAAGGCGATGGCAACCTCTTTTATGATCGTCTGGATTTCCACGGAGCTTGCCACCTGGCTTAAGGGTTTGGTACCGATACCGGAGACTTCAGCCACTATCGGAGATTTTTTCCAATCACTGGTAGGTAACTTCCTCGGCAGCCAGTATCTGTGGATTACGACCATTACTATGCTCCTAGCTACTTTCCTACCTAATTTCTTAGGTAATATTAACGGGGCCCAAGAGATTGGAACTTTCCTGATCTATATTTTCCTGGTCGTCATTGGTGTGCCGGCCTCGATCCCGCAAATCCTCAAGAATGCCCCTCTGCTTCTAGTCTTCGCGGGAATTATTGTCATTATAAATATGGTTGTTTCATTGGGACTCGGCAAGCTCTTCAAATTCAACCTCGAGGAGATTTTGCTCTGCTCCAATGCCAATATCGGAGGTCCGACCACAGCGGCAGCTATGGCCATTTCCAAAGGCTGGACCAAGCTCATAGGTCCGATCATCCTGGCCGGTATCTTCGGCTATGTCATCGGCAACTATCTGGGCATTTTCATGGCCACATTGCTGCAGAACTTCTAACCTCGGTAAGTTGAACTGCCAATCGCCGCAAATATTTATTCCTCTGCGCAGGAAGCGCAGAACAAATAACACAAATATTGTCTGTATAAGAGAGGGGATTCTCCACAACTAAACCTAGTTGCGGAGAATCCCCCTCATTTCGATGAAACCGATAACGCTGCGATTATCCGCAGCGCTATCCCATTTGCAAAAGAAAGTATAAAAAGTGAAAAATCATGAAGCAAATTAAAACTGTCAGTTTGATCGGCCTTGGAGCCCTCGGCCTCCTCTTTTCCGAGTCTTTCGCCTCTGCTGTTTCCCCCGGCTGTTTTTGCGTCATTGCAGATGCGGTTCGCCAGGAAAGATATCGCAAAGAAGGGCTTTATAATAATGATAAAGAGCTAAGCTTTAATATGTTTCGACCGGATGAGACCTGTGAGCCGGCTGACCTTTTAATTTTTGCTGTCAAGTACGGCCAACTGCCCCAGGCCATTGCTGATGCGGCACAACATGTCGGAGATCAGACCATCATCCTCTCGCTTCTCAACGGCATCAGCAGTGAAGAGGATATTGGTTCCGTATATGGGGATAAAGTTGTTGGTTGTACAGTCCAAGGCATGGATGCTACCAAAGAGGGCAATCGACTCTACTGGAGAAACATGGGCGATTTCACCTTGGGCGAACTTAACTTTGATCAAATTACACCTCGCCTGTTGCTTGTAGCAGATTATCTTACTCGAGCGAAGATTCCTTATACCCTTGTGACTGATATGCGCGACCGGATGTGGGGCAAGTTTATGCTCAATGTCGGTATCAATCAAGTTGTCAGTGTCTGTGAAGGCAATTATGGTTTGGTTCAGCGCGAAGGTCCGGAGCGCGAGCGCATGATTGCTGCTATGCGTGAGGTCATTCCTCTGGCAAAAGCAGAAGGGGTCAATCTGAGTGAAAAAGATATCTTACATTGGCTGGATGTCATTAAGCCTCTTGCTGCGGAGGGCATGCCCTCTATGCGCCAAGACCTCCTGCAAGGGCGTAAAACAGAAGTTGATCTTTTTGCCGGCACCGTCGTCAAATTAGGACAAAAACATGGCATTGCCACCCCCATCAACCAAGCTCTGTTAGAAGAAATACTCACCCTCGAAAAGGACTTCTGAAGAAAACATAGTTTCAAGTCATTTATTTTTTTAAAATAGAAAGATAATTTTAAAATCAGAACATACGGAAAAGGTGAGTGCTTGATTTACACAAGCGAAAACCGTTTTCCTACTTTAATAATCTCAATTTAGTTCGGCCTTAATAGATAATTAGCTTTCTTTTGAGAGCATATCTATAAAAAATAATTCTCTTCTGTGGCCAATTATGCCTGTAACATGAGTATCAAAAAAGCTGTTAAGTTTGATTTATACTCTATTTAGATTAAATCTAAATTTAGATTTAATTAAAAGGAGGCTTTTATGAATAAGGCGGCGCAGCTCGAAGCATCTGAATTGCTCAAAAATGCAGACGTATACCCAAGTTATCAGCGTATTATGGTTCTTGCCTCTCTTTTTGAGTCAGATGAACATCCTTCTGCGGATGCTTTATTCAAACAGCTTGGGTCTAATGTGCCGACGATCTCAAGGGCAACGGTGTATAACACACTGAATCTTTTAGTAGATAAGGGTGTGATTCGTTCACTGCATACAGCCGGTGCAGAAACACATTTTGATTCCGTATCCGAAACGCACGGCCACTTTTTCTGTCGGAAATGCAAGAAAATATATGATATTCCGCAACAGAATACTGAGGTCAAGCATGAACTAGACGGTCATCTTGTTGAGTCACAGGAACTCGTCTTTACAGGACTCTGTAAGGAATGCAGAGAATAGATAAATAATTAAACTTTGATGGAGGATAATATGAGCGAACAAGTAACTAAGCAAGAAACATTTTCTATGCCGGTAATCGGTAGTAAGGCGCCTGAATTTAAGGCAGTGACAACTCAAGGCGAGATAAATTTCCCTAAGGATTATAAAGGTAAGTGGGTGATTCTCTTTTCACACCCGGCGGACTTTACACCTGTCTGTACTACGGAATTTATGACATTCGCCAAAATGCATGATGAGTTTCGCGCCATTAATACAGAGCTGGTCGGTCTTTCGATCGATTCTATCCATGCGCACCTCGGCTGGTTGAACGCAATCCGCGGTTACAGCTGGAACGGAATTGAAAACCCCAATGTTGAGTTCCCGGTCATTGCTGATATTAAGATGGACGTAGCAAAAAAATATGGGATGCTTCAGGGGGAGTCTGATACGAGTGCTGTGCGTGCCGTCTTCTTCATTGATCCCAAGGGTACGATCCGCACGATCCTCTATTACCCGGCAAGCCTCGGCAGGAACTTTGCGGAAATTAAGCGCATTGTGATTGGTCTGCAAAAGGCGGATAAGGAAGGTGTCGCTCTTCCGGCCGACTGGGAGCCCGGTAAAGATGTGATTGTTCCTCCGCCCGGAACCTGTGGTGCCATACGTGATAGGAATGAAGAAGTAAAGGAAAAGGGTTATAAGATGATGGACTGGTTCCTGACGTTCCGCCAAGACACAGAGGAGTGATGACTGTCGGGTAGGCTAACGCAGGAACACTTCGAAAAAATTAACAGTATTAGATGCCTGGCCGGAGAAGAATCCCGGATTATCTCTGTGATTTAAATCGCAGACGGGAAATAGTTATTTTGCTGATTGACTTCTCCGGGCCGGGCAAAACTGTATCTAATGAATTGACAATAAGAAGGATGAGCATCCATGACTTTTTTAAAAGAACTTGATCCTGTACTGCAGGCACTACTCGGGACACTTTTTACCTTGGGTATGACAGCACTTGGTGCGGCTTTGGTTTTTTTCTTCCGTCGTATTAATAAAATTGTCTTGAACGCTATGCTTGGTTTTGCTTCCGGCGTGATGATCGCAGCCAGTTTCTGGTCGCTTTTGCAGCCGGCGATTGTGATGGCGGAGCAGATCGGGCAGATTCCATATTTTGTCGCTGCGCTCGGTTTTTTGGCCGGGGGCGGCTTTCTCATGCTTGTCGATCATCTGTTACCGCATATGCATTCTGGACTAGGCAAAAGCGGTGAAATACACGGTCCGAAAACGAAATTGAGGAGAAGTATTCTTCTTGTACTGGCTATTACGATTCATAATATTCCGGAGGGACTAGCTGTCGGTGTCGCCTTCGGTGCGGCCGCTGCAGGCGTCGAGGGAGCAGATATCACCGGTGCTTTAGCGCTCGCTCTCGGTATTGGCCTGCAAAATTTTCCTGAAGGTGCTGCTGTGTCGATCCCACTCAGACGTGAAGGCATGCGGCGGAGCAAAGCTTTTTTCTACGGGCAAATGTCAGGTATTGTCGAGCCGATATCGGCCATAATAGGAGTTTTGGCAGTTCAGGCCTTCCAGCAGATCTTGCCGTTTGCTCTTGCTTTTGCGGCCGGTGCCATGATTTATGTTGTTGTTGAAGAATTGATTCCGGAGGCACAACGCCAAGAGGCGGAGGAATTGGAAGTAAAGGCTGATGTAGCGACGGTCGGCGTCATGCTCGGCTTTACCGTTATGATGATTCTTGATGTTGCACTCGGCTGAGCAGTGTCATATAACTCAGGAGGCAGGAACCGAAAGGCCTTTCAGCAGTGAGTACGACAATTTTTATGAAAAGGGGATTTATGTAGATATTGCAACGGGCGAATCCCTGTTTTCTATGGAAGCCGAAAGCTTGGGGGATATTTAAAATTCTTTGAATGTCGATTTCATGCAATTCTATTACCCATTCATATTTGTACACACGGGCAAGTTCGTGTCAAAATGTCGCTTTTATGCTGTCGTTTATCACAATCATCTTGCTTTTTATGATGAGTTTTGCTATCTTTTTGTCACGAAGTTTGCTATCTTTTTGTCATGAGGCTTACTATATTAGTAACCATATCTAACGTCATACCAGTACAAGTATACTGGCGCACGGCAATTCTCTTAAGGTGGTAGGGCCTGTGACCGATGTTGGAATGAAAAAAGGGGACGTATTTCCTCTATCTTTGAATCAATTAAATATATGGGCGTTGGAACAGGCGGTTCCCGGGACGTCGATCAATAACATCAGCGCGACAATACGGATCAAAGGCCGTGTTAATATTTTGCTATTGAAAAAAGCGCTGCATTTAGTGTTGCAATCGGACGCCTCGTTGCGCACCCGACTGCAGCTCCGTGATGGTGTGCCGGTACAATATTACGCGGAGGAGACCGAGGCGGCCATTGATGTCCTGGATTTCTTCATGACCGATGAGGAGAGCATCTCCAACTGGTCGGAGCGGTTTACACAGATCCCTATGCCGCTTATCGACGCGCCACTCTACCGGTTTGTGATCTTTCTAATCGGGGAAAACTCCGCAGGTCTGTTGGTTGAGACTCACCATCTGATCTCCGACGGCTGGTCGCAGATCATGCTCTGTAATCGGATTGGCCAGACCTATTTGGACCTCCTGTCTGGCAAAGAGCCCGATGCAACGCCGCAGCCAGACTATATCGATTATGTGGAAGCCGAACGCAGCTATCTTTCCTCTGACGCCTACAAGGAGGATGAGCGTTATTGGCGTGAGATCCTCAAGACCTCGGGAGTGCCTGCATCGCTCAAGTCTGTTCGGGGTGCTGGGATCAGCCGGGTAGGCCTGCGCCGCAGCTATAAGCTCTCACAGCAGCTCAACCATGCGATCACCTCATTTTGCATGGAGCACCGCATCGCGCCCTTTGCCGTGTTTTACATGGCACTGGCCACTTACCTCAGACGCACGGGCGGGGAGGATCACCTGACCATCGGCGTGCCGATTTTTAATCGTACTAATTATTCGTTTAAGCAGACGACAGGGATGTTTGTCAGCACCTTGCCGTTTGTTTATGAGATGTCCGACGAATGGAGCTTCAACTCCTTTAGCGATCATTTGATGGGGAAGTGGATCAATCTGCTGCGCCATCAGAGATTCCCTTTTTCCCACATCGAGGCCTTGGCGGGATCGGGGGAGCCCTTGTTCCATCTGATGCTCTCCTATCAGGGCAGTCAAGTCCTGGAGAGCCAGGATGCCTCAGTCAGTATTTCCGGACGTTGGCATTACAGTGGATATCAGGTCGAACAGCTTTGCATTCACCTGACCAATTTGGAGGGAAGCCGGGCTTTTTCTGTTGATTACGATTATCTGGCGCAATTTTTCTCCGGGAGGGAGATAGACGAGCTGCACCAACATCTGTGTCAGATCCTTACGGTGGCGCTCGATAATCCAGATACCCCCATTCGCGCGCTGCCTATCCTTAGTGTGCAGGAGCGGGAGCGGGTACTATACACTTTCAACCGCACCCGCGTGCTGCGTAGCAATGACAGTCCCTATGACATGTTTGCGAAGCAGGCCGCATGCAATCCCCGGCGCGTCGCCCTCATCAGTGGCGGCATGCGGATTACCTATGAGACTCTACGTCACGAGGGGGAGCGGGTCGCCGCCGCCCTTCCGGAGGAAGGTGAAGTGATTGCCGTCTTGTTGCCCCGCGACCGTCGCCTGTTTGCGGCTATGGTGGGCATCATGCAGGCAAACTGCGCCTGGCTGCTACTGCCGCTTGATCTGCCCACTCAGCGCATCCTGAACATCCTTCAACAGAGCGGTGCGGCACGGCTACTTTCCATCCCGGATCTCACTCAGCCGCTGGGTGAGCTTGATATCCCGTTCCTGGACTATGATTCCCTGCCATGCGATTCGGCGCCCGCTCGGCGCGGCCACCCGGACGACCTGGCCTATGTTGTTTACACATCTGGCAGTACCGGACAGCCGAAGGGTGTGGAGATTCGGCAGAAGAGCCTGCTCAATCTCGCAATGGCCATGCGCCCTATCTATAGCAAGGGTGGCGCGGTACTCTCGCTGTGCAACGTGGGATTTGACGCCTTCCTGCTGGAGAGTGTGGTAGCTCTTCTGTGTGGGCGTACCATCCTGCTGACGGATGAGCCGCAGCAGGAAAATCCGACTATTTTGGCGCGGCTGATCTGGGAGTATGGTGTCGGTTTCCTGTCAACGACGCCGTCACGTCTATCTGCGCTGATGCAGAATGCGGAGTTTACCAAGGCGTTGCGCAGACTGGAGAGTATCGTCTGCGGCGGCGAGGTATTTACCGGTGAGCTATTGCAGCGATTGAAAGGCTACACCGATGCGCGCATCTACAATCAGTACGGACCGGCGGAGGCAACGGTGGCGGTTAGCTGTGCGCGGGTTGACTGTGCCGAGCGGATTACTATCGGCCGCCCGATGGAGAACTGCCATCTTTATATTTTGGACAATGAACTTCAGCCGTTGCCTGTACATGTCTATGGGGAACTGTATGTAGGTGGCGTCTGCGTTGGGCGCGGCTACCGCAATGCACCCGAACTGACAGAGGCCAGTTTCCTCCCCAGCCCATTTGAAATGGGGGAGACCCTCTATAAGACCGGCGATCTTGCCTGTTGGACTGAAGAAGGGGAGTTGCTGCTGGCCGGCCGGTGCGACCGGCAGGTAAAGTTGCGCGGGATGCGGGTGGATCCGCAGGAGATCGCAGCCTGCTTGCGCGGTCATCCGGAGGTCACCGATGCTGTGGTTCGTGTTTGGGAGCGTGATGACAACCCTTTGCTGGTCGGTTACTATGTTGCGGACCAGCACATCCCTGAGGTCGAGTTGCTAACCTATGCCGCTGCCCATCTGCCGCGCTACATGATTCCCACCAATATTTTACAAGTTGAGTCTATCCCCCTTTCAGCAAACGGAAAGGTGGAGGAACACCTGCTGCCGCTACCTTCACAGGAGGAGGGCCAGCAGCCGGTGGAAAATGAGCGGCAGGCCCAGCTGCTTTCTGTGTTCCAGACCGTTTTGAAAAAACCGAATCTGCGTGTTGACAGCGACTACTTCCTCTGCGGAGGGAATTCGCTGAATGCGATGGAGACCCTTGGCCTAATCGAGGAGCACTTCGGCGTACGGCTGTTGATCTCCGATCTGTATGCATGCCGAACGGTACAGCGTCTGGAGGAATTACTCTCTCTGGGACAGGCCGAGGCAACTACCGAGACCATTTCCACTGCGCCCGCCCGCTCGACTTATCCGCTCTCTGCTATGCAAAAGAGCATTTATGTGCAGTCCCACATGGATTCCAGCGGTTTTGCCTATCACATGCCCGGTGCCTTTCTCATGAGTGAACGGCCGGATGCAGTACGGCTTACCGATGCGTTTCGTGCCATGATACGGGACGACGTTATGTTTCGCACCGCTTTTGTTCCCCGGGAGGGTGAGGTTGTGGCCTGTGTAGCCGAAGAAGTGGAATTTGAGCTGCCACTGCTCACAGCGCCCGATAGCGAGGCGGCGTTCGCACAATTCTTGCAACCATTTGATCTGGCACGCGCGCCACTGATACGTGCTGCGCTTTGGCAGGACGAGGAAGAACGCTGGTATCTTCTGGTGGATCTACATCATATAATCTCAGACGGCGTCAGCACGCCCCTGCTGCTCGACCGGCTCAGTACCTTTTATCGGGGAGAAACTCCGTCAGCCCATTTGTCCTATTTGGACTACGCCTGGTACCGCGATGAGCATGCTCCCCCGGAGGAGGAAGAGAACAAAGACTTTTGGAGACGGGAACTGGAGGGTTATTCCGGCACATTGGAGCTGCCGCTGGATCGTCCGCGGCCGTCTGTGTTCGATTTTTGCGGTGACAGTGAACGGTTGATCCTCTCGGAGGAGGTCAGCCGCGCAATCGATCGCTATTGTGAGATGCGGGAGCTCACCACCTATATGTTCCTGGCGGGCACATTTGGCCTGCTGCTGGCCAAGCTGTCCGGGCAGGCAGATGTGGTAATCGGCACGCCGATCTCCTACCGCACGCGGCCGGAGCTGCGCGATATTTGCGGGCCACTGATGGGTACCATGCCGCTGCGCTTGCGGCCGGCAGGCGATCTGCACACCTATTTTGAGCAGGTGAAGACCGGCACATTGGGCATGATCGACCATGCGGATTATCCGCTGGAGCAGATCCTGTCCCTTCATAACTTCCCGCGTACTACGGCGCAGAACCCGCTTTATCAGGTGCTGTTTCAAGTGCGTCCTCTGGACACCGCGGGGTTCCGACTGGATGATATCGACCTGCAGTACCTGCCCATCTCGACCAAGACGGCTAAAATGGATTTAAGTGTGGAAGCTGTCAAGCAGGACGGGTGCTATCAATTCTTCATCGAATATGC
Source organism: Clostridiaceae bacterium (assembly GCA_012519085.1). Lineage (GTDB taxonomy): Bacteria > Bacillota > Clostridia > Saccharofermentanales > DTU023 > UBA1046. Next base: position 19,513 of record JAAYQX010000021.1, read on the forward strand.
TTCCAGCCTGTTTGAGCGGGAGACCATCGCCTTTTTCGGCCGTTGCTTTGCCTATTTGCTGCGGCAGCTGGTTTCTGACCGACCGCCGGCAACTGTGCAGGAGCTGCGTTTCCTGGCGCCTGCTGATCAACGGCGGTTCTTTGACCAACCGAATCGCCGTGTGGTCCCTTATCTCGACCTGCCTGTCCACTGCACCATCGAGGAGGAGGCACAGGATCACCCACAGGCGACGGCGGTGCTCTGGCACGACCAAGTGGTCACCTATGGCGAACTGGAGGAGCAGGCCTGTTTACTGGCGGGGCTGCTGGTGCGGCATGGGGTCTGCCCGGGCGACCGGGTGGGCCTGGCCTGTCGGCGTTCTCCCACGCTGCTCGCTGCTCTCCTTGGCATCTTGAAGGCCGGTGCCGTCTATGTTCCTTTCCTATCGGATTACCCGCCTGCTCGCATAGCATATATGATGGAAACCGCCGATGTGCGGGTGATTCTCTGCGACGACCAGACAGCGGCGGAACTGCCGGAGGAGGCATGTGTGCGTCCTGTTGTGCGAACCAGTGAGCCGGCGGATTCCATTGAGCAGACGCATATCCCGCCGGGGACAGCCCCGATGTATATCCTGTTTACCTCGGGTTCGACCGGAAAACCGAAGGGAGTACAGATTCCCCACCGAGCGCTGGCCAATCTGCTGGAGAGTATGCGCGTTTGGATGAAGGGGGAAGAGGGGCCAGTCCTTTGCATCACTAATGTTACCTTTGACATCTTTATTACTGAGACGCTGTTAGCGCTGGCCCAGGGCTTTGCTGTCGTGCTGGCAGACGAAGAGGAGATGCTCCTGCCGTGGCGGCTAGCCGAACTGATTCGCGCTCATCAGCCCCGTATCGCGCAGTTTACACCCAGCCGTCTGCAAATGTGCCTGAGCAATAATGCCTTTGCCCAGTCCGTTGCTTCGCTATCCTTTACGATTGTGGCGGGTGAAATGGTTACCTCCGCCCTTGTGGCCAAGTTCAAAGCGTCCTGTGCCGGACGGCTGATCAACATGTACGGTCCCACCGAAACGGCAGTCTATGTGACGGCGGCGGAATTGGCAGCAGGGGAGCCTGTCACCATTGGGACGCCGCTGGACAACTGCCGCATCTATGTGCTGGATCAGGAGCTACGTCCGGTCTTGCCTACTGTGCGCGGGGAACTCTATGTGGCAGGCCGCTGTCTCGCCGACGGGTATGTTGCTCGTCCCGACCTGACCCAGGCCGTGTTCCTGCCCGATCCCTTTTTCCCCGGTGAAAAAATGTACCGCAGCGGCGACATCGGCCGTCTGCGCAGCGACGGACGGATCGAGTGTTTCGGACGAACCGACGGGCAGATCAAAATCAACGGTAATCGCGTCGAACTGGTTGAAATTACCGAGGCGCTGCTGAATGCTGGTGCTGAACAGGCAGTCGCGGTCCCGGTAAGCAACCCGGACGGCTCCACGACGCTGTATGCTGTTGTCACGCCGGAAACCCTGCAATCGCCTTCGCTTAAGGAGGAGCTGGAGCGAAGTCTGCCTTCATATATGATCCCATCCCGAATTCTTACACTACACCAGATGCCCTATAATGCCAGTGGAAAGTTGGACATGCTCGCCATTAGGGACATGTTCTTGGGACCGGATAACGCCGCGCCGCCGACCACATATATCCTTGATCAGAATTGTTCATCGGGCACGTCTGTGGCAGAGACCTTGTCGGAGGAAGATGACGAGTACGCCTCAGGACACAGTTCTATCTCCGCCTTTGAGGTGGAGCCGAATCTAGAGACTGAGCACATTTCGTCCCAGCCTCCGGTGCCGCTATCTGCAGCGCCATCCGGTGCCAAACCGGCCGTAACGCGAGTGATGGACGCCGAGGAACTGCTGGCGATCTGGAGAACCATCCTGAAAAATCAAAATCTCAGCACGGAGGTTTCTTTCTTTGAACAAGGTGGCACTTCCCTCTCGGCGCTGAGTGTTTTGAGCGAATACTTTAACCGGGGGATCAGCATGACGCTGGCTGACTTTTATCGCGTACCGACCGCACAGAAGCAGGCGCAGATGCTCTCAGCTTATGCATCCTCTTCGTCGTTGGCGGCGGATCCGGCGCAGATGACGTCTGCGCCCCCTGCAGAAGTGCTGAATGTAACAGCGCAGGTGCCGCAGGTGGCAAATCAAATCCAACCAGCGCTGACCACCGTTCTGCTGACCGGCGCGACCGGATTTTTGGGTGCGCATCTGTTGCGTAGCTTGCTGGAGCATGGGACCGAAAAGGTGATCTGTCTTTTGCGCGGTGGGCGCCCCGACCGTCTTTGGGAGACTCTCTCCTGGTATTTCGGGAACGGTTGGACAAAACGCAAGGGCACGCGGATAGAGATTCTGGAAGGGGATATCACGCAGCCAAACCTGGGTCTCCCGGATGCGCAGTACGCAGCGCTCCAAGCGCAGGTGAATGCGGTTTTCCACGCGGCGGCCGACGTCCGCCATTATGCGGCCGATGATGCCCTCCTTGTCACAAATCTGGAGGGGACAAAGCAGGTGATCGACTTTACCCGCCGGGCAAACGCTGCTCTCTATCACATCTCCACGATCAGCGTCAGTGGATCCCATCTGCAGGCGATGCCGCAGCGTACCTGCATTTTCACCGAAAACGATTTAGACATAGGGCAAAATTGGGCAGACAACTTCTATACCAGGAGCAAGTTTTTGGCCGAACGGGAGATATGTCAGGCGATTGAGCAGGGGCTATGCGCCCGAATTTTCCGGATCGGCCGCCTTGTGGGCCGCGCGTCGGACGGTGTATTTCAGCGGAATCAGGCGTCTAATGCTTTCTATCGCGCGGTGCGGGGCATTTCGGTACTGGGCGCACTGCCTGCTGCTATGGCGATGATGCCGCTGGAGTTAACGCCGGTGGACATCTGTGCCGAGGCTATTGTGGTTCTCCGCAACGCTCCGCACACTGTGAGTCATATCATTGAACCCAACCCTGCCCCTATGGGAGAGACCCTTGCCAAGGTGATTCCGGGACTGCAGATTCTGTCCGAAGCGGAGTTTGCCACATTGCTCTCCAAGCGGGTCGCCGATGGCACATCACCTGAAGTAGATGCGGTCGTCGAACTGTGGAACCAGTTTCAGAGTGATGTATCCTCAATCGCGGTCTCCACGACACTTACTCAAAGCAGTATGGCCGCAGCTGGCTTTCACTGGCCGGACACAGACGTGCACCGGGTGCTGGATGCGTTTATCTGATCTTACAACATCAGAGGAGGGGGAAAGATGATAGAGGAGGAAGAAAGGTGATCAGCGATTTTGAAATCACTATGATCTTATGGCTCATTTTGGTCTGCGCCATATTCCTCATTTGGAATCTATTTTCCGCTAAGCGGCAGCAGTTGATTCAGAAGCTTTACGTTTGGCTTTGTGTGGTCTTTCTCGTTTGGTTACTTGCCATGCTTGGCATCGCTTTTGTCGACCCGTTGGACATGAAGGTGTTGTTTGTGTTGGATTCCCTGAGCTATATCGGGGGTGCTTTTACTCCGGTCATCATGCTGTTGATCGCCCTCGCATTCATCACTGGCAAGGTGGAAATGCCGAGGCGCTGGTTTCTGCTACTCATTATCCCGATTATCACCAATATCGTAGTTTGGACTAACCCTCTTCATCACTTGCATTACCGCGTGTTTGCCGTGGTACGCAGCGAACTGGAATTTGGACCGTATATGCTCATCTCGGGTGCCTATACCTATATTTGCCTGATTATAGCTACTATCCTGCTCATTCGCTTCGGCGTCAAGAGTCGCAACCGGCTCTATAGGATGCAGGTTGCCATGCTGGTGCTGGGGGAGCTGATACCGCTGGTGGTCAGTATGGTGGCTACTTTCGGGATTGCAGACCTCTCTATTTTTGCCACGCCGCTCAGCTTTACCGCAACGTTGATCTGCACATTTATCGCCATTTACCGACTTCATCTGCTGGATATTGTCCCAGTGGCCACACAACATATTTTGGACTGGATCTCGGACGGATATCTGGTGCTCAACGAATCTGGCCTCGTGGTAAATGAAAACCAGCGTTTTCGGACTGTGTTCGGGCAACTCTACGGGATCACTACCAATAAGTACCTGAAAGACTGCATCGACGAAAAAGATAATGACGGGCAGTCGACACTCTATATTTTAATTTCCGCAGTGCAATCCTGCGCGGAGAGCCAAGTTCCGCTCACTTATGAGCAGGCGGTGATAGTGCCCGAGAAGGACGGTGAGTCGAGCAAAAAATACTACTACATGGTAGATATTACACCGTTAGAAATTGATGGCAAGTTATCCGGGTTTGTGGTAGTCTTCAAGGACATTACGCAAGTCAAAAAGAGCATGCAGCAGTTGCATGAGAGTCAGACGCGCATGATGGAACAGGATCGACTGGCCTTCTTAGGGCAGATGGTGGGTGGCCTGGCCCATAACCTGAAGACGCCGATCATGAGTATTGCGGGTTGCACTGCCGCCACCAGTAGGCTGGTGCAGGAGGCGCGGGAATCCCAGGGAGATGAGGAGGTTGTCCTGGAGGACTACCTTGAGATATATGGGGAGATCGACGAGTGGTTGGGCAAGATCAGTACCTCCTGTTCATATATGTCTGATATTATCACGGCGATCAAGGATCAGACCACCAATCTGGACAACTTAGAGAAGCGGGAATTTACACTCGATGAGCTCATCAGGCGCACGGCACTACTCATGCGGCACGAGTTGATGACCAGCGGCTGCAAGCTAATTTTGGAGTACGATCCTCAGGAGCGCATCATACTCACCGGAGACATCAACAATCTGATTCAGGTGGTCAATAATTTGGTGGGGAACGCTATTTACGCAGAGAGGGACTCAGAAACGAAAGAAATATACATCGGGGTCGAAGAAGATGAGACACATCTCAGCATATATGTGAAGGATACAGGCAGTGGGATTGACGCGCGGGTACGCGATCGGCTGTTCCGCGAGATGATCACCAGCAAAGGCACCAAGGGGACCGGCTTAGGATTGTTTATATCGAACTCGATTGTGCGGGGGAAGTTCGGCGGTTTCATGTGGGCTAAAGATAACCCTAGCGGAGGAGCTATATTTGGGTTTTCCATCCCTTTGGAAATGGTCTCTATTTCACGGATTGAATGCGGGGAGGTAATAAGAACATGAGAAAAAAACGATATAGGGCAGATGAAAATAAATACTCGATTTTGACCTTGGATGATGACCCTATCATGACCGAGACCATTCAGTCTTATTTTCAACCGCTCGGTTATCGTGTTGATATTGAAAACGACCCCTATGCCGCCATCGAGCGTATACGGGTCGGCAACTATGACATTCTACTGCTGGACTTCCTGATGACGCCTATTTGCGGCGATCAAGTGGTTGAGCAGATACGTACCTTTAATCAGGATCTGTTCATCATTCTCCTCACCGGGCATAAAAGTATGGTTCCGCCTATCCGTACCATACGCGCTCTGGACATTCAGGGCTATTATGAAAAGAGTGACCGCTTCGATCAGCTGGAGCTCCTGGTGGAATCGTGCATCAAATCAATTGATCACATGCGGACTATCAAAGCTTATCAGAAAAGCCTGGCCGAGTTGGCAAACGCGTTACCAGAGATCTACAGCTTCCGTACGGCCGATGCTTTGGAAGCGCCGCCTATCCTTAAGATTGCCAAACGACTTTGGACCTGTACAAGTGGTTTTTTGGCGGCTTGGTCGGAGACGGTACCGCGGAAACTTGTGCGCTACGCCTTCGGCAAGAAATTTGAGACACTTGACGGTATGACGCCGCAGCAGTTGTTGGGGCAGATTGAGGCCATGGAGGAGACAGGGCTATGCATGCGGACGCTGCTCCAGGATACCGATGGCAATGCCGTTGGCGTTCTAGCTCTGGAGACGCAGAAGAAGCCGGGCTTTTATCAGGAGCGGCTCTTCGAGATTTTTTCCCGTCAGTGCGCGTCGGCTCTGGAAAACAACGCCCTGATGACACGAGTCAAGACGGGCTACCTCGAGGTGATCCAGGCACTGCGCCTCATGGTCGACGCTAAGGATATTTACACCCGTGGCCATTCCGACCGAGTTGCCTATTACGCGGTCCAGTTAGCAGTTGCGCTGGGCAAGGAAGAGAAATTCTGTGAGCGAGTGCAGCTGGCTGGCCTATTACACGACATAGGTAAAATGGCGGTGCCTGATGAAATTCTACTGGCTGAGCGTCGACTGACCAATGAGGAACTCGACGTTATTCGTAAGCATCCGCAGTATGGCTGCTCCATTTTGTCGGCGATTACACATTTTCGTGAGATTGTGCCTATTGTGCGCAGCCACCATGAGCGATATGGCGGCGGAGGTTATCCCGATGGCCTGATCGGAGAGGAGATCCCGGAGGAATCGCGGATCATCTCTATCGCCGATGCATTTGACGCCATGACGTCTACCCGCCGTTACAGGTCCAAGATGACCTTCGAAGAGGCCGCCAAACAGTTAAGGGATAACAAGGATATCCAATTTGACGGCGCTATGGTCGATGTCTTCCTCGCGCTGATTCCCAAATTGCCAAAAGAGGAGATCGCGTTGACCGAGCGAACGGAGTTATTTGCTGAAAGGATCTTTAAACTATGAAAACCCCCCATTGGAATCCAACTGTATACTATGAAACTTTTACTGACTTTTTACAGGGGATCTCCGCATTCGGAGACAGCCCGGCCATCTGCTATGCGGATGAAAATGGGCAGATGCGGAGTCATTCCTATCGGACGCTCTGTGCCGATGTGGCGGTGCTGCGGCGTGCACTAAACGCCCACTCTTTGGCTGAAAAACGAGTGGCCATCGTCGGTGAGAACAGCTATGAGTGGCTCGTGCTTTTCTTTGCCGTCGTGTCAAGCGGTGGTGTGGCGATCTGCGTGGACATTGAACAAAATGATAATACCATTCGCAGTATGATCAAGCAGGCAGATGCGCAGGTGGTCTTTGCCTCCCCCAGCCTACTGCCTATCTGTATGCCTATGCTGGGGCAGAATGCTGATATACAGTGTGTATTTTCTCTTACTGCCCCGGAGAGCGACACCTCTGTAGGGGGAACGTTTGGCGCGTTATACCGCGAGGGTATAGAGATCAAGGAGACAGAGCCGCCGGCGCTGACGCCAGAGCAGCCTGCCGTACTCATATTCACTTCCGGGACAACCGCGGAGCCAAAGGGAGTTGTGCTGACGCACCGAAATCTGCTGCAAAACGCAGGTGCCGCCGTAGCCACTGTGGACTTGGGGCAGTCGATTTTCGTGGGGCTCCCGTTCTTTCACGCCTACGGGCTCAATTGCGGTGTGATCTGTTCTTTGCTCAAGGGCGCGCGACTGACCATCAATGGCAATCTAGCCACCATGCTGCGCGACCTGGCGCTGTCGGAATCCGAGACCGTGATCGCGGTACCCCTGATGGTTGAGGCCCTTTATAACTCGGTCTGGGCACAGATCAGGCGCGCTGGGCGCGAAGAAGAGGTTAATCGTTTGCTCAAACGCTTCTTAATGTTTCGGAAATTCAAGCTCACGGTTGGTCAGAGGGAACGGGAGCAGATTCGGGACCAATACTTTGGTCACCTACGCCTGATTGTCTGTGGCGGTGCCCATATGAACACGGATATTTCTCGCCAGCTGGAAGCATTGGGTGTACTGGTGCTGCAGGGGTACGGCATTACCGAGTGTTCGCCACTAATTTCGGTCAATCGGAATCTGTCCTGGAATCTGGAGTCGGTGGGGATACTGTTGCCGGGATACGAAATGAAGCTGGTAGACGGCGAAATCCTGGTGCGGGGACCTAGCGTCATGGGTGGCTACTACAAAGATCCTGAAGCCACAGCAGCCGTTTTGCAGGACGGTTGGTTCCGCACCGGCGACCTGGGGTCAAGAAATGCCCGCGGACACCTGTTCATTACCGGACGGACTAAAAATCTGATTGTTTTGAAAAATGGGAAAAAGATCTCACCGGAGAAGCTGGAAGAGATGGTGCTGACCATTCCCATGGTCAAGGATGCACTGGTATACGGCGTTGTGTCCGGTGGGGATGCGGATGACGTCCAGCCGGCTGTCAATATCTATCCGGATCCTAAACTGACCGAGCACATGGAGGACTATGAAGTTTTGGGAGCGCTGCAGCATGAGATTGACCGTCTCAACTCGACGCTACCCGCCTATCAGCAGCTGCAGGTGGTCAACCTGCGGGAGCGGGAGTTTACAAAGACCTCATCCATGAAAATAAAACGGTATGCGGCAGAGAACCGGAACGACCTGGCCGTGAAGTGAAGGAGAAACTATGCTGAAGCTGATCCAAGACATTATATTTGACGTGACCGGCAAGAAGGGCGTGACCCCGGATACGGATTTTGTCAAAGATCTTGAATTGAATTCATTCGATATTGTGAACATCGTTGCCGCATTTGAGGCACACTACAAAACCAAGATCCCCGCACGAGATATCTGGAATCTGCGACATGTGAGGGATGTCATTGCCTATATTAAGGAGCGAGGACTGGAGTAACCTTGAGCGGGGCAAACTTCACGGTGTACCTATATCCGGAGGCCCATATCCTGCCGCGCCGCCTTCGTCTGCTGGACGCGGCGGCGCGTTACACGGGGCGAGAGACGGCGGGCTGGCAAAGGGAAGAGGAGACGAGTGGCCGGCCCTTTTTCCGGCAAGCGCCCGATGTGCACTTCTCAATTTCGCACAGCGGCGCCTTTTGGGCGTGCGCACTGGGTGCATCTCCTGTGGGATTGGACATTCAGCAGCAGATATCCTGTGACGTGTCTAAGCTCTCCCGGCGATTTTTTCACCCCAGGGAGAACAGCACACTGGCGGCAGTGGAATACGCGTTGCCCGCATTCTTCGAGATTTGGACGGCCAAGGAGAGCTTTGTCAAATATACCGGCGAGGGGATCTTGTCCGGCTTTGATACTTTCGATATCACGGCCCCTCTTCCGCAGGGTGCACAGCTTCGACCACTGTCCGCCCCGCCGGGATACAGTATGTGTCTGTGTGCCGCCCGGGTCGATGAGGTAACAGTGATCCGCCTCTGACGGTCGGCGGTGATACATAATATAGAAACAGCAGGCATCCTTTTTGCTAATTTCTGCTACATTCCTACGCCCTACGGACATGACGCCGTCCTGACGTGCATCGCATTCTTCTTAGTGTGGCTGTTAGTTAATTAGGTTATATTGTAATGAAAACGACATTCAGGGGAGGTGCCCCATGAATCAACAATCTATTAAAATCGGCAAACGCTCTTTTATCCTTTCTCTGTCGGTTCTGCTCGCACTCATGATTTTGGCAACCGTGCTCTCTTACACACTCCCTTCAGGATCGTTCAGGCGTGAAACCGTGGATGGGCACGAGCAAATTGTCGCCGGCACATTTCAACCGGAGGAAAAACCGAAAATCCCCCTCTGGCGTTTTCTGACCTCGCCGTTTGAGGTATTCTTGTCAGATGACGCCGCCATCGTTGGCGTGATTCTCATTTTTCTCCTTCTCATCGGGGGGAGTTTCACGATTTTGCTCTCCTGCGGCATGGTCGCGCGGTTGATGGACCGCATCACTAAACGTTTCCACGCCTCACGCTACCGGCTGCTCATGCTGGTCAGCCTCTTCTTCATGCTCTTCGGATCAGTTTTCGGGATTTTTGAAGAACTGATTATCATGGTTCCGTTCTGTATCGCCCTCTCCAGGCGGCTTGGGTGGGACTCGATGACGGGACTTGGTATGAGTCTTCTTTCTTCCGGTCTTGGGTTTGGCGCGGCAACGATCAATCCGTTCACGGTAGGGGTCGCGCAGCAGCTCGCCGGACTGTCCGCGTTTTCCGCCATCGGTCTGCGTGTGCTGATCTTTGCCTCCGTGTACGTGATTTTACAGCTTTTCCTACTTCGTTACGTTAAAAAGATCGAGAAAAATCCCAAGCTCTCTCCGGTTTACAAAGAAGACTTGGATACTCCTGTCGCCTATGATTTGACGTATGAAACCGGTGTTGACCGCGGCCTGAAGATTTTCGGGATTGGCCTTCTCCTCTTGCCTCTTCTGCTCGTTGCAGGATTCTTTATCCCCGCACTCTCGTCCATCCTCTTCCCGCTGATTGCTCTGCTTTTCGTCGTGCTATCGTTTGGAAGTGTGCTGCTCAGCCGCGTCATGAGCTTTAAAGAAGCCGGAAAAGCTTTCCTTCGCGGCATAGGCGGCGTGGCTCCCGCTATCTTGCTGATCCTGATGGCGATGAGCATCAAGCTCATCATGACGCGCTCTCTTGTCATGGATTATCTGCTTTATGAGGCGTCCATGCGTTTTGAGGGGCTATCCGCTGTCGGCGGCCTGCTCCTACTTTATCTCATGGTGCTCGTGATGAACTTCTTCATAAGCTCCGGCTCGGCCAAGGCTTTTCTGGTGTTGCCGCTGGTGCTGCCGCTGACGGATTTCCTCGGACTGCACCGGCAGGTAGCCGTTCAGGCTTATCTCTTCGGCGACGGTTTCAGCAACCTCCTGTACCCGACCAACGCTGCGCTGATGATCGCCCTGGGTTTGTCCGTCGTCAGCTATCCCAAATGGCTCAAATGGACACTGCCTTTACAAATGGTATTAATAGTTCTGAGCGTAGGATGGCTTCTAGTCATTCACCTGCTCGGAGCCGGATTGTTTTAGCCGTTTGACAACGCACCGAAACGAGGGCTGCATTTGCAGTCCTATGCCCGATTTGACATGGATTGTTTCATAAGTCCGATCATGTAACTGAGAAGGAGTTCCCAATGCCGAATATCACACCCGCCGCGGAACATTTAAGCCAGTCGCTGCGTTTCAAGACCGTCTCACATGAGGATATTTCCCAGATGGATTTATCTCAATTTTCAGCGTTTGAGACTTTTCTTGTAGAAACATACCCGCTCCTACACGAAAAACTCGAGAAAATTAGGATCAACAAACATGGACTTGTTTTCCGCTGGCAGGGGCAAGATAGCAGTAGGCGTGTTTTGCTGACAGCACACTACGATGTCGTACCCGCCGGTGACAGTGGCTGGCCTTTTCCGCCTTTTTCCGGACAGATCGGAGATGGAAAAGTTTATGGTCGCGGAAGTCTTGACGACAAAGGATCGCTAATTGCTATTTTTGAGTCTGTCACGGCACTGCTCCAAGAAGCGTACGAACCGCCTGTAGACATTTGGTTTGCTTTTGGATTTGACGAAGAAGTGGGCGGCGCACATGGAGCGCAGAAAATCGCGGCTTATTTCCTAGAGCAGGGGCTCGTGTTTGATTATGTCCTTGATGAAGGCGGCGCGGTCGCTGACGGCGCCATGATGGGAATTGAGAAACCTGTGGCTGTCATCGGTGTGGCGGAAAAAGGGAACGCGAGTTTTAGACTGACGTTTAAAGGAGACACGGGACATTCGTCGACGCCTCCCCAAAAGACGGCGATCGGGGAAATGGGCAGGTTTATTAGCGCGGTAGTGGCGAATCCTCAGAAACCTAGGTTGACGGAAACCGTGAAAGCGATGCTCAAAGCCGTCGCACCTCATCGGAAAGGAATCGCGGGATTTGTTCTCGCCCGCCCGGACTTATTTGCGCCGGTGATCATCCGTATTATGATGGCCAATGGCCAGACAGCTGCTATGCTCAGCACGACTTCTGTCTTCACTATGACAGGGGGTGGAACAGCGCACAATGTACTTCCCCATACAGCCGAATGCACCGTCAATGTCCGCATCCTTCAGGACGATAGTTCAGACGCCGTCTTAAAGCGATTTCAAGAGATAGGTATCCCTTTCACGGCAGAAACAATCCTGCGCGACGAACCGACCAAAGCATCAGATCTAGACAGTCAAGGTATGAAGCATTTGAAGTCGTGCATCGCTTCCGTCTTTCCGGACGCCGTGATCACTCCGTACCTTATGACCGGCGGTACCGACTGCAGGCATTATGAGCAAGTCACAGAAAACGCTTACCGGTTCCTGCCCGCTCGCGTCAGCGAGCGGGAGCTCGAACTCATACACGGGGACGGGGAATACCTGTCTCTTCAGAACCTGCAAAGCATGGTGGAGTTCTACACACTGTTTTTACGGGGTATTACCTAGAGAGGCCCGATAAACTCTAGAGTTATATTTTTATCTAATAACCTTCTATGAGGCATAGCATTAGCCCTGTCGAAAGAGTTTATTGTTGATTATCCATCTTTAAACACTTTAATGCATTCAAGGTAAGCGTCAAACCTAGCCGCGTTTCTACCGCATCTAGCTGAGGTTTTTGAAATAACTTGGCGTCAGCTCGGAAATTTTCTTTTGTTCGCCGGTTTTTCGTAACTTTGCCGCCTCTGTCAGGGTATA
>JAAYQX010000022.1 GCA_012519085.1 Clostridiaceae bacterium
ATATATTCCGGATTCAATCCGCCTGAGATCCAGACCTTGTCACGACGCGTCGCTCTCATAGCCAGGAGCATTGCTTCCGCCGCGGCAGAAGCGCCGTCATACATTGAAGAATTAGAGACATCAAGTCCTGTCAGGCGGCAGATATAACTTTGCCATTCAAAGATCGCCCGCAAAGTCCCTTGCGAGATTTCCGCCTGATAAGGTGTATAGGCAGTCAGAAATTCCTGCCTTTGTATTAGATGAGAGACAGCAGCAGGAGCAAAGTGATCATAGATGCCCGCGCCCAGATAACAGTCATAATCCGCTGTGGAGATATTCTTAGCGGCCAGGGCACTGATTTCTCGTCTGATTTCCATCTCCGAGAGGCCATGCCGAGCCAGATGGGTAAAATCAGTCTCTGGCAAGCGGATCTCCTCGGGAATAGTCGCAAATAGATCCTCGATCTCGATCCCGACCTCAGCCAGCATCTCCGTTCTCTGTTCCCGATCGATGGGGAGATACCCTTTCATTAGTCGCTCTCCTCAACCAAGGCCTGATAAGCCTTGGCATCCATCAGTTGCTCCAGCTCTGCGGGATCATTCAACTCAATCTTGACAAACCAGCTGCCATAAGGATCCTCATTAATCAGCTCGGATTCCTCTTCCAGCTGTTCATTCCTGGCGATTATCTTGCCGGCTGCGGGGGCATAGACATCCGAAGCCATCTTGACAGATTCAACGCTTCCGATCACATCGCCAGCTTCTACTTCGGTGTCGATATCTTCAGCTTCTGCGTAAACAATATCGCCCAGCTGTTCCTGAGCAAAATCCGTAATTCCGACCACAGCCGTATTATCCTCGACTCTGACCCATTCATGATCTTCTGTGTAATAAAGATCTTTCTCTACTTTAGTCATTTTAACCTCCAATTTAATAATTTAGCGCCTTGCGCCGGACAGCAAATTCTATTCGGACAGGAATTTGTCCACTACCTTGAACGGAACCTGCTTGCCCCTGATTTCTACTATAAGCTCCGGTCCCAGGACCAGATTATCTATAACTAAGGCATTGGCAATCCCTCTGCCCAAAGTCGGCGAGAAACCGCCGGATGTTATATAACCCACTTCCAGATCGGCTTGAAAAACCGGATAGCCGTCCCGGGGAATCTGCTTGCCCGGATTGATAAGTCTGACCAACTTCCGCGTCTTTTGCATTTTGTCGCCTTGAAATTCGCGATCAAAGTTGACAAAGAAATCTAAGCCGGCATCCAGCGGATTGATCGTCTCCGACATTTCATGTCCGTACAGAGGCAGGCAGGCCTCAAATCTTAAAGCGTCACGGGCTCCCAAACCGCAGGGTGCGCAACCGGCACTGACCAAAGCATCCCACAGTTCCCAAATAACTGTGTTCTGTCCATAGATCTCAAAACCGTCTTCACCTGTATAGCCGGTCCGTGAAATGATCGTATCAGGCTCATGCTGTCCACGGTCCGGCAGCAGGCAGCGGAAACGCTTGAGCCCGCTTATCGCCTCTGCGGTCTCAGCATCCGACTGCAGTATTTCCGAGACTGTTTGCATATAGTTTTTGCTCTCAGGACCCTGAATGGCAATCTGCGCATAACGATCTGAGTGATCCTCAATCATTACGGCATCAGCTGACAGGTTATTTTCTGCCCTGAAGAGATTAAGGCTGTCAGCCAGATGCAACAGATCCTTGTCTTTATTGGCAGCATTTACGACTAGCAGATAGCAGCCATCGGCCGGGTAAACCAGCAGATCATCGACAACGCCTCCGTCGTTATAACACATGATGGCATAAGTAATCTGATCCGGCGCCTTGCCTGTCACACGTCTGGTCAAGAGCCAATCCAGGAAACTCCCTGCCTGATCGCCGGTCACCAATATTTCGCCCATATGGGAGACATCAAAAATGCCGCACTTCTTGCGGACAGCTGCGGTTTCGGGGACAATGCCCTCATACTGGACCGGCATCTCCCAGCCGGCGTAATCGACCATTTTGGCTCCCAGTTTTTTATGTCTGTCATTGAGTGGAGTTTTCTTCATATCTTTACCGTCCTCTTCCGAAAATAATATCAAAGTACCTAAGGAAATTTCAGTCATACTGACTAAATAAAATATGCTTCAATTCTAGCATGTTTGAAAACCCTACTCCAGCTTATACTTGAAGCTGCCAGTTTTTGTAACACGCTTAACCATACGCCCCTGCATTCGAGCCCAAGTAAGTATATAATATGCTGGATATGAATTAGAGCTGGGAGGCTTTTATGCTTGACCTAAAGGAACATTTACGACATGTGCCCGACTTCCCAAAAGAGGGCATCGACTTTATTGACATTACCACCATCCTGAAAGATCCCGAATTATTCGGCGAAGCCATAAGACAAATGCTGGCTGCAGTAGCGGATTTGGATTTCAATCTGATTGTCGGAATTGAATCACGCGGTTTCATCATGGGGGCACCTTTGGCCTGTGCCGCCGGAGTCGGCTTCGTACCCGTACGCAAGGCAGGCAAGCTGCCGGCCGCAACGGTTTCCGTCACTTATGATTTGGAATATGGCTCCGATACCTTGGAAATACACCGGGATGCGATTACCCCGGGGGCTAAAGTCCTGATCGTTGACGATCTCTTGGCTACCGGTGGAACGGCTAAAGCCAATATAGAATTGGTAGAAAAGCTGGGCGGCGAAGTAGTCGGCCTACTGTTCTTTATCGAATTAGATTTTCTACAAGGCCGGGAGGAATTGCGTGATTATCCTCTTTTCACTATCGTAACAATTTAATCTACTCCGGTCACAATGACCATAAGGCTGCCGGATTCCAGCTCAAGACTAAAATCGACCTGGTGAGGACTGAGTCCGCGGTTACTCAGACCGAGGCTGGTGCCTCGTGGTAAAGAATAGTTCTCTACCGGGAATTGTGCTGACTGATAAGTGATGCCGGTAACCAAATCACTAAGAGCTATGCTGGAAAACAGCCATTTCTGTTCAGGTATGGGCTTTTCCGGCCACAGGATCCGTACTCTATCCCTGCCGAACAGAGGTACAAGCAGACTGATCCCGTCGCTTAAGAGCACCGGGATGCCTCTTTCCGTCAGCACTCTGGCCAGGCCGAGATTCGCCAGCAGATGATCCGGTCTGGAACCGGTACAACCCAGAAAAAGCAGTTCCAAATCATTCCTGAGCCAGCTTTTTGTCCATAACTCTCCGGCAATCAAGGAGAGCTCGATCGTCGTATCCGTTGCCGCAACTGATTCCTTTCCCTCACACCCTGCCCTATCAGATAGCAGCAAATAGGCAGCCAACTCAGAATCAGCTTCATCTTTAGCCTCAGCAAACTGATAAAGCGGGATCTTTCTTTCCTTTAACCATAGTAGATCATCTGCAGCTATCGAGTCGAAATCTCCTACCGCTATATCCGGCTCTAATTGCCACAGCCTGGCATGTGCCGCACCACTGTCGGCAACAGCTAATAGATCACAGCTGGCAAGTAAGGCAGCGCTTTCTGCTGTATCATACAGATCGCCACCTAGCAAAATGCCAGCACGGTAGGGTTTTCTTTTCTCCCAGGGCAGTGTGATCAAAGACCCCACCTCAGATTGTGGCCAGAGTGTCCGCATAAGCCGACTGCGCAGATTGCCTAATTTCAGCTGCGGCCAGTGCCGGATCATCGGCTCCGAATATAGCATTGCCGGCCACCAATAGATTGGCTCCGGCTTTGACCATTTGCGCCGCAGTTCTTTTATTGATGCCGCCGTCCACTTGGATATGGAAAGACAGGCCTCTGTCCAAACCGATTTGTCTCAGGCTCTGAACCTTGTCTAACATCTGACTAATAAAACTCTGCCCGCCAAAGCCGGGATTGACAGACATGACAAGCACCAGATCAACAAAAGGCAAGATCTCTGTCAGATCTGTCAGAGGTGTTCCCGGATTAATCGCCACCCCGGGCGTGCAGCCCAGGTCACGAATTTGAGTCGCCAGACGCTGACTATGTACCGTACTTTCAATATGGAAAACCAAACTGTCGGCTCCTGCTTTAGCAAAAGGCTCCAGCCAAGCCTCCGGCTGATCGACCATCAGGTGAACATCAAGCAGTAAATTCGTGGCTTGGCGTATTCTGGCCAGGACGGGCGGACCGAATGTGAGATTAGGAACAAAATGTCCGTCCATGATATCGCAATGCAGTATCTCGGCCTGATCTTTGATCAGTTCGATTTCTTCAGCGATACGGGCAAAGTCACAAGACAGCAGAGAAGGACATATTAATGGTCTGCCGGCAGTTTCATGAAAAAGAGGCAGCATGACAATTCAACTCCCTTGTTCAATATTCCTGAGCCGCGATAATTTCAGCTCTCAGTTCCAGATAACGCTCATATCTTCCCGGGGGCATTGTTTGAGCCGAAACGGCACAGCCCAGCTCTCCGGTATGGGCACAACTGGCAAAGCGACATTGCTGACTGAGCTGTTTAATCTCAGCATATCCGTCAGCCAGCTCGTCCGGATCTATGCCCGCAACAGCAAGGCTGACTTGGCTAAAACCGGGGGTGTCAGCGAGATAACCGCCGGCCTTAAGCGGAAAGAGCTCGGTATGGCGTGTCGTATGTCGCCCCCGGCCAATTTTATCGGAAAGTTCACCGGTTTCCATCAGCTCTGTACCGAAAAGACGGTTGAGCAGTGTCGATTTGCCGGTGCCTGACTGGCCGGCAAAAGAAACTACCCGACCTCGAATCAAAGTTCGGAGCTCTTCTATCGCGGAACCGTCATCATCAAAACCGGTCTCAAACAGCAATACCCCAGCTTCCTTATATTCACTCCTGATCTGCCGAGCTACCGTTTTACTCTTTTTTTGATCCATTTTATTGATGATCAAGGCCACTTCAATGTCATGTGCATAAGACATGACAATCAGGCGATCGACCATCATGAGATCCGGCCGCGGTCGGGAAGCAGCAACAGTAATCAAAACAAGATCCAAATTAGCCACCGCCGGCCTGGTTAAAAAGCTCTTGCGCGGCAGAATCTCCTCAATGATATAAGGTATATCCGGATCTTCACTGGGACCATAGACAACCTTATCGCCGGGGAGAGGCCTTGTTTCAGCTAGCCTCAGTATGCCGCGCAGCATGGCCAGATCCTGGAAATTATTAGAATGACTGTGCAGAAGATAGTGTCCCCCGATTCCACGCAGGATGGTAGCAGTAGGCTGAGCTTGATCTACAGCAGTCATGGGCTTAAGTATTTAATCCCTCCTCCGCTGCCCGCATCAGAAGTCGTTACCCCTTTTGTCTCAGGTTCAGTCTCAGGTTCAGTCTCAGGTTCGGGTTCAGTCTCAACTGGAACCGGTGTCGGCGTCGGTGTCGGTTCCGGGGTTGGTGTAGGCGTAGGAGTAGGAGTAGGATTCAAGAACTGATCATAATCCAATTTGGTGCCAATCACCATTTCGATAGTATCGCCACTAAAGCTCTGGCCGGCGGCAATACTCTGCTGTAAGATATAAATCTGGTTCCACTGGTTCTCATCACGAGTATCCAAAGCATTCGCCTCTGGAGAACCAATGCTGGTTGTCAAAATTTTCTTGATCCCGACCTGGCTCAGCAAACTATATGCCTGCGTCATATTCTTCCCCACCAGCTGTGGCATGATCTGAACAGCAGGCGGCGGCTGAGTTGGATTGAAATAGGAATTATAATCTTCTTTGGTGCCAACTAAGACTGATACCTGGCTGCCGCTTTCTACAATTTGTCTCGCAGCGGGAGTCTGGGTAATAACCACTTTCTTAGCATCAGGGATATTGCGCCCCCCTACCGTACTCTGACCACCCAAGATCAAATTGGAATCTTCCAGCATTTGAATCGCCTGTTCCAGACTCTGATTGGTAATGTCAGGAACTTCGACAACCGCGGAACCGGAACTGTAAATTATTGTTATTGTCGTATCGGGCGTCTGGAGACTGTTGGCCTGGGGTATAGTCCGAATAACTTTATCACGTTCTACTGTTTCTGATGCCTCTTGGCGGAAACGGACATCGGCAAATCCCGCACCCCGGATCATTTCTTCTGCCGCCAGGCGCGATTGCCCGGCTACATCAGGCACTTCAAGGCTGCCCTGACCGATTGAGACATAGAGATTGAGAATGGTACTTTGGGGATTGATCTTGACTGTCCCATCTGATTCCGGATCTTGCTTGAGGATAATTCCTTGATTAACCGAATCATCCTCAACTGTGTGGATTTCAATTTCCAGATCTTGTTGTCTCAATTCTTCCAGCTCGGGCATCGCTTCTTCATAATCACGGCCCACGAAATTCGGCAGTGTAATTTCCAGATTCTCCGGCTGATCCGGCTTATTATTAAATCTCTGCACCAACCAGATCACCAAAATGGCGACCAGAATCATGGTAACTGCGACAATACCTATGACCATCGCCGTATCACGATAACGAGATGTGCGTCTCTTATTATAAGTATGCTCAATCTCGCGTAATTTGTTGTAATTAGCCTGTTGTCTCTGGAGGCCGATAGCGGAAGTGGAACCCTCCCAGGCAGCCGTCTTGGGAATAACTCCATAGACACCGTTGGGATCAATCATAAAGGCATCCAGTTCATCAACAAACTCGCGAGCGGACTGATAACGTCCGTCCGGATTTTTTTGCATGGCTTTATTGACGATTGCATCTAAAGCAGGAGGCAGACTGCGCACATGCGTAGAAGGCAAAGCCGGTGTCTCCTGCAAATGCTTAATTGCCACAGCTACTGAGGATTCGCCGTCAAAAGGCAGCTGGCCGGTCAGCATTTCATAAAATACAACACCCAGTGAATAGAGATCGGATCGGGTGGTAATGGCCCCGCCTCTGGCTTGTTCCGGCGAGAAATAGTGCACGGAACCAAGCACCATTCCGCCTGTCAAGGTAATGGTATTGGCACTTGAGGTGCGTGCTATGCCGAAGTCTGTGACTTTGGCCACCATATTCGGTGTAATCAGAATATTCTGCGGTTTAATATCGCGGTGGATAACACCACGCTGATGCGCATGCTCCAATGCTAAGCCTATCTGAATCATCAACGGTGTAGCCAGTCTATAATCCAGATACCCGTGTTCTTGGATCAGCTCCTTAAGGGTACGACCCTCAACATATTCCTGCACAATATATCTGGTTTTGCCGTCCTGACCATAATCCAGAACACTGACAATATTGGGATTGTCCAGACTGGCAGCCGCCCTGGCTTCAGTAGCAAAGCGCTTGATAAATTCGGGATCTTCTGTAAGCTCATCATGCATCAGCTTCAGGGCTACATAATCGCCCAGGTCAAGGTCTTGAGCCAGATAAACAGAGGCCATTCCTCCTTGACCCAGACTGCGCACAATGCGATAGCGCCCACCGATCATAGAACCCGGGGCCAGTTGATAATTACTCTTGCGCATTTGACTCTCCTATGCCTCTGAACACTAAGATTACGGTGACATCATCACTGCCTCCGGAAGCATGGGCAATATCCACCAGCTTTTCGGCCGCTTCCCTGGCAGTAAGCGAATTTTTAATCACCCACATTATATCCTCATCGGGAACATAACCGTGCAAACCGTCACTGCAAATAAGATAGCGGTCATGATGCCCCAGCTCATGTGAAGTTACATCCGGCCTGACATAATCCGGTGCTCCCAGAGCCTGGGTTAGAATATGGCGCCGGGCATGAAAGCGTGCTTCTTGCGGTTCGATCTCGCCCAGATCAAGCATCTCCTGCACCAAAGTGTGGTCTCTGGTCAATTGTTCCAGCTGTCCCGAACGGAACACATAACATCTGCTATCACCAATCTGACAGAGATACAGCACGCCCGGATAAAATACAGCACAGGTCAGAGTCGTGCCCATTCCACTGTTATTCTTGCTTTCCAGTGACTTTTTATAGATATCGATATTAATTGTCTGGATCGTATCTTCAAGCACCTGCATAACAGTAGCGTTATCATCTCGTTCAGGTAACAGCGGCAATAGAAGTTCTCTGATCCCATCAACTGCTGTCTTGCTGGCCAGTTCTCCGTTCAAATGGCCGCCCATGCCGTCAGCTACTGCCAAAATAACCGGGAAAGTCTTTTCCCGACTGACAATGACGAAATTATCTTCATTGACTTTCCGGTTAGGACCCTTGCGGCTCATAGCTGCATAATGCAGATTTTCCAGCATTTTCGTGACTTCTCCTTAATTGGCCGCAGGCGGCGGCAATATCTGTTCCTAACTCCCGCCTCAGTGTGACCTTAATCTTGTTCTCTTCCAGGACTTGCTTAAAGCTCATTCTACCGGCCCTAGAAGTCGGACGATAATCAAGACCAGGAACCGCATTGGCAGCGATTAAATTCACATGACACAATTTACCTTGCAGTGCCGCTGCCAGTTCCAATGCCTGATCCTTACTGTCATTTATACCGGCAAATAATGCATATTCATATGTAATGCGCCTACCGCTCTGACGGGCATATCTCTCACCGGCGTCAATCAGTTTCGTAAAAGGATATTTCTCAGCCGTCGGCATTAAGTTCTTGCGCAGGGACTGATTAGGAGCATGTAACGAAACCGAAAGCGTTATGGGCAAATTTTCATCTATGAATTTTATCATTTTATCTATAATGCCGCAAGTTGACACGGTTACACGGCGCAGGCTGATCTGCAGACCTTGAGGATCCCGCAGGCGTTTGAGAAATTCAACTAAGTTGTGATAATTATCAAACGGTTCGCCAATACCCATAATAGTGACATGGCTGACCTTGTTGCCACATAATCTATTAATCAGGGCAACTTGAGCCAGCATCTCGCCGGCCGTCAGATTCCTGACTAAGCCCAGACCGCCG
This sequence comes from Clostridiaceae bacterium, assembly GCA_012519085.1. Classification (GTDB taxonomy): domain Bacteria; phylum Bacillota; class Clostridia; order Saccharofermentanales; family DTU023; genus UBA1046. Next base: position 8,842 of record JAAYQX010000022.1, read on the forward strand.
GAAGCACAAAATTTACATTGCATACGGCATCCAACCTGGGATGAGATACAGACTGCATTTCCATATCTGTACTGCATCAAGACTGCTTCGATCATATTGCCATCACGCAGGGACAAGAGATATTTGACTGTGTCGTCAAGCTTAGACTTAATCTTGGCTTTAATTTCCAGGGGAATTGGCTCAAAATCAGCACTCAATCGGGAACGGATTTCCTTACTAAGATTGGAAAACTGTGCAAATTCCGTCAGACCTTTCTTTTGCCAAGCAAAAATCTGTTCTGCTCGATATGACTCCAGATCATGAAGATCACACCAGGCGCGAATATCTGGCAAAGTCAGATCATAAAAATTTCGCTTAGGTTGACTGGCGCTGATCATTTTACTAGCCTAGGGGGGTCCCGGTAACATAATTGTGAGCACATTCGCAGCAAGGCATGACTTTACCCCCTGCCGGCTGAATAATCTCTAAATCGATCAGACCGCTGCCGGCAGCAACTGTAATTGTCTTACCACAGTTGACAATAGTTCCGGCTGCAGCAAAAGATTGAGCGGAATCATCTGCCAGCCTGGCAGAAATAATCTTGATTCTTTTGCCATTGCAAAAAGTATAGGCGCCGGGCCAGGGCTGCGTTCCCCGGATCAGATTATAAATTTGGCCAGCCGATTGGGACCAGTCGACTTTTCCGCTTTCACGGGTCAGCATTCCGGCAAAAGTTGCCTTGCTATGATCTTGTTCTCGGCTTTCTACTGCACCCTGTAAATAGGCAGGCATTATATCCAGAATCATGTCGGCGCCTACTGCTGCCAGTTCAGACATCAACTCACCTGCTGTAGTATCTTTTGCGATCGGATAATCACGCTGTGCCAGGATTGGCCCGCTATCCATCCCCGCTGACATCTCAATCACAGTTACACCCGTCATACTCTCGCCGGCAATGATAGCAGCCTGTACCGGCGCTGCTCCACGATACAGGGGTAACAGAGACGGATGAATATTCAGACAGCCCAGAGTAGGGATATCCAATAATGCCTGAGGCAGTATCTGTCCATATGAGGCCGTAAGTATCAAATCAGGAGCAAAGCCTCTGAGCCGACAGAGAAAATCCTCATCTTTGACTCGCTCCGGCTGCCAGCAGGGTATTTTCTGCTCCAAAGCCCAGAGTTTGACCGGCGGCGCAGTAAGTTCACGGCGTCTTCCCTGAGGCCTGTCCGGCTGGGTCACGATCAGATCCGGTTTCAGACCTCCGGCTTTTAGGCACTCCAAGACGACGACGGAAAATTCCGGCGTACCGAAAAAAACCAGACTCTGTTTTTTATTCTGCATCAGAAATATATCCTCGTCTATGTCCTGTCTAGGTGTTTGAAGAGATTATCACTGTTATCTATATTGGGTCAGCAACTATATCTTCGGAGCTGCTACCTGCCTCAACCAAAGGTGAAATAGCTTTATCACGGTATAAAATGCCATCCAAGTGATCAATTTCATGGCAGACGCAGACGGCGGCCAATCCGGTCATTTCCAGCCTGAAAGTATTTCCTGCCAGATCTTCCGCTTCCATAATAACCCGCTGCGGACGCTCAACATTGCCGACCAGGCCGGGCAGCGACAGACAGCCTTCCTCACCGACAACAGCTCCCTCCTGCTCAATAATTCGAGGGTTGATGGCTACAATATCTTCCGCCTCGTCCAGACCCAGATTCATCACAAAAACTCGGCGCAACACACCTACCTGCGGTGCTGCCAGACCCACGCCGCTATTGGCTCTCATGGTCTCTTGCATGTCAGCCACAAGTGTCTTTAGGCGCTCATTCCATTTAGTGACCGGGCGCGACTTTTTTCTGAGGATAGGATCACCTTCAATTAGAATATTTCGTAAGGCCATAGAACTCTCCCTTCTTAGATCACAATTATAACATGCCGCGCCTAGAGCATCGAATAGGGATTAATATCGAGAATGGTTGCGACGCCGGGCTTTTTACGGAAATCATCAGCCGTCCTGAGGAGTAAAGTTATGGCTTCTTTAGATGGCGACTTGGCGATTAGTCGGAAACGGTAACGTCCCCTGAGGCGAGACAGCGGTGCTCTTTGGCCGGGCAATAGCTCTAAGGAGGCAAAGCTGCCCGGATAGCGAGCAATCCGGCGACAGAGATAATCATAGAGATTGTTAAGCTGCTCTTTCACCGCAGCCTCACTGCGTCCGGAGAGAATAATCAGACCCAAATGCCCAAAGGGAGGGTAGCCCGCTCTGCTCCTGAAAGCCAGCTCATGATCAAAAAAGTTTTCATAATCCTGTCCGGCGGCCGCCCGGATAATTTGGTCGTCCGGTTGAGCCGTCTGAATTATAACCTGTCCCGGCAGATCACCTCTACCTGCTCTGCCGGCAGCTTGTGTCAAAAGTTGGAAAGTATGTTCACCTGCCCTGTAATTGCTCTGAGCCAGCATCTGATCCGCTGACAGAATGCCAACCAGAGTTACATTATGAAAATCATGCCCTTTGGCTATCATCTGAGTCCCAATCAGGCAATCATATTCATGCCTGGCAAAGGCGGATAGAATTTCCTGATGAGAATAGCGACCGCTGGTGGTATCGAGATCCATTCTAATGGCGCTGGCTGCCGGGAATAATTCCCGGAACAGTGTTTCAGCCTGTTGCGTTCCTGCGCCAATGGTGTCCAAATCGGTGCCATGACATTCCGCACAGAATTCAGGCAGGGGAAAAATCTTGCCGCAGTAATGACAAATCAGATGCTCTTTGCCACTCTGCCAGGGATTTTTATGAGTAGTCAAGGCGATATCACAGTTAGGACACTCGACACTGGCACCGCAGTCGCAACAATAAACAGAATTGGCAAAGCCCCGCCTGTTAATTAGAAGCATGGCCTGTTCGGATCGCTCAAAGGTCTCTTGCAGTGCTCTGATCAAAGGTCGGCTGAACAGATGTTTGTGACCGGCTGCTCTTTCTGCTCTCAGGTCAACAATGCCGACTTGGGCCATTCCGGCCTCACCAACTCGCTTCGACAGTAGCAGCCTGGTACTGCGCCCCTCTCTGACCCGATAACTGGTTTCGACCGCGGGTGTAGCAGAACCCAGCACCAGCACCGCTCCGACCAGTAATGATCGGATTCTAGCCATATCCAGCGCCTGGTAACGAGGCATTGTCTCCGATTTATAGCTCTGATCTTGCTCTTCATCGACAACGATAAGCCCTAAATTAGTCAAAGGGGCAAAGATAGCTGATCTAGCTCCCACAACGATCTTTTTCTCACCGGACAGGATTCGTTGCCAAGTTTCATATCGTTCCGCCGGTGTCAGCCGACTGTGCAGGATGGCCGCCTTCTGATCAAAGCGGGCGGAAACCCGCGCTACCATAAGTGGCGTCAGTGCGATCTCGGGAACTAAAATAAGCACGGTTTTACCCTGCTTCAGCACCCTCTCCGCTGCCTGCAGATAGACCTCGGTTTTGCCGGAACCTGTTACTCCCTGCAAAAGGAACTCCTGCAGTTGCCCCGGTTGTACCGCAGTCAGGGCAGCGCTAATACTATCCACTGCATCGACTTGTTCTTCAGTGAGCACAATTTCCTGCTCATTTAATTCAAGTTCCGGGGCGGCGGAAAGTTCGCGCCGGGTAATCTGTGAGAAGAAAGTCAGGATACCTTTTTTTTGCAGATAATTGAGTACGCTATAGCTCACCTGGCAGGCCTGTTCGATCTCCGAGAGGGCAGCAGATTCCTGTACCAGCAAGAACTCTGCCACCCGCACATGGCCCAAGCTTCTGAACTCATCCTCTGCCAGCATCTCCACCACACAGTCCGGATCAGTCAGACGAGCCGCCAGCTCCTTTTTATCGCCAACGGTTGTTACAACATACGGCACCATAGTTCTAATCGCCCTGCCTCGCGAACAGAAATATCTGCGCCGCATTTCCCGGGCCAGCTCCAGCAGTTCCGGTGTCACCAGCGGTCTCGGATTGACCAGCCCGCTGATACTGCGCAGTTCAGTTTCGCCGAGATCTGCCGGCGGCTTGGCAACAATACGGTAGACATAGCCTCTGACCGGCTGTTTTCGTCTGGCAAAGGGGACTTCAACCAGACAACCGGGCTTGATCTGATCAGCCAGAGCAGGTGGAATCAGATATGTCCAGTCCCGGTCAAATTGCCGGGTTGCTTCTTCAAGCCAAACCTCAGCATACATAGTTTATGCCTCCAGCAACGAAAATAAGTCGATCTGATCACTTTCCGGCAAGTCATCAATAGCCCCCGCTTCCTGTAAGGCGGCAATCACGGCCGGCCCCACGCCGGCACGTCTGGCCAGATCTTCCTGGGTTTGAAACGGTGCCTCCGAGCCTGCCTGTACTATTTGCTCAGCCTGCGCTGCAGAAACCCCGGGTATGGCAGCAAGAGGTGGTCTTATCAGCCCTGGCTTCGGAGCATAAAACTCATTTGCCCGCGATTCTTCGATAGTAATCGGCAGGAAATCAATCCCCCGCTGCTGCATTTCTTCGACCAATTCAAGAATATAATAAATGCGCTGCTCTCTGGCATCCATACGCTTGCCCGCTCCCAGCTCTCTTCTGATTCTGCGCACTTCATGCTGCGGTTGACACATAAAACTACTGTCGAACTCATTGGCGCGAACCGTGAAGTATGCACAGTAATAGGCTTCCGGTCGGTGCACCTTGAACCAGGCAATCCTCAGACTGGAGATCGTGTAGGCAACGGCATGCGCCTTCGGAAACATATATTGTATTTTCTGGCAGCTTTCGATATACCATTCCGGTATATCATGAGCGCGCATCTCCGCTTCATGCTCGGGCTGAAGCCCCCTGCCCTTGCGCACTCTTTCCATTATATCGAAGGCGGTCTTATTGGGTACGCCGGCATAGATGAGCCGAGTCATGATATCGTCGCGACAGCCGATCACATCGTTGATAGTGCAGATACCTTCGCTGATCAGATCCTGAGCATTGCCGGCCCAGACACCTCTGCCGTGGGAGAGCCCGGAAATCTGCACCAGATCATGGTAGCGGAGCGGCTTGGTCTCGGCAATCATCCGGCGAGCAGCAAAAGTTCCCATCTCCGGAATGCCAATCACACCGGAGCCGATGCTCGATTCAGACTCGGCAATACCTAGTACTTCGGTGCTCTGGAACAAAGACATCACATCCGGATCAGGAATGGGCACACTGGTCACATCAATGCCCGTAATATCGCCCAGCATTTTGAGCATAGAGGGATCATCATGTCCTAATATATCCAGCTTCAGGATCGTATCATGCATGGAATTAAAATCAAAATGTGTCGTGATCACGCCTGAATCAGCTTTATCCGCCGGGAACTGAATCGGTGTAAAATCATAGATCTCACGTTCACGAGGCACGATCACAATTCCGCCCGGATGCTGGCCGGTCGTGCGCTTGACACCGCTGATGCCCGCTGCCAATCGTCTGATTTCCGCTTGCCTTATCGGCTGCTCATGTTGTTCATGGTAATTGTGCACCATGGCATTGGAATTTTTCTCCGCATAGCTGGAAATCGTGCCGGCCCGGAAAGTATATTGACTGCCAAACATCTCTTCAATAAATTGATGTGCTCTACTCTGATATTCGCCGGAGAAATTGAGATCAATATCGGGTTGTTTGTTGCCCTCAAAGCCCAGAAAAGTTTCAAAGGGGATGTCCTGGCCCTCTTTGATCATCTGCACTTCGCATTGAGGACATGCCTTGGCCGGCAGATCGTAACCGGATCCGTATTCACCGCTGACATCAAATATGGTGTAGTGGCAATCCGGGCAGACATAATGAGGCGGCAAAGGATTGACTTCCGTAATACCACAGAGTGTGGCCACAAAAGACGAGCCCACCGAACCTCTGGAACCGACTATATAGCCATCGGCATTGGACTTACGAACCAATTCGCTGGTGATATAGTACATGACGGCAAAGCCATTATCACAGATAGAATTCAGTTCTTTTTTGATCCTGTTTTCGACCAATTCAGGCAATTGTCCGTTCTGACCGTAAATCGCTTGAGCCGCTGCCCAGGTGCGTTCGATCAGAATCTCCTCGGCCTGTTCAATGAGCGGCGGGAATGATCCCGCCGGGAACGGGAGTAAGCCGGCTTTAACTCTGTCTGCAATTCGGTTGGGATTGGTGATAACCGCAGCATAGGTCTCCTCCTCACCCAAATAGGAGAATTCTTCCAACATCTCTTCTGTCGTACGGAAGAACAGTTCCGCCTCATTTTCCCTTTCCGCAAAGCCCTGATCATAAATCAGAATATTGCGATAGATTTGATCTTCCTGATCCAGGTAATGTGCATCGCAGGTGGCACAGACAGGACGGCCGGCCAACTTCCCCAATTCTACAATCAGGCGGTTAATATTTTTCAGATCTTCCTGATTGCGAAGTGGATAATCGCTGTCTTCTAAGAGATATGAGGTATTTGTTAAAGGCTGAATCTCCAGATAATCATATTCCCGTGCCAAGCGTAAATAGCGTTCATCTGCGAGAGCAGCCAAAGCCCGCTCATAATCCAGCTCTGAATTCCGATACAGCTCCAAAAGGGCAAGATAGACAGCACCTCGGCTGCAAGCAGAACCCTTGATCAAGCCATTGCCGAAATATCTGAGCCAGCTTTTTCTGATGCGGGGACGATAATAAAAATCATCGAGATGGGCCAAAGACACCAGACGATATAGATTATACAGTCCCAGCTCATCCTGGGCGAGCAGGACAAAATGCGTACTGCGCAGTTTATCTTGTCGCATTTGTTCAAAGCTGCGGCGCCCGTATTTTTCGTTCAGACCAGCAATACCGGTACAGCCGGTCTTCTTGAGCAGGGCGATCAGAACCTGCCCGCAGGTTCGGGCATCCGCCTCTGCCCTGTGAGAATTCCTCAGCTCAATATCCAAGGCCGCAGCAACAGTATTCAGATTATAAGATTCCAGGCCGGGCAGTGCTCTTCTGGCCAGCAGTAAAGTATCCACCGTTGAGGGATTGAATTTTAATCTGGGATTGCTGTCTGCAGTTCTAAAACCTTCATAGCGTAAAAAAGCCAGATCAAAGAGTACATTATGACCTACGACAGGCAGATCGGCCATAAAAGATGTCAGCTGGCTTAAAACCGGCAGTGCTGTCGGCTGGTCTTGCAGCATCTCGTCCGTGATTCCGGTCAGATTGCGAATTTTGCTCTCCACAGCAATCTCCGGATTGATCAGCTGGGAAAAGACAGCTGCTTCCCGATAACTGCCATTTCCATCGGATTCATAATAAATAGCTGCCACTTCAATCAGACGGTCACGGGCAGGATCCAGACCGGTGGTTTCAACATCGATGGCAATAAAACCCTGATCCAGATCAAATTCCTCTGTTATCCAGCCAACACCCTCGCCATCTTCGATCAAATAGCCCTCCAAACCGTAGATCAGTTTTATTTTTTTACCTTTCTTGGCTAAAGTCTCTGCCGTTTCCGCCGCCTCCGGGAAGCCTTGTACTACTCCATGGTCCGTCAGAGCGATCGCGGAATGTCCGAATTCGGCGGCTCTGGTCACCAGATCCGCAACTTTGATCACACCGTCTTTAGCACTCATTTTGGAATGAGCATGAAGTTCAACTCTCTTGACAGGGGCAGCATCCGTTCGGACCTGCGGTCTGTTGAGAGGCCGGATGCCACTGACATCAACTACCGGCTCTTTGAGATAGCTGTCTTCTTTGATCCGCCCCTCCAGCTCTGCATAACCATGAGCAAAGAGATCTGCAAAAGCTCTCTCATCCGCGGGGCTGGTAAACAGGCGGCAAGTAATTGAATCCTGCTGATCGGTTATGGAGAAACGGACCAGTAGACTGCCGCTGCGGGTCACAATATTTTCCGGATCAAAAAGTTCGCCCCGGATTCTAATGCGATCCAGATCAGCTGTCAGTTCAGATAAAGCAATCAAGGGCCAAGGCTTTGAGGCAAAACTGCCCCATTGACCATCGGACCAGGATTTATATGATATCGCTGCTTCAGCAGTTGGTTTTTTCTCTTTCCTTTGTGCTTCCAGGCTGGAAATCATGTCCTCAGTCAGAACCGGTGCCGGCATTATTGAAGTCTCGGCCAGCGTATCACTCGTAACCACTTCAAGGGCAGCACAAACGGCACTGTAGTTCCAGAGAAAATTCTCCAGCCAGTCATAACCCTGACAATGGACCAGATCCTGAAAATTGGGCGGTATGGCTATTTTGACGCAATCTGAAACATATGTCAGTTTGCTGTCCTGCAACCAGGCATAGCAAAGAGCGTTTTGATTCCGGCAGTGCCTGAGAATCCACGGCATCAGCTCGGCCGCGTAGTTTTGCTTCTCCGCTTCCGAACTATCTTGAGTTAGCTTTTGCGCCACTATCACTTCCGAGATACCCAGTGCTTTTTCTAGTTTCTCTTCCAGAGCAATCAGAGCCGAAACTATGGGCAGGGCAGAAAAAAGCACAGTAATTATCAGCCTGGCCTGGGTGGGAAAAACCCGAACAGACTGGACGCAAGCTTTTATTTTCAGACTGGCATTATCTTCTGGAATATCCGGGATCAGTCTTTGTAACAAGGAGGATAAGGCGCAGTCTTTCATTGCGCCTGCTCCCCGCTTTCTTGTTCCATTTTTTCGATTTCACTAAATAAGGCATCAACTGCCTCGTCTTCACTCAGCTTGCAGATGATCTCGCCCTTTTTAAACAGAACAAATTCACCTTGCCCGCCTGCCAGACCAATATCGGCAGCTCTGGCTTCACCGGGGCCGTTGACAATACAGCCCATGACTGCCACTGTCAAAGGCGTGTTAATTTTGATCAAGCGGGTCTCGACCTCTTTGACCAATTTAAGCATATCTACCTGTGTACGCCCGCAGGTCGGACAGCTGACCAGCACTGCGCCCCTTTGCCTGAGATTAAGGGCTCGTAAAATGGCATAGCCGGCTTTGACTTCTTCACAGGGATCGGCTGTGAGTGAGACCCGGATTGTATCGCCTATGCCCTCGGCCAATAAGGTGCCAATACCGACTGCCGAACGAATCGTTCCCTCCCAGGCGGTTCCGGCTTCCGTAACACCGAGATGCAAAGGATAGTCAGTCAGCTGCGATAATAAGCGGTAGCTGCTGATGGTCAAGCCGGGGTCGGAAGCCTTGACGGAGAGGCAGATATCCTCAAATCCGGTCTCCTCCAGCCGGCGAGCTGCCGCCAGTGCAGAATGCGCCATGGCCTCAGCAGTAATGCCGCCATAATATTCGATCATTCTGCGATCCAAGGAGCCGGAATTAACGCCAACCCTGATCGGTATCCGGCGCTTTCTGGCAGCGGCGGCAATTTGGACTAGACCTTCTTGATCGCGCAAATTGCCCGGATTGATTCTGAGACCGTTAACACCATTTTTGATCGCTGCTAAAGCGAGGCGATAATCAAAATGGATATCGGCAATAATAGGCAGTATGCTAAAGCGACAGATTTCACCCAGCGCACTGGCCGCTGTCGCATCCGGCACAGCCAACCGAGTCAGTTCGCAGCCTGCCTCAGCCAGCTCCTTAATCTGCGCCAAAGTAGCGGCAATATCAGCGGTGTCCGTTGTATTCATCGATTGCACGGAGATTGGCGCCTCGCCTCCAATCATTACACCGCCCACTTGTACTTGTCTGGTTTTTTTCCTAATCATTTGTCATACTGCTTTCTAGAAACCGAAAATACGGCCCAAATCAACAAAAAGAACAAGAACCATCAAGGCGAGGACGATAAAGACGCCAAAATAACTGATGGCATTTTTGACCTTGTGCGGTAGATCCTTTCTAAAAGCACCCTCAATACCCAGAACTACCAGATGATTGCCGTCAAAGGGTGGAATCGGCAGCAGATTGGTCACACCTACCGCTACTGACAGCAAGCCCAGATACATCAGCAACTGCTGAATTTTTTCACTCAGAGGCTGTTTTTGCTTGACCACATCACCAACCATTGTCACGATTCCAATGGGGCCTGCCACACTCTCTTTTACTCCAACTTCACCTTTGAATAACATGCTCAGACCTTTGCCCGTCGCCTTGATAATGGACCAAGGATAGACGGTAGCCTGACTCAGGACGCTGCCGAAATCTTTAGTCAAAGTCAGTATCAGGCCGGGATCGCGGTAGAGATCTAATTTAGTGGGCTTGGTTTCTATAGTCATTGGCTCGCCATTGCGAATGATCTCAACTGCTACCGTACTGCCTGCCCTGTCAGCTACCAGTTCGCGGATACTTTCACTGTCACCATAGGGAATGCCTTCGACCGATAAAACCCGATCCTTCTCCTGCAGCACAGGCGAGCCTTGATTGGACTTGGGATCAACAGTCACAATCTCATATTGGTCGGCAGCAATTTCTCTGGCCGAAATACCTATCATCCATCTGGTTTCCGCGATTTCAGGAGCCATTACAATCCGTTCGACGCTGCCATCGGCCTTTTTCACTTCCAGAATCAGATCCTGATTGTCACTATGTGAAAAGAGGGCCATGGAATAATCCAGATCGGTTCGGATTCTCTCACCGTTTAAGGTCAAAAGCCTATCGCCGTCTTCAATTTCGTATTGCGCGGCCAGTGAATCTGCCGGCGGTGTGCGTAATTCGGGTTTGACCGCTCCGGTCCAAGAAAATAGCACAATGAAAACCAGGAAGGCCGTGATGAAGTTAACAATAGGTCCCATGGCAATAACCAGTGCTCTGGCCCAGCGCGGCCTATTATGAAAGAGGCCCGGGTCATCAGCAGCATAAGAGTGTTCGCCGCTCTGTCCCTCCAGAGCTTCTGCCTCACCGGCAAAACTGACTGAGGCTCCGATCGGCAGTGCCTTGATATTATATCGGGTATTATTCCTCTGCCATTCGAAAATTACAGGGCCCATAAAAAGCGAAAATTGCTCAATTTTGAACTTCAACAGGCGCCCGGTCAGATAGTGACCCAACTCGTGCAAAATCATAATAATACTGATCAGGATCAGTCCTGTCAGGATGGATAGTAATGTCATTCACTTTACTCCAATAAAGTTCTTTCTAACTTTCTAAATGATATTATATTACGGATGTCTTTGCATGATCCGTGCAATTGTATCATTATGTGCCCATTCCAGAGTAGCAAAATCTAAATTGGCAGCGGCAGGAACTTGCGCTAAGGCCTCGGCCGCAATTTGCCAAATCGCGGGGAAGGCAATTTTACCCTGTAAGAAGAGAGCTACAGCTGCCTCATTGGCAGCGTTCAAGACACAAGGCGACAGTCCTCCGGCAGCAAAGGCGGAGCGCGCCAGTTGCAGAGCCGGAAACAACTCCTCGTTCGGCGGCTCGAAAACCAATTGGTTGGCGCCTTCGGCACAAGGGTCGTAAGGGCGGTAATAATCAGCCGCCGGCCTGTCGGGCCAAGTCAGAGCCAGCCGGATCGGGAGGCGCATATCGGGAAAACCCAGCTGAGCCATGACCGAACCGTCATTGAGCTCAACCATGGAATGGACGATACTTTGGGGATGGACTACGACTTCAATCTGAGCCGGTGTGCAGGAAAAAAGATGGCAGGCTTCGATAATTTCAAGACCTTTGTTCATCATAGTAGCGGAGTCAATAGTGATCTTGGCGCCCATCTCCCAAGTCGGATGCCGCAGAGCCTGAGCCGGTGTTACAGCAGCCAGCTCTTTTTTACTGCTGTTGCGGAAAGGGCCGCCGGAAGCAGTCAGGAAAATCCGTTTGAACTGACGGCCGGGAGCAGAGCTGAGGCATTGCCAGATAGCCGAGTGCTCGCTATCTACCGGCAAGATTTTGGTCTGCCGGCGGCGGGCCAGCTCCATGACAATCTCCCCGCCCGCAACCAGTGTCTCTTTATTGGCCAGGGCAATATCCTTACCCGCTTCCAGCGCAGCAAGAACCGGTCTGAGACCAGCAAAGCCGACCACCGCTGCCAAGACAAGATCGGTCTCGGGCAGGGCGGCAGCTGTCTCCAGTCCGCTGTTGTCGGTCAAAATCTCAGGTTGATCGGAAGCTTTCAGATTGAATTTGGTACTCAAAATATCTCTAAGCTGCTCGGCAGCCCGGCTGTCGCCGACGCTCACCAAGCCGGGGCGAAACTCTAGAATTTGCTCCGCCAGCAAGGCAATATTGCTCCGGCAGGTCAAAGCACTTACAGGCAGGCCCAGCTCTCGAACAATTTCCAGCCCTTGCCTGCCGATCGAGCCGGTGGAACCTAGAATGGCAATTGTCCGTTGCAAATCAGACTCCAAAATACAGAATACCCAGCAATAAGGTCAGAGGCAAAGTGAAGAAAGCACTGTCAAATCTGTCCAGGACACCGCCATGCCCGGGCAGAATATGGCCGAAATCCTTCACGCCCACCCAGCGTTTCAGAGCCGAGGCGAACAGATCGCCCAGCTGGGAAAACAGGCCCAGCACCAGACCGAACAAAACCGCATATGCTAATAAGGTGCCGGTTTTGGGAGCAATGATATTGATACTCCTCTGGGCGAGCACTAAGGGGAGCCAGATCATCATGACGATTACCGGTCCGATGAGTCCGCCGAGTGCACCCTCCAGTGTTTTATTGGGACTGATATGCGGCAGAATCTTATGGGTTCCGACGATAGAGCCAATAAAATAAGCGGTTGTATCTGATATCCACGGCACTACAAAGGCTGTGAGCAACCAGTACCAGCCGGCGGGCAAAGTATAGAGAATAACCACTGCCGATACCAGAGGATATGAGATATAGAGAATACCCAAGACTGAGACCAGCGCCCCGCTCATAGCTTCAATTCCACGTCTAAGCAGCGGAATAATGATAACCATCGCTACCATTAACCACACCAGCAGATAAGGCAAAATAATAGCAATCCCCGGAAAACCGACAGACCAGATCAGGTATTCTTTTTTCCCGAAGCCGATCTTCAGCAGAGGCAGAAAGATGGCTATCAGCGAGCAGAGCGATACTACCCAGGGCTTATGCGGGAAACCGGCCATTCTCATGGCGGCACTGAATTCGGAGCCGCCGATTACGGCAATAATGGCAAATAAGAAGAGCGCAATCCAAGGTACCCAGAGGGCCGGGATGAGGAATGCCGCCATAACAAATATGAATATTACCGCAGTGGTCACTCTGACCCGTAGATTCTGAGGCTGCCTGCGCCTCAAAGGTACATATTGAGGCACTTCCCCCGTTTCTTGTTCTAGGGGCCTTTTCTGGCCACCGGTGTTTTGATGATCAAATTTCATTTTTCCCCCCGTTCCTCCTTCGATAAGCCGCCATAGCGGCGCTGTCGGGATGCGTAGTCATTGATGGCTGCTATGAAATGATGACGGCTGAAATCCGGCCACAAAACCTTGGCAAACCAGAATTCGCTGTAGGCGGATTGCCAGAGGAGAAAATTGGACAGTCTCAACTCACCTGAGGGCCGGATAATCAGATCCGGATCAGGGACATCGGGCAGATACAGCCTGGCAGAGATATGTTCTTCTGTCAGCTCTTCCGGCTCCAGTTCTCCCGCTTGACAATCGGTGAGAAGCTCTCTGGTTGCTTTGACAATCTCTCGTCTGCCGCCATAATTGAAAGCAATTACTAATTGCAGCGTATTGCGCTGCAGCGAGCTCGTTTCCGCTTTCCGCATCGTCTCTTGAACTGATTGTGGTAACTCGGCGATTTCACCGCAAAATCTCAATCTAACCCCCTCAGCAGCCAGTTCCTCTTCATAGCGTGCAAAGAACTCCACAAACAATTTCATCAAAGAATCTACTTCCTGTTGCGGACGTTGCCAGTTTTCAGTGGAAAAAGCAAAGACAGTCGTATAGCTGATGCCAAATTCTATGCACCACTGGCAAAATTCATGTAGATTTTCAGCTCCCGCAGAATGCCCGCTGCGACGCGGCAAGCCACGTTTTCTCGCCCAACGCCCGTTGCCGTCCATGATAACAGCCACATGGCGGGGAATATTTGCCATAGCTTCGCGGGTTAATTCTATACCACTGGCTTTGCGGCGCGGTTTAAGCAGTTTAAAAATTGCTTCCGGGAGTGCCATTGTCGTCTCCGCGACTAGATTTCCATCAGTTCTTTTTCCTTGACGGCAACGGCATCATCCACTTTATCGATAAAGCGGTCAGTCAGTTTCTGGATCTCGGTTTCCATGTTGTAATACATATCTTCCGGGATTTCTTTTTTCTTCAGTTGTGCCTTATAGTTATCTACGGCTTCACGACGAATATTGCGCACAGAAACTTTGGCATCTTCACCCATTTTGCTGACTTGACGTGTCAGATCACGGCGTCTTTCCTCCGTCAACGGTGGAAAAATTAAGCGCAGACTCTTACCGTCGTTATTGGGCGGGATGCCCAGATCTGACATCTGGATAGCACGCTCCAGATCACGCAAGGATGATGCATCCCATGGCGTAATAACTATCATGCGAGCCTCAGGCACTTGAATATTCGCTACCTGATTGATCGGAGTTTCAACCCCGTAATAATCAATGGTGATCTGATCCAGCACCTTGGGATTAGCGCGGCCGGCTCTGATGGTATTAAATTCTCCTTCCAGCACTGAAATAGTTTTCCCCATCTTTTCTTCATATGGTTTCAGCTCTTGTTTGAAGTTCATATTCTTTTCCTCCACTGGCAATCTTTGTTTATTATACCAAAGCCTGAGGCAGACAATGCCAACCCCTTGCTCAATTTAAATATTGACAAAAACTGTCCATCGGCTCTGCCCGTAGCGAACAATGCCCTCACATAAAACTTGGCATTAAGCTTAGCTGCAATCAGGAGATTACTGTCCCGATCTTTTTGCCTGCGGCAATATCTGCGATATTGATTGGATTGCCGATATCAAATACAATTACCGGCAGATTATTATCGCGGCAGAGAGCCACGGCAGTGGCATCCATTACACCCAGATTTTTAACCAGAACATCCGCATAGCTGATCTGGTCATATTTGACGGCATCGGGGAATTTAACCGGATCCTTGTCGTAAACGCCATCTACTTTTGTCGCTTTCAAGATCGCATCCGCATTGATCTCCAGACCTCTCAGAACCGCTGCGGAATCGGTTGTAAAATACGGGTTGCCTGTTCCGCCGGCAAAGACCAGCACTCTGCCTTTCTCCAAATGCCTGATTGCGCGCTTGCGAATAAAAGGCTCGCTGATCTGCTGCATTTGCACTGCGTTTTGAACCCGGTTTTCCACGCCGGCCTGATCCAGTGCATCCGCCAAAGCCAGCGCATTCATCGTGGTAGCAAGCATGCCCATATGATCTGCCGTGACCCGGTCCATATGAGTGCTGCTGCGTCCGCGCCAGAAATTGCCGCCTCCTACAACTATACCGATTCTTACACCCAGCTCATGTGTCTGTTTAATGGCCAACGACAGTTTGCTCAAAATATCGTTATCGATACCGCGACCTTGTTCACCGGCCAGTGCCTCACCGCTGATTTTCAACAAAATTGTCTGTAAACCGCCCATGCTATTTGTTCCTCCCTCTGCCAGAAGTCATCGTATAAGAAAAAGACCTGCCAAAGTGGCAGGTCCCCGGTCTATCAATTTACTTCAGCTGCATTGCTACTTCTGCAGCAAAGTCATTGCTCTTTTTTTCCAGGCCCTCTCCCCGCTCATAGCGCAGGAAACGGCTCACTGCGATCGTATCGCCCAGCTCTTTGGCGACCTTGTCAATAGCCTGGCGCACGGTGAGATCCTCGTCCAATACATAGCTCTGATCGAGCAGACAGAAATCGGTATAGTATCTCTTGAGCTTACCGTTCACGATATTCTCAATGATCTTCTCCGGCTTGCCCTCCTGGCGAGCAGCAGCACGGGCGACCTCGCGTTCATTCTCCAGCACCTCCTCAGGTACTGCATCGGCATTCAGATACAGTGGATTCATAGCCGCAATCTGCATAGACAGATTGCGGGCCAAATTGCGCAGCTCTTCACTTTGTGCCGTGGCTTCCGTGCCTGTGACTAATTCGACCATTACACCGACACGACCGCCGCCATGAATATAGATATCGATATAGCCGGGCTCAGTCAGAGCATAGCGCATGGCGCGACGGAATGTGATATTTTCTCTAATCGCAGCAATTTCTTCTTTAATTGCCAGTTCAACGGTAATATCCGGATTAGCGATATAGGGTGAGGCGGAAAGCTTTTCCATATTTGCCACATCATCTTCTGTCAGTTCAGTCTGCAGTGCCTGCTCAGCAATATTGTCGACCAGAGCCTGGAATTTTTCATTCTTAACAGCAAAGTCAGTTTCAATATTGACTTCAACCATGGCACCGGTTTTGCCATCTTCAGCAAGCTTACCTTGAACCATGCCTTCGGTAGCAGCACGTCCCGCTTTCTTTTCGGCGGTCGCCATGCCATGCTCGCGCAGCCAGTTTATTGCTTTATCGAAATCGCCGTCCGTGGCCTGCAGAGCTTTTTTGCAGTCCATCATACCGGCACCGGTTAGTTCTCTAAGTTCTTTGACCATCGCAGCGGTTATTTTAGCCATGTTTTTCTCCTTTTTATTTCCTTGCTAATTTCCCATTATTGCCAGGACAAAAGCGATATTAATGAAATGCTTCTGCCCTATTCTTCATCAAAGTCGTCGGCAAAATCCATTGCCGCATCCAGTTCAGCCTCCGCACCAAAAGCTGATTTTTCACCTTCAGCTTCGTCTGCAGCTTCCTCATCACCAGCCGCCTCATCAGTCATCTGCTCCCCTTGGCGCCCTTCTAATACTGCATCCGCCATAATGCTGGTAATGAGCTTGATCGCTCTGATAGCATCATCATTGCCCGGGATAACAAAGTCCACTTCCGTCGGATCACAGTTGGTATCGACAATGGCAATGATCGGAATGCCCAGGCGGCGCGCCTCGGCTACTGCAATATGTTCTTTCTTGGGATCGACCACATATACGACCTGCGGCAGACCAGGCATATCGATAATGCCGCCCAGATTGCGGTTGAGCTTTTCCTGCTCGTTCATCAGAGCCGCAACTTCCTTCTTAGGCAAAACTTCAAAAGTCCCATCCTCTTCCATTTTCTGCAGCTCTTTGAGTCTCTGAATACTCTTGGCGATTGTTCTGTAATTGGTCAGAGTCCCACCCAGCCAGCGATTATTGACATAGTACATGCCACAGCGCTGCGCCTCTTCACGAATAGAGTCCTGCGCCTGTTTCTTTGTCCCTACAAAGAGAATGCTACCTCCGCGCTCAGATACACTGCGCACAAATTCATAGGCCAACTCAATCTGTTTCACCGTCTGCTGCAGATCGATAATATAAATACCGTTGCGCTCGGTAAAAATATAGGGCGCCATTTTGGGATTCCAACGGCGGGTCTGATGTCCGAAGTGAACTCCGCCCTCGAGCAATTGTTTCATGGTTACGACAGCCATAAAATACCTCCTGTTTTTTCCTCCACGGACTCTAACCAATATTGCCTGCAACAGGATTAGTCCGTGTGCGTAATAACCTGGAAAATAATAACATATTATCTGCCGCACCGCAACAAAACCGAAAATTAATGGGAGTGCAAGCGGTATAGTATAATTTGTATATAAAGTAAAAGCGGCCGGCAGCATGGAAGCCGGCAGATAATTCAAAAGGTGGCTGTTCCTACTCAATCTTAGAGGAGAGAACGGCTGCAGATGAGGAGGAGGAAATGGCTGTAGATAAGACTCTGATACCATCACCCGAGGTCATAAAGCGTCTGGCAGATACGATGTCGGACTATCGCACAGGTTTTATAAATGATCTCTGTGAGCTGATCAAGGTACCCAGTGTAATGGGCGCAGCGGAGCCGGGTGCTCCTTATGGCAAGGAGCCGCTGCGGGCGCTGGAAGTGTTCCTGGAGCAAGGAAAACGACTGGGTTTTAAGGCTGTCAATGTCGACAATTACGCCGGTTATCTGGAAATGGGCAGCGGTGAGGAGATGGTTGCTGCTCTATGTCATCTTGATGTGGTACCTGCCGGTGCGGGTTGGGATCGTGATCCCTTTACTCCTGTGGTGGAAGATGGCTTTATCTATGGGCGCGGCGCCAGCGATGATAAGGGGCCGGCAGTTTCAGTCATGTATGCCATGCGTGCCCTGGCAGATGATCCCGATTTCCGGCCGAACAAGCGTATCCGCCTGATTGTCGGCACTAATGAGGAAAACGGCAGTCATTGCATGGAATACTATACCGCCAAGGAAGAGATTCCGGTCAGCGGCTTTACTGCCGATGCCGATTTCCCTGCCGTCTATGCCGAAAAGGGTATCTCGCGGCCGGAGTTCATCTGGCAGCGCCAGGGTCAAGAGCAAATCCTTAGTGCCCAAGGTGGTGAGGCGGTCAATATGGTGCCCGCTGATTGCACTGTTACCTATAAAGGAGAGAATGGAGAAATTAAAGAGCTTACCTTTAAGGGCAAGACGGCTCATGCCTCCATGCCCGATCTGGGCGAAAATGCTATCTCGCTGGCTATGGAAGAATTAGCCAAGCTCGGCGTTTCCGATCCGGTCGTTGATTTCTATCAGGAGTATCTGGGCTTTGAGACAGACGGCACCCGCTTGGGGCTGGATTTTGCAGATGATTCCGGCCTGACAACGGTCAATGCCGGACTTTTGAGCATTGATGCTGAGAAAGCCGCTCTGATGCTGGATGTGCGCTATCCTGTTACGATGGATTTCCCGGCTGTGTTGGCACGGATGCGACAACATTTTGCGCCGGCCGGGATTACTATTGAAATTGCAAGTGAGGAGGCCCCCCTCAATCTGGGCCGGGATTCTTATCTCATTACTGCTCTGATGGACGTCTATTCCGAAAGCACCGGCTTAGAGGCTAAGGCCGTTACTATGGGTGGCGGAACCTATGCCCGCGCCGTACCTAATATTTGTGCTTTTGGCATGAGCTTCCCCGGTGATCCGGAAGTAGCACACCAGATCAACGAATTTGTTGAGATTGATAAAGCATTGGCAGCGGCAGCAATCTTCAGGGATTCGCTGCGCAAACTGGCAGAATACTAACGGACACCGACATCAGTCGGAAAATACAGGCATCGTTTCTGTCTTCTCAGATAAGGATTCCGGATTATCAATTGTTTTCAGTGATACTTCCGGAATCCCTATATTTGAAGCTTTATAACTGCTTTCTATTGAGTTATGAATCGCTTGCTGACTTATTTTATCGGATAAATGCTTATATAGGTATAATCTCCATTTACTCCTTCATCACCCAGTACGATTTCCCATTTATCATTCGCATAAACACCGGCATCACCGTACACCTTCTTATATTTTTCGGTGTCTTTTTTACTGAATTCTGCGTCCTGCAATCTTTCTGCATAAGCATCAATTTCAGCTTGCATATATCGAATGTCCACCGTATAAAAGCTCTGATCCGGCGCCCAATCGCTCCAAAGAAATTCTCCTGTCATGGGAGTAGGAACATCTTCCGGCCAACCTTCAGGCCCTTTAATTCCAGGTGTAAGACTTTCATTTGTGGTTTCTTCCGTTTTCTCGGATTCTGTTATTGGAACATCGTCTGATTGGCCTTCAGATACTATATTCTCAGTTGTCTGGCTTTCAGTAATTAAATTTTCGCTCGTTTCATTTTCAACGGTTTGGTCTTCTGTCACCATCTCACTCTCTAGTGAAGGTTTTGTTTCTTTGGCACAGGACACAAGCACTACCACACAGAGAATGACCAATAACAGTCTACCTATCGTTTTCCTCATTACATTTCCCTCCAGTCATCAAAAAGAAAGAATTAATTATACCACTTATATGATACCACTGAAGATAGATAATTGTAGCTTACAGAGATATCTCTGCACATCCTATGAGTTCAATCAGCATCATTGTTCTGAAAGCCAAACACCATATCTGTCGAATTTGTGAGCCTTGCCATCAATTCTGCATGCATGTTTTCGCACGGTGCCATTATCGACATAGTACCACTTGCTGCCTTGCTGTAACCAGCCATGATAGGCGGTGCCATTGCTATTGGTATAGTATTGACTTTCATCACGTCTAAACCAACCGTTGGCTAATACTCCCGAGTTTTCAAAGAGATATAGCTTGCCGCCTATCTCAGTAGGATAAAATGCCATTTGGCCATCTTCATGGATGTAATACCATTTGTTGTTATATTTTAACCAGCCGGCAGGGATGGTACCATCTTGATTGGCGTAATAATAGTAACCATGTTGGGTCTTTACCCAGCCCTTAAGAGCTCTGATACAGACACCATCCGCATCAAACTCATACAATTTACCACCTGCATTGTTAAAGCCATCTTTTAACATATAACCTTTATTAAAGTAATACCACTTA
>JAAYQX010000023.1 GCA_012519085.1 Clostridiaceae bacterium
CGGGTCACCATAGGGGGTGCTTAGCTCAGCAGGGAGAGCACTTCCTTCACACGGAAGGGGTCGTTGGTTCGAGTCCAATAGTACCCACCATGAAGCCTTGTAATGCTTGCATTGCAGGGCTTTTGTTATAAGAAGAAAGGTGCCGTTATATTTTCCCGTTTGTTTTCAAATGAAAAGAGGAACTGAATCAATATTCAGCTCCCCCATTATCAATTACTTTCTCTTGGCAGTCGGCTTAGATCTAATCTCTCTGTTGCGATCTTTTCTTCTTGCCGGTCAAGAAGACTAATCCGCCTGCAGATATGAGCAACAACGCCAGCCAAGGATAATATCCGCTACCCTCACCTGTCTTCGGTAGAGTATCTTTTGCTTTTTTCTGAACAGCTTTGGCTTTGATTTCTATATTGCCATAGGCAGAACCTGAGGCAGAAACTATCTCCACCGAGTGATTGCCTACAGACAGGCTCTCAAGGAATGCGGGTTTGAAGGTAATAACCGTTGAGCCTTCTTTGGCATCATAGTTGGATTCATCTACCACTTTGTCGTCCACCTTGACATGCAAGAAGTCTTTAAAATCTGCATCTGAAGTGAAGCTGGCGGGCTTTTTCGAACCTTTCCTCCATGCCGGAGGCTGTTGAGTCATTTTGTTTTCAACAGCTTCTGTCGGGGCGGCCTCGGTTGGGTCGGTCGCGGTTGGATCAGTCTCGGTTGGGTCGGTTTCAGTCGCCGTGGGTATAGGCGTGGGCGTGGACGTCGGCGTTGGTATGGGCGTAGGGGTCGCTGCCTCAGCAATTTGGATAGTAAAGTATGCTCTGCAGTCCGTATATTTGTTAGACGCCTCAACTGTGACTTGATAGGTTCCGCTCTTTGTGGGAGTACCCTCTATCGTAGCGGTTGGCCTATCAATATGGTCAACAAGGTCTAATCCCGGCGGCAGCTCGGCAGAGTCCCAGTCCCAGTATTTGGGCGAACCTGTCGCCGCCAAGTCCACGGCATAAGGGACGCCGACCTGTCCGTTCGGCAGACTTTGCGTGGTGATTATAATCTGCTCATAGACAGTGATCTGCACATCTTGCTCGAAATAGGCCCCGCGTTCTTCATCATAGACCTTGACCTTTACGGTCGCTGTACCGGGCGATGTGGCAAGAAACATGCCAGCAAATGTCACTGTTGCATAGGTGGTTCCCGGATCCACCATCTCGAACTGCGGATCTCCCGTGTAGTTTGCACCGTACGGCTCCACATTCCACACGTTCAGCATCTCTTCTGTCCCAGCCGCGATCCTAGTCGGATCGACGCTGACACTATTGATCACTGGCGGCCGCATCCCCGCCAGCACCGTCGTCGGCAATAGCGTGAGCAACATGCAGAGCACAAGCAGGGCTAAAATTATTTTTCTTTTCATGTTCACGATCTCCTTAAAAGCAGATATCAGCTCTTGATATTATTTTAATACAATATTGTCCTTTTGCAATGGGATTATTTCACATTATTTTTGGCAGATTTGAGAGAAACCTAAATTCATCTGACTGCCCTGTTTGGCGGCTTAGCAGTCGAAACCGGGACGGGAAAGTACCCCTTGTGTGTAGTAGTGTTTGATCTCCATCATTTCAGTAACAAGATCGGCTCGGTCTAAGAGTTCCTGCGGAGCAAATCTTCCTGTCAGAATAACCTCAGTGTGTACTGCCTTTTCTGCCAAGGTATTCAGAAGTTCATCTATTGGAAACAGTCCGAAATGCAGCGCAATTGTTACCTCGTCGAGAATAACCAAATCCCAGGCGCCGGAACTTAGTGCCAGACGGCATTTCTGCAGACCTTCTCGGGCAGCCTGTTTATCAGCTTCCTCCACTTCTCTGAGCAAATAGCAACCACGCCCGAACTGATGAATAGTGATATTCTCCAGCAGTTCTTCAATTTTTGTTTCAGAGTACTTCATGCTCTTAACAAACTGAGCAATATAAACTTTTTTGTCTGCCATTGCTGCGCGCAGTGCCATGCCGAAAGCCGCACTGGTTTTTCCTTTTCCGTTTCCCGTATAGAGATGAATAAAGCCTTTTCCCATAGTATTCTCCAAATCAAAGACAAGGCTGTCACGGCCCGCAACTGCGCCAAGATATATGAATCACTTCCTCGGTGACAGGAAAACTGAGCATAGTTCTTGACAGCTTTTTTGATGACTTTTTATATAGTATTCTACAATATTTAGGCACAAAGCTGTTAAGACTGTCTTCGCCGGATGTGCAGAGGGCTCGGCTTCTTTCCGCCGGGTATGTTCTTAATAAGGGCTGCCGCTGTTAACAACCGGTTGGGCGTCACGATTGCCGCACAACACCACCAGAAGATTGGATACCATGGCGGCCTTACGCTCCTCGTCCAATGTCACAACCTCATTTTGGGCAAGTTTTTCCAGCGCCATCTCAACCATACCCACAGCCCCATCAACAATAAGCTTCCGAGCATCTACAATAGCACTCGCTTGCTGGCGTTGTAGCATAACGGCAGCAATCTCTTTTGCATATGCTAAATAGGTAATACGCGCTTCCAGGATCTCAAGACCGGCTTCGTGCACCTTGCTTTGAATTTCATCCTTAATGCGCCGTGCTACCACCTCGCTGGAGCCACGCAAGCTGCCTTCATCCGGTTCACCATCACCTGTCGTATCTACATTGGGTGCCACATCATAGGGGTAGATGCGTACAATGTCACGCAGAGCGCTGTCGCACTGCAAGGATAAATATTCCTTGTAATTATCCACGTTGAAAACTGCCTTGGCGGTATCCACTACCCGCCAGATGACCGCGATGCCTATTTCCACCGGATTACCCAGGCAGTCGTTTACTTTTTGTACTGAGTTGTTCAATGTCATGGCTTTAAGGGAAACTCGTTTACCTGTGGCTTCAAGATCCATCTTGCTTCCTTCGTTCGATATGGTAATGCCTTGCTTACCGGTCTGAACATCGCCACTTTGCCCCAGCCTGGTTTTGGCCGCGGGATTGACAGCTATTGAAAAGGGATGGACAAAATAGAAGCCAGCCTCACGCAAAGTACCGGTATATTTGCCAAATAAAGTCAGTACCAGCGCTTCATTGGGCTTTAGCACCTTCAGACCAAGGAAGGGAATAAAACCGATGATCAGCCAGATGATGCCCAGCACCAAAGGCAGGACGCCAATATTATTTTCGTTTTCCAGCATAATACCACCCAGTGCCAAACATCCGATAGCTGCAAGGTACAGTGCAGCGAATAATAATAGAATCGGCATACCGGGTCTGGCTTTGATTTGTTGCTCTTTCATGAGACAGCCCTCCTAATTCTCTATTTCAAATTAAATATAAATGATAAGAAACAGGAGAAACAGGATTCATGTAATGTCCTGGTACAAAGGAAGTAAAATCAGGATAAATTTTTCCATCAAGTTTGAAGCGTACTATTATCGCCCATAATAATAACAATGGTACCATCATAGACCGTCCCTAACTTATGATTTCTTATGTTATTGCCAAATTGCTCGGAGAAAGTGTGTTCATTCTTTACATCACTTAATAAAGATTTTACATTCTGAGTTGTTTTCTTACATCTAGCTGTCTTGATAGGCCTGCTGCAGCAAATTATGCTTGGATTAGGTAGCAAGTTACCTATTGTGAATTAGGAGTTTTCTATGAATGTCAAACGTGTTCTGATATATATCGCTATTGGATTATTGGTGCTTGGTCTTGCTATCTTCTTTTTTATGAATCAGCAGATCAATAAATATGCTAAGCAGGATTTCAGTATGATTAATATTGCCGGTTTACCTGATGGTATATATCAGGGCAGTGCATCTGCACTATTAGTTACTGCACGGGTAGAGGTGACCGTGCGGGCCGGACAGATCCTGGAGGTAAAGCTGCTGGATCATAATCATGGGCCCGGTTATGGTGCTGAAGCCATTTGCGACAACATCGTCAAGACAAACAGCCCGGATGTGGACGGCATCAGTGGCGCAACCGCTTCCAGCATAGTTATCAAAGCAGCTGTACTGGAAGCATTAAAAAGCGAGCTTGCCCCATGAAACAGGTAAATCTCCCAACTGATAATATCCGCATTCCCAGTGACCTGAGAGATATTGAAGATAGGTATTACCTGTTCGGAATGCTGACTGCCTTTGCCAACCGCATGCAAACTGTGGGAGACAATGTATTTGAAGAAATAACTTGGAAACAATGGTTTGCCCTGTTGAGCGCCAGTATTTTGCAGCCCAATCCTTCTGTTTCTCAAGTCGCTGACTTTGTGGGAACCTCGCACCAGAACATGAAGCAGCTGCTGCTGCGTCTGCAAGCGACCGGCTTAATACGTCTGGAAAAGGACAAAGCTGATCTACGTCGAACACTCGTAAAGCTAACCCCGGCAGTTGAAGCGTTTGAACAAAAATATCAGCAAAGCAGCAGTCATTTTATGGACAGTTTATTTGAGGAAATCACAGATGAGGATTTGGCAGCAGCTCGGCTGGTGCTGGATCAGTTGTATCAAAATCTGAGGACTATAGAAAAAAGTATCAGCCAGCAGGAGGGCAATATATGATAGTAATCGTTTCTGATGACAGTAAAGGAGATTATGGCCCGGCACTGGCGGAAGCAGTGTCACAGACAGAAACCCAGCTTGTTCATTTTTCTGCCAACGCCCTCACTGTCATGCCTTGTGTCGCCTGCGGCAGCTGCAGCGGGAAAACTTATGGACGCTGCATCACCCAGGATGATATGCAGCAGGTGCTGCCCAAAATTGCAGGCTGTCGAGCACTCGTGCTGGTTTCCCCGGTAGTATTTGGCGGTGTCAGTTACCATATCAAAAAGATCATGGATCGTATGGCAGCTGTAGGGGATCCGCGCTACCGGATAAGCGAAGGGGAACTAGTAAAAGGTATGAGCGGACAAGGCATGAACTACTATATGTTGGGCATCGGGGATGAGCTAAGCGCAACGGAACGTGCAGCCTTTTTATCCCTTCATGAAGAAAATCGAAAAATCATGAGCGCTCAAGGGCAGGCATTTATACTTAGCGGCAGATCCGGTCAAGCCTCAATTAACAAAATCGCACAGGAGATTGTCTATGGATAAGTCAGAGATCATGCTCCTTTGTGCCAGTCCCAGACGCAAAGGCACCAGCACTATGCTGCTGGAAAGAATCCAAGCTGTTACCGGCAGCGAAGTGGTTTTTCTACCTCAAAAGGATAGCTTGCATGAGTTGGTGCTGGTCATGCAACAAGCTGCAACCATCGTAATATCCGGTCCCTGCTATATCAATACCTATCCGGCCAGACTGATTGAGTTGCTGGAGGCGGCAGCCCTGGCAGGCGGTTTTTCCGGACAGAAGCTTTATGGCATCATCAACGGAGGGATGCCCTATATTCACACACACCAGCACGGACTTACCTGCCTCCAATTATTTGCCGAGCAGAATCATCTATCGTGGCAGGGTGGTTTTGTACTGGGCTGCGGCGCCATGTTAGACGGTAAACCCTTGGAAAAACACATGAACCGTAAGACAGTTGTGCCGGCTTTTGATCAGTTTATTCGACATATCGCGGCAGGAACCCCCTCTCCTAGCTGCCTCTATGAGCAGGCACAGTCTCCACCCGGCAAAATCATGACTCAGGTTTTTGCAAAACTGCTGACCTTTTTAGTAGAAAAAAGTATTAAAAAGCATGGACACGATCCGAAGGCAGCCAATTGGTATCTACGAGAGCAAGAATAAAGCTGTAGTGACATTATTAAATCTATCTGGTGAATACCGCTGCTTGGAACTTGTTCTTCCGGTAATAATATCAGCGCAGCCCTCTAGCTTTATTCAAATGGCGCACGGTCGAAAGAATTGAATTTATGGATTAGTATTATATGTTTTACTTGAAACTAAATTTCTTATAAAATTACTTTAACGGTGGTTTGCTAAATTAATTTTGGTATTTGATGTAAAAATCACTTGTTTAATATTTTGAGGTTTGAGAGATTAAATTATGAAAAACAGAAATGTTGGTAGAATTATTTGGGGCCTCGTCCTGGTAATTGTTGGTGTCATTTTTACTTTAAATGTACTTGGCCTGATTGAAGTAGATATCTTTTTTGCCGGCTGGTGGACTTTATTTATTATTGTTCCATCTTTTATAGGCTTATTTACTTCACGGGGAAAAACCGGGAATTTAATTGCCCTTGTGATCGGCGTTGCACTACTTCTTGCCGCCCAAGACATTATTGATTTTGATTTGGCTTGGCGCTTACTTATTCCGGTTATTATTATTCTGATCGGCTTAAAATTGATTTTTACTTCTCCATCTAATAGAAGGACCAGCGCAAAAATTAAAGAATTAAAAAACGATAGCAAGGAACCAGGAAAAGATACGGCTGCTTTCTCGTCGCGTGAAATTAATTACGACGGGCAAATTTTTGAAGGTGCGGCCTTGGATGCTGTCTTCGGAAGCATTACTTGCGACCTTAGAAATGCTCTTATCGAGAAGGATTGTGTGATTACCGCTTCTGCCGTTTTTGCAGGAATAGATATAAAAGTACCGGATAATATACGAGTCAAGATTGATTCCAACGCACTTTTCGGCGGTGTCTCCGATAAGAGAAAGAAGACGGTACGTCAGGAAACTCAGCCGAATAATGGATTAACTTTGTACATTGAGGCAAATTGTGTCTTTGGGGGTGTCGATATTATATGAAATCTTGGCACAATACTATAAAATACGCTGCCATAGCTTTGGCCATTCTTCTGATAATCGGTATATTCAGTGCAATCTTCCATGCTTTATCCTTTATTTTCTTTGCTTTTGATCCTAATATCACGGGTGAATATACGACACATGAATTTGAAAATGATATTAGTGTTTTGGATATAGACATTAAAGGCATCAATTTTGAAGTGGAAGCAACGGATAATCCCCATATTGTCGTAGAAAGCAATTACGAATCTTTAACTGTGCAGACCAAAGGAGATGTACTTCTTATAAAAGACAAAAAGACCTTTTACTTCAACACAGGCGGTAAGGCTGTACTTAAGCTTTATATTCCTAAAGATAAAATTTTTGACAAAGTAGATATTAATACGGGCACCGGCCGAACAGATATGGAAAATCTGCAAGCAAAAACTATTGATATGCAATTTGGTGCCGGAAAAACCATGCTGCAAAACATATCCGTAAGTGATAATGCATTTATCGAAGGCGGTGTAGGAAAACTTTATATCAGGGACAGTATGTTTTGTAATTTAAATTTAGAGATGGGTGTAGGCAAGTTAGAGTTTTCCGGCACACTGCTAGGCAGAAGTATTTTAAAAATGGGAGTCGGCGCCAGTGAAATTAGTTTAATAGGTTCTTTGGACGATTATAAATTGCATGTCGAAAAGGGAATCGGCAATATTTATATAGATGGAGAATCTGTAAAAAGCGATACGCAATGGGGACAAGGCAGCACAGAAATTTTTCTTGAAGGCGGTGTCAGCTCTGTCAGTATAGATTTCTCAGAATAACCAAAAGAGAAACGCGGAATCCCTGCCGAATAAATAATTATGAATATGCTTACCTTGATCAAAACAGGAGATGAAATTTCTGTGAAAGGGGCAAGAACTAAGTCCCGATTTGCAACACTGGATCGATCAAGGCTGGGTTACTAGAAACTGAGATCCAGGCAATTTGCCAAAATATTTGCAAACGATACTCTTGCATTTTTCTTTAAAAGCGAAAAAAGTCAGAAAAAGTAGGAAAATAGGCTTGACCTTAAAGTAAGCTGTAAAGATATATTTCAAGCAGGAGGTAGATATGATAAAAATTAAAGAGTTTGCCAATCTATGTCAATGCTCAACCCAAACCTTGAGATATTATGACCAGCTAAAGCTACTATCGCCTGCCTATGTAGATGATGAGAATAATTATCGCTACTATGAAAAAAATCAACTATACGATTATATTAAGATTAAGAATCTTCAATTAGCTGATTTCAGCATTGCTGAGATCAAAAAATTACTAAAGTCGTCTGATGAAGACATCTATGACGCCTTCGATCAGAAAATTAACAATTTAAAAGACAGGCTGGCCAAGACTCTTAAAATCAAAGAAACCTATCATATCGAAAATAGCGCTATGGAAAAATTTCTTCGGATTATCACAGAAAAATTTAAAGAAGCAATGAATACCGAGTTAGTCATGCGAGAATATAGTCTCAGTGAGGCTCAGCTTAACAGTTATGTTGAAGAATGGGAGGAAATGTTTACAAATGCACTTCTTAAGGCGGATAATCTTACAGGATTTGCCGGAAGCGGTTTGACGGAAGAACAAATAATGCAAGCGATGGATAAATTCAAAACGTTGAATTATCAGCCGGATAATAACATAAATGTTACTGACTATACTATTTTACGGGAGTTTCATGGCTGGGATTATTTGCATCAAATAATGACTGATTTATGTGCAATAAAAAATGACGATAATGTCCTCTATTATCTGGAAGTGATTCCGGACAAATTGGAATTGGCCTTTACTTTACCAACCATACTCTTGCAAACGGTATTAAGACAAAATCCTGAAAAATCTTTACAGCTGGAATGCCAAGTTCAAACCAGCACGGATAACTTAAATCATATTTATATTTTAGATAATCAGAGTCAATCACAGACCTGCGATTAGCGCAATAGACACACAGAACAACTGCCATAACTTGGTTTCGAATATACCGGTGCAGCGGCTTTGCCCCCACCGGTATATTCACATATATATACTACTGATGCTGCTGCAAAAAATTATCGAGCGCTTGATTGATTTCCTCACTATGTCCCGTCATCATTCCAGGTTTTTCAGTCGCGGTGTCCATAATTTAGAATGGGACTGCCTCTTTTGGAGACAGTCCCAACAATTTTCATGCTTTTTTCAGTATTTTTCGTTTTATCTCTTCGATTTTCCCTAAGCGATTGCTTGTATAGAGAACACCAATAAGCATTATTACTAGAGCAAAACCATCAATAAAGCCTCGGATAAAATCTGCTAAATTATACCAGGCCCCCTCCCCTTCAAGATCAAGCCATTCAACAATGAGATTAACCAGAGAGACAATGAAACCGAAGATAAACAATATTCTTCCCCTGCTAATTATTCTTTTGTTTTCTTCCTGACTATATTCCGCTACTTTCAAAATAGTTTCTGCTTTTTCTTGTTCCATATTCTGTTCCTCCCTTTCGCCATCAAGAATTTCCCTGATGCTTATTTCATAAAAATCAGAAAGCTCGATCAGGATCGTAATGTCAGGTAAATTCATCCCTGTTTCCCAGCGGGAAACTGTTCTGCCGGAAACATGCATATACTCTGCTAACTGCTCCTGCGTTATCCCTTTGTCCTTTCTTAATTCTTTTAAGAATTTACCAATCTTTTTTGTATCCATTTTCTAACCTCCTGATGGGTCCAGAATAAAAAACTTCCGCTGCAAATAACACGACATAAAGTGAGAAAAACCGAATTGAATCGAAAGTAGACATAGCTTGTCCGGTTCGCATAAGACATTCCTCTAGCAGACATAATTATATTATGTCTTACAAGTTAGGACAAAATTAGTGCAATGAAAATTATTAGTAAAAGAACCACGGACGCGGATCCAAACCGCCAATGCCTTTTTACGGTATAGGCAATGGCAAAATTAAGGCAATAAACATGATTCGAATAATGCAGGTCGGAAACACCGCTGCAAGGGAATTATATCTGAGCGATCCGAGGGCTTGATTGCTTTTGGTAAAATGTGCTAGTATACCAGTGTTGCTCTAAAGATTGCCGATTAGTGTAACGGTAGCACACCTGACTCTGACTCAGTTTGTCTGGGTTCAAATCCTAGATCGGCAGCCAACGCAAAACCCCTGCGACGTAGTAATCACAGGGGTTTTTGCTTGTCTGTATAGCTGAATATTTTTCTGCATAAATTACTTTTGTGTGCAATTTGTGTGCAGCCAGAGCGACTCAGGTTATTTGCTTGATTCATTGCCTGGATAGTACAGGAGTGTCCAGACCAAGACCAAGAGCCACTTATGCGCCATACCGTATAATGGTAAAGATTCGGCCGCAGTGGTATAATTCTACTGGAAGAAGGAAAATCGCATTATATCGCTATAGACAAGCGATTAGTATATAAGAAACAAACTGCTATTGCATATCACGAAGCCTGCCACCTACAGTGTGGGATCAACAAGAAGCCAAGAACATATGAATTAAGAGCTGATTGCTGAGCATTCAAGCAGTTAATACGAATTTAAGACTTAATAGAAGCAATCAAGAGATAGCCCCCCGGACGGTACATGAACTAGCAGACATTATGAATCTGGATGCAGCTCTTTTATACCGTTACCTGTTGTTTATGTCAGAGCGACATATTTACCAATTTAAGACTTAATCAGAAGCAATCAAGAAACAGCCCCCGGCCGGTACATGAACTAGCAGACATTATGTATCTGGATGCAGTTCTTTTATACCGTTACCTGGTATTTATGTCAGAGCAACATATTTACCAAGAACATGGAGACTATGTAATCAGTTATAGCCGGATCATCGTCTATAACTGGAAGACAGGCAGATATTGCCGGATGAAATGAGGTAAACCATGAAAAGAACATTGTTAGTTCTACTGGCTTTAGCACTTGTTCTAGTATCTTTTGCTTGTAGCAAAAGTGAGAAGCCTGTAGAGCCAGAAAAAACTGAGGAAGCTGATATCGAAACTGAGGCAGCTATAGAAGAGCCTACAGAGGCGCCCACTGAAGCTCCTACAGATGCCCCTGAGAAACCGAGCGAAGAACCGGATGAAGTAGAAGCACCGGACGATCTGACAATCGTCATCGGGAAACCAATTATATTTGATAATTTTGAAATAGTGATTACAGAATTCAAAGTCGTTGATACTGTTGATGGTAAATACGCACTTAGTGCCACATATGATTGGATTAATACAAGTGACCAAGAAGAGGCGCCTATACATACTTTCGTCTTAAGAGGATTTCAAAATAATGTTAAAACAGATTTCATTGTGATGGTTGAGGATAATTCATGGTTAGCCATGAAGGAAGTAGAGCCGGGAGGAACAGTCACAGGAATACATGAAACTGTTCCTATTGAAGACATCAATGCGCCTTTACGGCTTGAGTTGTTGGAGCGTACATACACATTTGATGAGGGAGTAGTGTATTCATTGGAATTTGAAGATTTGAACAAATACAAATAATTACAACAAGCGAGCCGGCTCCGCTTCTCTCGTAAAGCAACCGGAACCGGCCGCACAATAGCCCTAAAGATGTATCAGTTGATTTTATCAATCACAGCCTCCGGGATAACCTGGAGGCTTTAATATGCTTAAAAATGCGTGACAAAGAAAGCAAACTACCTATTAGCTCTATTTCCTCAGGGCGGTGGCGGCAGATTCGCCGGCGATGATGCCGCTGGCAAAGGCGAAATGGAGATTATAGCCTCCGGTGGCGCCGGTCACGTCCAGCACTTCGCCGGCGATGTAGAGACCGGGGCGGCTGCGTACCTCCATAGTGCGTGGATTCAAGGCTGAGGTATAGAGTCCGCCCAGACTGATCTGGGCCTGTTCATAGCCTCTGACGCCGCTGATGCGAAGGCGCCATAAATTGAGTACCGCGCTTGCCGCTGCAACCAAGTACTCGTCGGAGCTATTCGCTGTGCCATCCGTTTCGGCAACACGATTATGTATAGCACTGCTGCTATTAGGTTCATTATTTACCTGTCTGTTTTCACCGGCGCTTGAGTTAAATCCAGTCCCAATTTTGCCTGCAATAAGTTCACGCCCCAGATATTCTGCCAGCGGCAAGGGCAAGATACCCGTCAACAACTGATATTTATTTTCTGCCGGTAGACTGCTGAGGCGCTGCCAGAGACTGGCTTTTACTTCTTGCGCTGACAAATCCGGTACTAAATTAAGATCCAAAACTAATTGTTCATCTGGCCGTAGCGGATACCATTTTGCCAGCGGACGCAATTTGGCTCTCCGGATTGGCAGTTCAGGACCCTCATCTGCAGGGATCTCACACCTGATTGCGACTTCGTCCGCCAGCTCCATAGCGGCAATACCGGAAAGACCGTAATCAGTAATGAGGAATTCACCTTGTGTTGACTTCAAAGCTCGACCTTCACCATCTGCCTCAGCTGTAAGGTTCTTCAGAACCGCTACACCGCGGAAGCGAGTTCCTTTAAGTTGCTGAGACAGAGCAGGCTCAGCCAGCACCAGCGGCGTAAGCGAGGGATAAACTGCCGTCACTGGCAAGTTCAATTTGGCAGCGAGCAGATAGCCTGATCTGGAGCCGCCGAGTTGCGGTGAGGCCAGACCACCGGTAGCCAGAACTACTTTTCGGCCTTTAATCATGTGCCCGGATAATAAAGTCACAGTCCAGTGACCACCCTCAGACTTCAGCCTGATGACGGGACTTTCCGTCCGGAGTTCAACTCCGGCCCGGCTTAATGCCTCTGATAAAGCGTTTAAAATTGTTGCAGCTTGATTGGAAAGAGGATAAACCCTGCCTTCAGTATCCACTACCGTCAGCACACCTAGCCGTTCCCAGAACCCCAGCAATTCTTCAGTTGACAGACGGCGCAGCAAGAATTGTACAAAGTTTCGATCCTGACCGCAATAATCATCAACACTGAGGTCAAAATGTGAAAGATTGCAGCGCCCGTTGCCGGAGGCCAATATCTTTCTTCCGGGTTGCTCTTGGGCTTCCAGCACCAGGATGCGCAAACTATCATCTTGCTGAGATGCGGCAAGGGCTGCTGCCAATCCTGAAGCGCCACCGCCAATAATTACCAGATCAAAGAAATCTGTCATAATTTGCTCCGGCTCATTGAATCAAAAACGGTATCACGGCTTCCGTAGTAATAATCAGGGCTCTGCCGCCCGGAGCAAGATATACCTGTCGCAGCGGAGCTTCAAAGGCCACACTGCTGGTCAGGACGGAATCCGTCAAATCATAGAGATAAAGTTGTTTATCTGAGGGCAGCAAGAGCCAACCATCGGCAGCAACAGGTGCCGCTGACAGCAGTGGAATCGCTGTGGTCTTGTTATCACCGGCAGACGAAAGCCGGACCAGCCAAGACTCTTCTGCGCCGCTAGCTGTTCCGAGCACAATAATACCTGTACGATCCGCTAAGAGATGGGAGAATCCCTCCGGCACAGCATAGAGGGTCAGATCCTCCGTCTCCATGTCTGCCAGGATGATCCGGTCCCCGCAGTATGCTGCAACTACATCGTCCGTTCCATGTAAGAAACTGCCAAAATAACCTGATAATCTGACCTCTGATTTCTTTTTGCCATCCAGGCCGTAGCGCTGAACAAGACATTCCGGATCAACCTGGTCGATATCCAAGATCAAGACATCAAAATAATTTCCACCTGGAGCAATACGAGCCAGCAGCGGATAGCCGGATTCCTGATACTCGAGCACAAACTTCATCTCATTGTGGGAGAGATCATAGTATCTGATCTCCCCTTTGTTATCCTTGCCTTGATCCAAGATTAACAGATCATCTCCCCGCAGATCCGCCCCAACAGCTTTACTTTTAACTTTATCGGCAAAGACAATGCCCGACTCCTTGGCCACTACAAACTCGGGACTATCTTTATCACTTAGTATCAAGCTGTCGTATGACCTGCTGATGATTCGCGCCGAGAGCAAATTAGTTTCATGCCAGGCATGCTCCCTACCTTTGGCATCGAGATACAGCAGTCCTCCCTGTTCAATTCGGACCTGATAGGAACCTACCGGGTATAAAGAAACCTCTTCGTCTGAGGCTAGCTCATAACCCGAACCGCCTTGTATCATGCGCTGTACTTCGCTGCGGGCATTTATAATGGCGTTGACATTGGGATCAAAGATTAAAATTACAGCAATCGTCAGGACTATGGTCATGATCAATAGCCACACCAAAAGAGGGGTATCCCCTACCAAATATCTGCGTCTTTCATCCGGCAGCGGCTTTTTTTCGTAAACAACCATCAAAACTTCACTTCACCTTAGTTTATCCGGCCGGCTAACAACCGTATTTTTTCTGTTCCTATCTTATCATAAGATGCCGACAAATTAAGAACAGCCCTGTCCATGGACAGGGCTGCCAATAACTAAATCTATTTAGTCGCTATCCTTAATACATGCCGCCTTGGTTCATTGGAGGCATGGGCTCTGGCTCAGGAATGTCTGCAACAACAGCTTCCGTAGTCAGTAGGATGGAGGCGATTGAAGCCGCATTCTGCAGTGCGGAACGAGTGACCTTGGTAGGATCAATAATGCCGGCTTTCACCATATCCGTATACTGGCCATCTAAGACATCAAAGCCGAAACCCTCCGTGCTCTCTTTGACTTTTTCACAGACTACACTGCCGTCATAACCTGCATTGGTAGCGATCTGACGCACCGGCTCCTCGAGAGCTCTTGCCACAATGGTCATTCCGGTTTTTACATCACCATCGGCAGATGCCATCAGCTCAAGAACAGGCTTAATGGCAGAAATATAAGCGGATCCGCCACCGGGAACTACGCCTTCATCAACTGCGGCTCTGGTAGCTGACAGAGCATCTTCGATTCTCAGCTTCTTTTCTTTCATTTCTGTTTCGGTAGCAGCACCGACTTTGATTACCGCCACACCGCCGGACAACTTGGCCAGTCTCTCCTGCAATTTCTCACGATCGAAATCAGAGGTCGTCTCTTCAATCTGAGAACGGATAGAATTGACACGGTCTTTGATATCATCTGCTGCGCCGGCACCGTCAACAATAATAGTAGTATCTTTGCTGATCTTAACCTGACGTGCACGTCCGAGGTCGGAGAGTTGAGTATCTTTTAGTTCCATACCGAGTTCGCTGGAAATAACCCTGCCACCTGTCAGGACTGCGATATCCTGCAGCATTTCTTTGCGGCGGTCGCCAAAACCGGGGGCCTTGACTGCTACACAGTTGAAAGTGCCTCTGAGCTTGTTCAGAATCAGGGTGGATAGTGCTTCACCTTCCACATCTTCGGCTACAATGAGCAGTTTCTTACCGGCCTGGACGATCTGTTCCAATAAAGGCAGAATATCCTGTACGGATGCGATCTTTTTATCGGTAATCAAAATATACGGGTCGTCGTAAACTGCTTCCATCTTGCCGGTATCAGTGACCATATAAGCGGAAATATAGCCGCGGTCAAATTGCATGCCCTCGACTACTTCTAAATCAGTACCCATGGTCTGGGACTCTTCAACAGTAATAACGCCGTCTGAAGAAACTTCCTCCATGGCGCGGGCAATCATTTCACCGATCTCATCGTCGTTAGCTGAAATTGCTGCGACACGAGCAATATCATCACGGCCGTCAACAGCCTTGGAACAAGCTTGAATCTTTGTGACAGCAGCTTCTACCGCTTTATCAATGCCTTGTTTGAGAATGATCGGATTGGCACCGGCTGCAATATTGCGCAGACCTTCGCGGATTAGAGCTTGGGCCAGAAGAGTTGCTGTAGTAGTTCCATCTCCGGCAATATCATTGGTTTTGGTTGCAACTTCCTTAACCAGCTGGGCACCCATATTCTCAAAGCGATCTTCCAGCTCCACATCACGGGCGATAGTAACACCGTCATTGGTGATCATCGGTGAACCGTAAGTTTTGTCCAAAACGACATTTCTGCCCTTAGGTCCCAAGGTAATTTTCACTGTATCGGCCAGTTTGTTGACACCAACTTCCAGTGACTTGCGAGCTTCTTCTCCATATTTTAAATCTTTAGCCATTATTTTATCCCTCCGTTAATACGCCGAGCGCTTACTCAACAATTGCGAGTATGTCACTCTGACGCAAAATTGTATACTCGACATTATCGATCTTGACCTCGGTACCAGCATATTTGCTGATCAGGACATGATCTCCAACTTCAACTTCCATAATTACATCTTTGCCGTCAACAATCCCGCCCGGGCCTACTGCCACAATTTCTGCCACTTGCGGTTTTTCT
Organism: Clostridiaceae bacterium; assembly: GCA_012519085.1. GTDB lineage: Bacteria > Bacillota > Clostridia > Saccharofermentanales > DTU023 > UBA1046. The sequence goes on from JAAYQX010000023.1 coordinate 15,988, forward strand.
TTTGCTGAGCCAGGCAAAACAATACCACTCTTGGTGGTTTCTTCTGCTTCCAGCATCTTGACCATTACACGGTCAGCCAATGGTTTAATATTCATGTTGATTCCTCCATATATAATGTTAAATTAATTTACAGTAATTAGCACTCAGGCTGTCCGAGTGCTAACTAAGATTAATATAACGCCAGAGATATCCTTTGTCAAGCTCAGCCGGCAATATTCTTCAAGTTTGTATCCAGGCCGACACTTTTGCTACAGTTTGCACCGCAATCAGTCAAAAAATGGTTTCCAACAAACTCAGGAAATAGTTTTTCTCGCGCAAGAAGCTAGCTATATGAGAATTTTCCTGCCAAGTACCAAATTTAGGAACCCAAGGTGTCAGAGCCGACATCAAAAGCAAAAGGAAAACTATAATAATCAGACCCAAAGCGAGATTACTTATACCGCCGCCTACCCTATTCAAAAAACCGACCAGATATATATTGTCCAACATTTTGGTCAGACCCCTGGTAGCCAATTTTAAAATTACATTTACCAGGATAAATAAAATCAAAAAAACCACAACGGCAACTGCCAGCTTAGTTAAAACCCGTGCTATATTCTCAATCCAGCTCTGATCATTACCGCCTGTCTGATCCGTAAGATAACGAATCCACACATTGGGCAAGCCGAGTTTAGTAAGAACATCCGTAATCAGTCCATTATTATCTGTTGCGACAACTTGAATTTTTTGTGTCAATTCTTGCATTTTGCCGCCAAAAAAGCCCTGCTGCAAAAGCCAACTGCTCCCGGGACGAACCAAGACAAAAGAAGTTGCCATGGCGATCAGGATTATGACCAAGTCGGCCACAGAACGCAATAAACCACGTCGCAGACCCCAATAGAATGATCCTGAAAGAATAATGATGATAAGGAGATCAAATATCAGTTGAATATTCCTCCTCATAACCGTTGGGATTTTGCTCCTGCCAGCGCCAGGAATCGAGACACATCTCCTTTAGATCACGCTCGGCCCGCCAGCCCAGGACGCTGGCAGCCAGCGAGGGGTCAGAGTATACTTCCGCCAAATCGCCACTGCGCCGCTCTGCGATTTCATACTTGATCGTGCGTCCTGAAACCTCTTCAAAGGCCCGAATCACTTCCAGCACACTATATCCTCTGCCGGTTCCGAGATTAAAAGCTTGAACTCCTTTGATCTCAGACAGATAGTCCAAAGCCAGGAGATGTCCTGCAGCCAGATCAAGCACATGCAAATAATCCCTGACTCCCGTACCGTCGCGGGTCGGATAATCTGCACCGAAGATTTGAAGTGACTCTCTCTTGCCCACAGCTACTTGTGTAATATATGGCATGAGGTTATTGGGAATACCTTTAGGATCCTCACCGATACGCCCGCTCTTATCTGCTCCAATGGGATTAAAATAGCGCAGCAAAACAATCGCAGCTTCCGGTTTCGCCGCAGCATAGGAACGTAAGATCTCTTCATTCATCAACTTGCTCCAACCGTAGGGATTGCTCGCACGCAGAGCTGACTGCTCTGACAAAGGCAGTGGAGAAGTTGGATCATAGACGGTAGCGGAAGAGCTGAAGACAATTTTTGTTACTCCAAACTCCGTCATTAGCTCCAATAATGTTAGAGTGCTGTCCAGATTATTGCGGTAGTAAGCGAGCGGAACTGCAACAGATTCAGCCACAGCTTTCAGACCGGCAAAATGAATGACAGCATCAATCCGGAAATTTTCAAAGATGCGGTGCATAGCATCGCCGTTGCAGACATCAGTCTGGTGAAAAGAAAAATCTCGGCCTGAGAGCTCACCGATCCTGCGCACAACTTCCATTTTACTGTTTCTGAGATCATCGACTATGATCACCGAATGACCTTCCCGCAACAGTGCCAAGACTGTATGACTGCCAATATAACCTGCTCCGCCTGTAACCAGAACTGTTGACATTGTTTCCCTCCGGTCAAACTGGATTTCAGTTGCTTATTATACCATTCCCTTATCCGCCTCGATAGGAGTACATGTTATAATCATTTACGTGGCGGAAGCAATGCCGGGAAACTTATCATCTGCACGCATGTAAATAATTTAAGACTGCAAGGTCTGTAGAGAGAATAATATGGCCTTAGATCAAGAAACATTGAACAAAATCATTATCCTGAAAATTGTCAGTCAGCTCCCGGGTATTCGCCAGGGAATGCTGGCAGATGCCGCCGTGGATTCTCTGCAAATGAATTTCATCGAATACAGCCTTGCACTGGCAGAATTAAAAGAAAACAAGTTAGTTCATCAGGCTATTAGAAAAAGCGAACCACATCTGGATGCCGCCAACCAAGCTGTCGAAAGATTGGATATTACAGCTCATGGTCTGGAAGTGCTAAAGGCCTTGGAACACCAAATCCCTGCCTCTGTGCAGAAATGGCTGCAACGTAGGATTGTTCAATTATCCGGAGAGAAACATCAAATTGAGGCACATAGTTCACGCATACAGCCAACCGCAGCCGGAGAATGGTTGCTGATTCTGGAACGTTTTGAGCAAGAAAATCCTAATTTCCGGCTGGAACTCACTTTTCCTACCAAAGATATGGCGGAAAAAGCCGCCTCCGCCTGGGAAACGGCTTCATTTGATCTGTACGAAATAATTCTGCAGCATTTACTTGCAGATTAAGCCGCTATTAAGTCAACAAAGTCTCCGCCGGCAAAGCCTTGATCTTGCTGACCAGCTCCTCAGCTAAGCGCTCCAGGGCTAGATAGTCTTCCTCTGCGGGCAGACCGAGACAGAGAACAGCCGGCAGTTGTTCAGCTTTAACCTTGTCCAGCAATGAGAGCATGGTTTTTTCTACCATCGTGCCCCAGCCATAAGAACCGATCAAACCCATAAATTTAGTTTTCACACGCATAGTATTCAATAACAGCGCTACATAAGCCTGATTAGGATGCGGGCCACCCAGCACTGTGGGCGTGGCCAGCACAATCGCAGCAGCGTCAACCGAGCGGTACAAAGTTTCACCGGCTGTGGCACGGAGATCTCTGTCGCTATCACCCAAATCAATTGTAGCTACCTCCAAACCAAGCTCTCTTATTTTCTGCTCCAGATGCCGAACCATCAGCTCCGTAGAATCATGCATGCTGACATATGGTATGACAACTGTAGGTGTTACGGCCTCAGATGTCCAGCGCTCATACAGACTCAGAATCAAATCCGGATCTCGCCAAACAGGGCCATGAGACGGCAGAATCAGGGCGGGATTGAGATCCCTGGTCCATTGGGTATATTTACCCACCTGTCGACGTGTCGGCATCATAATCTCCGCATAGTATTCCCGGGCAGCCCTTTTTTGTTTGCTGAGATCGGGCCGAGCCGCATCTTCCGCTGCATAGTGCGAGCCGAACAGATCTGAGGAAAACAGCATTTTCTCCTCCGCCAGATAGACCATTGTATTGTCCGGCCAATGGGCAAAGGGTATGGTCTTAAAACGCAAAGTCAAGGAGCCCAATTCGAGTTCTTCGTTATCGCCCATGATGATAAAATCAGAGCAGGGGATGTGGAGATGATGCTCCATCAGCTCTGCAACCTTGGCACTGCCAACCAATTTGACCTCCGGAAATACTTTCAGCAGATCAAGAGTCGCTCCGGAATGATCCTGCTCTGTGTGCAAGCAGATCAAATAATCCAGCTTGGCAATGCCGAGTTCCTGCAGATTTTGCAAGAGGATATCTTTCTTGCCGGGATCTACAGGATCTATCAGGGCAGTTTTCTCATCTTGGATCAGATATGAATTATATGTGGTTCCATATTCGGTAGGAACCAGCTTATCGAATAAAAGCAGTTCCGGATGGGGGGCACCTACCTCATAGACAAAATCAGAAATCTTTAACATGGGAAATCCTTTCAATAATTAAATGACCGGTTATTGGGCAACCGGCCATTAGAAACAATTCGATACAGTCCTATATAGCTTTAAATTTCTCTAGTCAGTCGGTGAGAAATCTTCAATTGCAGCTCCGCAAAGCGGACAAACCCAATCTTCAGGAAGATCTGCAAATGCTGTACCAGCTTCTACGCCGTTGTCCGGGTCACCCAGCTCCGGGTCATAAACCCATCCACAAAGATCACAGATATATTTTTGCATTATGTGTCCTCACTTTCATTAAATATAAATATTTTTAATATTTAAATAATTACTGAACAGATTACATCAATTATAACCTCATTAGTCAAATGATTTGCAAATTATAAGAAAATTCAAGGAAAATTCAAGATTAGTTTCTAAAGTTACCTATTGCACTGATTTTATTCAGTCTGTAAATTCGAACTCCGTACCATCGAGCAAGACTGTATCCCCGTCTTCCATACCTGCAGCCCGCAAAGCATCTTCCAACCCGGCCTCGTCAACTTGTCTCTGGAAATGGCGCCGAGATTCATAATCGCTGAAATTGGTCGACTGGATCAGCTCGCGAATCCAAGCTCCTTTAACAGAAAGCAGCCCGCCTTGCTTAACGATAGTAAATTTCTCTTCCGGCTCAAAGCGATAAATCTTGCGCAACTCTTCGGCTTCAGCCGGAAAAAACGGCGGCAGCTTAGATACGGTCGCCGCCAGATCATTGACCAGTTTATCTATTCCCTCTTTTGTCGCTGCCGAAATCTCATAGACCGGGTAACCCTCCTGTTCCAATTGGTTTCGCAGCTCTTTGATTTTTGCCGGATCGGCCAGATCAATCTTATTCAGTACAACCCATTGCGGTCGTTGGGCCAGTTCTTGCCTGTACTGCCTGAGTTCCTGATTGATAATTGTGAAATCGGAATATGGCTCCCTGCCCTCCTGCCCGGAAGCATCCACCAGATGCAACAAAATTCTGGTGCGCTCAATATGTCTTAAAAAATCATGTCCCATACCGGCGCCATCGGCAGCTCCTTCAATCAAGCCCGGAATATCCGCCGCCACAAAGCTGAAATCTCCTTTGGTCACCACACCCAGAACCGGTTCCGTTGTCGTAAAGGGATAGTCTGCTATTTTGGGCTTGGCCGCCGAAATAACTGATAATAAAGTTGACTTACCGGCATTAGGAAACCCGATCAGGGCCACATCGGCAATCAATTTCAACTCCAACTTGATCTCTAACTGCTGCCCGGTCTTACCTGCCGTAGCAAAACGAGGTGTCTGCCGCACGGAAGTAGCAAATTTGGCATTGCCGAGGCCGCCTCTGCCGCCTTTGACCAGCACGACCTCGTCATCAGGCTCAACCAGATCGGCAATCAGCTCATCCGTATCTGCCCTGCGCACCATAGTTCCCGGCGGTACCGTGATGATCAAGTCGTCGGCAGATTTGCCGGTTTTTTTATTGGCGCCTCCCTTGGCACCATGTTCAGCAAAAAATTTATGGCGGAAACGGAAATCAATCAGAGTATTCTTGGCAGTGTCCACACGCATTATCACACTGCCGCCTCTGCCGCCGTCTCCACCATCAGGACCACCCGTGGGAATATTCTTATCCCTATAAAAAGACATATGTCCGTTCCCGCCATTGCCGGAACGGACAATTAATCTAGCACGATCGTAAAACAATTTACTCTAGCGGATAAACACTGGCACAGGTGCGGTTGCGACCCATCCGCTCATAACGCACCAGACCGTCAATGGTTGCAAACAAGGTATCATCCTTGCCTTTACCTACATTGGTACCCGGATGAATCTTGGTTCCGCGCTGGCGATAGATAATGCTGCCAGCCAGGCAGAATTGACCGTCGCCGAGTTTAGCGCCCAATCTTTTGGCACGTGAATCGCGGCCGTTTCTGGTCGAACCCATACCTCTTTTGTGTGCCAATAACTGCAAATCTATTCTAATCATTGTAATCCTCCTGACTCTAATTTTACTTCGACGGTAAGGAACTGACTGCCGTAGCTATCTTGTATCTGTCTAGCTCCGATCTCCACAGCTCGCATCAGGGCATCCGCCTGAATCCGTCCGGTCTGATCTAATTCTTCTTCCTTGATCCGGCAGCAGATATCCCCCGGCTTGAGAGTATAAGTCGGCTCCAGTCCGACAATCTCCTGCAAAGATCCTATTATGCTCTGTGCCAGGCCGGAAGCGGCGGCACAGACGATATCTTCTCCATATTCTCCCTGCCCTGCATGACCTGTCATGTGAAAGGCATGGGTAAAGCCTGAACCGGTGCGCCAGATAGTAACTTTAATCATCTTAAGGCAAGATCTTGGTGATCTTGACCTTGGTATATGGCTGGCGATGACCCTGTCTGCGGCGATACTGTTTCTTGGCTTTGTATTTCAGAATCCTGATCTTCCTATGTCTGCCCTGCTTAACAATCTCCGCCTCAACTTTAGCTCCCTCCAGGAGCGGGGTGCCGACTTTAAGTCCGTCATCCCCGGACACAGCCAAAACCTCGGAAAATTCTACTTTATCCCCGGCCTCACCGGCGATCTTCTCGATAAAAAGTTCGTCTTCTTCCCGAACCTTATATTGTTTACCGCCAGTCATAATGATAGCGTACATCTAATTCCTCCTGCATTCTCGCTCGAGTATTAGGGTTTTCGTCCATACGAAATTGGATACCCCCCCAAAGCGGTTGCCGAACAATAATAACGCAGCCCCGCTCTAATGTCAATTATCGTAATCCATCGTAATCCAAGTCTTCCTTGCAGCGAGGGCTGCTTTGCCAGGGACCGTTTAAGACAATAATCGCGGTCACGATCAGGATCAGACCGATCGCATAATCGATAGAGAAGTACTCATTAAACACCAGAACACTGACCAGCATCCCGACCGTCGGCTCCACAAAGGTCAGCAAAGCTGCTTTGCTGACCTCCATATGTTCAAGACCCTTGGTATAGAGCAAAAAGGGCATTAAAGTAGAGAACAGGCCCAGTATAACCATGCTCAGAGCAACTTTGCTCTCGGAGAATGTCAACTCGATCATCCGCGGGAAATCCGAGAGTGGGAATAAAGCAATGATCGCAAACACAAAAGTATAGGTAATCACGGTTAACCAGCTATATCTGCGTAAAGCAAAGCGGCCAAAGACCGTATAGAGCGAATAGAAAAGACCGGATAAAATTCCGAACCAAAAGGCTCGTCCCGTAATTTGCGCAGCGCCGCCGCCGATCATCCCGGTAATAAAGACAGAACCTACAGCTGCTAGCACAGTGGCAATTCCTTTAGTAAGTGTAAACTTCTCCTTGAACAACAAAACGGAAAAAATCATCAGAAAAATCGGCGAAGTGTGCAGCAGAGTAACTGCCACTGCCATTGTACTTTCCTGCATGCAAATGAAAAAGAAGATATTGAATAAAGCGACACTGAGCACCCCGGTACCAATAAACATCCATGCATCCCGAAGGCGAATCTTCAGCAATTCCCGCTTGCGAAACAAGAGATACAAAAACAAAGTGCCGCCTGCCACCAAATCGCGCCAATGTGTGACCTGGAGCGGTGTCAGGCCGACTCGACGCAATTCATAGGAAAACAGGCCGATCAAGCCCCAGGCCAGCCCGGCCAGGAAAACCAGCAAAGGTGCCAAAATACTCCAATTAGTCTTCTTGCCTCCAGTCATCCACATTCTCCGGTAATTATCTTATCTCTGCGAATTGCTTTATTATAAAGCAATTCGTCTAAAATGGCCGATGATTTACGCTTGGACTAAGAATGATTATAATTAGCCCATGATGTATCCGGTTTTTAATTCTGCAATTGTAGATGGTCTGGGCAAAATCCTGCCCGCCTCTTGGTCCGAACCATCTATTCTCTCCCGTTCCGCCGTGCAATGGCTCACAGCGCTCTGTATGGTAGTTTTAGCCTTCGTCTTGCGCAAAGTTTTTGCCAGTCTGGTAATATTACTACTGTCCAAAATCCGTTGGCTGGGCGGGCAGCTGGGGCGCGAACGCTTTCAGAAGCTCAAATCTACCTTGAGCTGGATCTTGCCGGCAATTGGCTTGCGCTGTGCCCTGATTTATGTGCTTGACCTCAGCGGCGGCCAGGCCGACAGCGCCACCTCCATCCTGCTGCAAATCATCTTCATCCTGATCATCCTGCTGCTGTTCGATACCGCCCTGCAGATACTCTTTCGCTGGCTGGAAGCCAGAAATCCCTTAAAGATGACGGAGGCGGTGCAGCAATTCTATCTGCAGATCATCAGAATCTTCCTGGTCATCCTCGGCCTGATCATGATTCTCAGTGCTTTCGGTCTCAATGTATCCGGCATAGTCACCGGTCTCGGTATCGGCGGACTCGCCGTCTCGCTGGCGGCCAAAGACACATTGACCAACCTTTTCGCCGGGATGACGATAATCTCTGACCATATGTTCGAGCTGGGTGATCTGATTCAAGGTCCGGACTTCGAGGGCACTGTCGAATATATCGGTCTCAGATCATCAAGACTGCGAGGGCTCGATCAGACGGAATTCATCGTGCCTAATGCCTGGTTGGCCAATAATGTCGTGATCAATGTAAGTAATATGACCAAGCGGCGTCTGCGTCTGCTTTTGACCTTGCCCTCATATGCGACACTGGACCAGGTAGATCGTCTCAAAGACAAATTGGAGACTTATATCCGCGACCGGCAGGGGATCACCGAAGACCCGCCCCTACTCGTGCTGGAATCTCTTGCAAATAACAATCTGTCCTTGATGATACTGTACTTTTTGCATGATCCCGATTTCGGAGCTTTCTGTCAGGAAAGAGATGAGGTTCTGCGCTTTGTCTGGAATATGCTGGAAGAGGAGAATCTGCGACTGCCGCGGAGTCAGATCCAGCTGTTGTCCGACAATGCTTTTTTGAATTCCGATACTAATACTGAGCAACCGCCGCAATAGTAAGCGACTCAATCCTACGTTAATCATCCCAATATCAAGAAAGTGTAAATGGTAAAGCTATGCAGGATAATGTTCCAACAAATAAACTGAACCGAAAGCTCTGTGTCAACTTTGATCCGGCACAGGAAAATCAACCCCCCTTCATTTCGCAATTCATCCAGCCCGGTAAGAAAATTTTCTTCATTGGCATCGGCGGCATCAGTATGTGCGGACTGGCCGAGTTCAGCCTCAGCCGCGGTGTTAATGTCGCCGGCTCCGATGCCATCACGAACAATCGCACTAAATATCTGCGCCGGCTGGGCATCCCGATAGTCACAGGTCATAGTGCCGAAAACATCAGCGACTTTGAACCTGACTTGGTAGTTTATTCCAGGGCCGTCTTCGACGATAATCCGGAGCGAGCCGAAGCCAAAAACAGAGGCATCCCCTGTGTGGAACGAGCTGTCTTTCTCGGCGCTATCAATTGTCTGTTTGAGCGGGTAACCAATGTGGCGGGCACCAATGGCAAATCCTCAGTGGTAGCTATGTGCGCTCTGATCATGATCGCCTCTGAGCTCGACCCGACCGTTCACCTCGGCGCTGAACTATTGCAGTTTCAGACTACAATTCACGTGGGCAGACCGGATCTTTTACTCTCCGAAGCCTGTGAATTCCGCCGCGGTTTCCTGAACTACCGCTCCGATATCGCCGCTGTAGTCAATATCGTGCATGACCATATCGACTGCTATCCGACACCGGAAGATATGATCTCCGCCTTTGCCGACTTTGTAGTACTGCAGCCGGCAGGCTGTATCCTGGTCCTGCCTACTTTTGATCCGAATATAATCCCCATGCTGGAAGGCGTGCAAAAAAAGCGCAACGGCGGTCTGTCCACTTTGGAACTGATCTGGTTCGGCCATCAGGAGCAATTGATCCCGGCCGGACTGGCTGATTTGGCTGCCCGCGAAACTGCTCCACTGAAGAGTCTGGCAGCAGGATCGGAGCCAGACTATAGCTGGCATGATGCCGACTTCAGCACCGGTTTCCCCTCTTTTTCCATTCGCAAGCACGGCCAGCCTTACCGCCGGGTCCAGCTCCAAGTACCGGGCGTATTTAATATTGAGAATGCTATGGCTGCAGTGGCCTTGGCCGATCTGAACGGCGCCACGCCTGCTGCCGCCGAACAGGCTCTGGCCGAATTCGGCGGTGCTGAAGGCCGCTTCACCTATACCGGCATGTTCAACGGCGCCAGAGTTTATGCCGACTATGCCCACCACCCTTCCGCCGTGCGCGTGACCATTGAAGCCGCCCGCCATATTCCGGCCAAAAGACTCTGGGTCTGCTATCAGCCCCTGACACACAGCAGAGTGCGCGGATTTTTCGATGATTTCGTCTCGGCCCTCAAAGACGAAAAACCGATTATGATGTCTGAGATATATGATGACCGGGAGCGCGACACCAGCATCAGCTCCAAGGATATCTGCGATGCTATCAATGACCTGGGCGGCGAAGCTCTCTACTTCCCTACTAACGAAGCTTTGGAAGCCCATCTGCGAACAATAATCGAACCGGGTGATGTGCTTTTGATCATGGGAGTTGACCTCAGAAATACCGCCGACATCCTCACCGGTCGCACGGATCATATGAAGAAAGTCGAATAAAAACTGCCGCCCGGCATCTCACCGGACGGCAGCTATTTTATTATTCCTTAATCCTTACAAATCCTTACAGTCACCCTTTTAGGTATCGGTTTTGTTTACCGACAGTTTTTCTTGATTAAAACGGCTGTGACGAAGGCGACTCCGGGTCATCCGCCGCTGCGGGCTCAGTATCCGGCGCGGTATCAAGCGCCGCATCTGTTACAATCTCCACTCCCGCCTCTGACTGCAGATCTGGCTCTGAATCAGATGCCAGTTTAAACTGCTCCTCATCGCCGGGCAAAGGCTGATAATTAGCGGCATGACGGCGATAAAGCTCTTCGAACTCCTCGCTCTCGACCTTTTCAACCTCCAACAGCCTATGCGCCAGCGCTTCCAGCATCTCGTGATTCTCACGCAGTATTGCTAAGGTACTTTCATAAGCCTCATCGAGAATCCGCTTTACTTCTTCATCAATCACGGCAGACAAGCTTTCACTATGCTGTTGCATATGGGTATAGTCACGCCCCAGGAAAACTTCTTGTTCCTTATCCACTACAAAATTGCCCAGGCGCTCACTCATACCATAATTGGTAACCATATTCCTGGCAATTTTATTACATTGCTGCAGATCCTGGCTGGCACCGGTGCTGATCTCGCCAAAAGTCAATTCTTCCGCCGCTCTGCCGCCGAGGGCGATCATAATCTTGGTTATCAGCTGGCTCTTCGTCTGGAAGTACATATCCTCTTCCGGCTTAAAGGCAGTATAGCCACCGGCGCCGCCGGCAGGAATGATTGACACCCTCTCAACTCTTTCTTTGGTAGAAGCAACACGGATCACAATCGCATGTCCCGACTCATGGAAAGCGGTTAGTCTTCTTTCCTCATCACTGATAATGCGGCTCTTCTTTTCCGGCCCGATCGTAATCTTGAAAACAGCTTCGGTAATATCGCTGTTTTCGATCTCTTTGCCGCCTCTGCGCGCCGTCAGCAGGGCAGCTTCATTAAGCAGATTAGCCAGATCAGCACCCGTAAAGCCGGGAGTGATCTTGGCAATATTGCCCAGATCAACATCCGCCGCCAGCGGCTTATTGCGCGCATGAACCTGCAAGATGGCCTCGCGCCCAATCAGATCGGGACTCATAACTACAACCCGGCGATCAAAACGACCCGGCCTTAGCAGAGCAGGATCGAGAATGTCCGGGCGGTTAGTAGCTGCCATTACAATTACACCCTCATTAGGGCCAAAGCCGTCCATTTCCACCAGCAGCTGGTTCAAGGTCTGCTCACGTTCGTCATGGCCACCGCCAAGGCCGGCACCGCGGTGACGCCCCACAGCATCAATCTCATCGATAAAGATAATAGAAGGTGCCCGTTTTTTGGCATTGTCAAATAAATCCCGTACCCGCGAGGCACCGACGCCGACAAACATTTCCACGAAATCGGAGCCGCTGATGGAGAAAAACGGCACACTGGCCTCTCCCGCCACAGCTTTGGCCAGCAAGGTCTTGCCGGTACCGGGAGCGCCGACCAGCATAATGCCACGCGGCATCTTGGCCCCCAAATCGGAATACTTCTTCGGGTTTTTAAGGAAATCTACAATCTCCTGCAGTTCTTCTTTCTCTTCCTCCGCACCTGCCACATCTGCAAATGTGACTTTATTCTTGCTGGGATCATTGAGTTTGGCTCGGCTCTTGCCGAAGCTGATAGCACTCTTGCCATCACCCTGGCGGGAATAATTGATATAGATAAAGACACCTATCGAGGCCAGTAGCATCACAATAATCAAAATATTCAGAATCGCGGAGATATCCGTTGGTCGATTATAGTCATAGGATTTGATCAAACCTTTGTCGGCAGATTCCGCCAGATATTTCTCATAATCACCGATTGACTCCAGAGGAATCTCTTTCGTGATGACCTCCTGCGGCTGACCGCTGACACTTTTCATGACCATCTTCAGGGAACTGCCGTTGATCACCACTGATTCGACTTTCTCGTTTTCAATCAGTGATCTGACTTCGGAAAGAGTATATCCCTTGCCGCTGGACATATTGGACATGAAATAAGTCATGGCGAAAATGACCAGCATCAGGATCAGATAAAAAGAAAAACCGCCAAAACGCTTTTTGGGGCGCATACTATTCATCCGCGACCACCTCCGCCGTGTCGGACACGGCTGTTTCAGACTGGTCATCCGCCGGGGCAGTGTCCGAATTCAGCACAGCGATCTCAGGCAGATTGCGATACCGCTCATCCAGATCCAGCCCATAACCGACGATGAACTCATCGGGAATTTGCATTCCTATATAGTCCACAAATATTTCTACCTTGCGGCGCTCAGGTTTATCGAAAGCTGTACAGATGCGGATACTGGCAGGATTTCTGGTAGCCAAAAGCTCACGAAGATGTTTCAAGGTCAGACCTGAATCGACAATATCTTCTACGATCAGGACATGCTTGCCGGAGATATCCGTGTCCAGATCTTTAACAATTTTAACTACACCCGTTGTATGTTGTCCGCTGTAACTGCTGACCGACATAAAGTCTACCTCACAGGGCAGATCAATCTCCCTGATCAGATCAGCCAAGAAAACAAAAGCTCCTTTGAGTACACAGATTAGTACCACCTTCTTGCCTTGATAATCCTCGGTGATTTCACGACCCAGACGGGCGCAGATCTCGGCAATTTCTTCCTTGCTGACTAAAATGCGCTTGATTTCCATTCCCATATTACACCGTTTCCATTCATAAAAATAAATATTTACACTACTGATAATACTTTAATTTACTTAGCATCAAAACATTATAACAGCAGGTCGGATTTTTTTATAGAGATAAGCCTAAATTTACCCCCCTGCTTATAAGCTGTGCAGCTACCAAGAGGGAAATGTAATTATACAAGATAAACATAGATTGAAACTTGATCTGTGAATTGCTGTGACTAGCGCTACAAAATAGAATTAGCACCCGCAATCTGATCTGTCGTCAAAGCAGTCACCAAAGATGAAGCGCAGTGTATTGGCATAGACCTCCGCCTTAATACCTTTTTGCAGATCCAAAGTATTCAGCAGCGCAGTGTCCGCCCCACAAAGCTGCCACAGCTGGTCTTGCAGTTTTTGGGACAGCACTATTTTCGATAATGTTGTATTGTTGTCAAGATGACTTCTCATAGCTTCATTGAGGCCCAAATTTAAGGCTTTGCCACTAATTGCCCGCGGCGCCAGACGCAAAACCTTAGTACTGAGAGAGCCATCAGGTAACAGTGCTCTTTGGTAGAGTTCCGCAGCTGCTGTTTCCAGGGCCATTGCTTCCGTTTGCAGATTCTGCGCCAAACGTGCCAGCTGCGGTGTCAAATCAGAGCCCACAATCTCCTGCCACAAAGGCAGCAGTTCATTGCGCAGCCTATTGCGCCGATAATCCGGCTCCAGATTCGTCTGATCGACTGCCCAGGGAATCTCAGCTGCCCGGGCGGCCGCTTCAATCTCGACTTTGCCCCGGTGCAAAAACGGTCGTAGCAGTCTGCCGCGCAAAATCGCCATACCGGTTAGGCCTGACAGTCCACTGCCCCGACCCAGATTGAGCAGCACGGTTTCCGCTTGATCCTGTTCATGATGAGCGAGTGCTACCAGATAATCCCGCCGGGACTCAAGCTGCACTTTGGTTCCTAATTCCTGAAAAAAAGCCAAGCGGGCAGCGCGCCCGGCTTCCTCCACACCCTGACCTCTGACTTGAGCCAAGGCGAATACATCCGTCTGTCGGACATGGCAAATTACCTGCTGAGCCCGACAAAAGTCCTCAACCACCGCCTGATCTTGATCTGCCGCCGGACCGCGCAGACCATGATTCAAATGAGCAGCTACAATTTGAAATGGGATTTCCCTTTGCAGGTGAAGCAGATAAGCCAGCATGAGCATAGAATCTACACCACCTGATACGCCGGCGATAATTGTGGTCTGATCAGAGATGGGAAGTTGAGGTGCTGCTGTCAGAGCTGAAGATAATTCTGACTGTACTTGGGGCCGGCAAACGGAAATCACTTGCCGGCAGTCGGCAGTCGCCGCAGAGGGCAAGACGCCCGCTTGACTCAGATCATTTGTGACTGCCTGGAAAAAACGGTAGGTTGCCCGGGGAACTGGCTGAATCACAGCGGCGGCTCCGGCAACGGTATATCTGCAGTATCAAAAAAGCTGGTCAATGACGGCTTCCAGGCCAGCTTGAGATTGCCTGTCGCTCCGTGGCGGTTCTTAGCTATGATCAGTTCAATCTCATAGACTTCCGGTCTGGGTGCATCAGTATTGGCATCCTTATCATGCAGGAACATGACAACATCAGCATCTTGCTCAATCGCACCGGATTCACGGAGATCAATCAGCATCGGCCGGCGGCTCGTCCTTTTTTCACTCTCGCGGCTGAGCTGTGACAGTGCCAGGATCGGAACTTCCAGCTCCTTGGCCATGATCTTCAGCATACGTGAGATCTCAGCGATTTCCTGCTGGCGGTTTTCAGCCCGACTGATCCGACCCCCGGAAGACATCAGCTGCAGATAGTCAACAATCACGAAATCCAGGCGATCCTTGATCTGCAGTTGCCGGCAGCGCGCCTGCATCTCCACTACATTGGTAGCTGATCTGTCATCAATATAGATTGGTTTATTATAGAGGGCGATCAAAGCCTGGGAAATCTTATCCCAGTCCGTATCCTTAACTTTGAGCTTCTCCATGCGGTCAGCCGAAACCCCTGCCTGACTGACGAGAATTCTCATTCCGACTTCCTCTTTGGACATCTCCAGACTGAAAATTCCCACATGATGCTCAGCTTTCTGTGCCGTCAGATGAGCAATATTCAAGGCCAGTGAAGTCTTACCTATACCAGGTCTTGCAGCCAAAATATAGAGACCTCCCGGACGAAGACCGCCGAGAATGCGGTCAATAGAGGGGAAACCGGTTTCGATCAGACGGGGACGATTGCCTTTGGCCAGCTCATGGAGCTCATTAATCTTGTGATTAAGGATATCGCCCAGCGTGCTGAAGCCGCTGATATCCCTATTTTCACGGATATTATAGATGCGATTGGCAGCCAGATTGATCAGATCTTCGACATCCTCTCCGGAAGTATAGGCCAGATCAATAACCTGCCGCAGGGCCAGAATCAGCTCTCTTCTCTGGGCATGCTGGCGCACAACCTTAATATAGTGCGCCTGATTCTGCATAATGGGCGTCTTCTCCGGCAGGGAAATAACATATTCCGCACCTCCGGCCTCCGCCAACTGCCCTTTCAGCTCCAGGCGGTCGGTAACAGTCAGAATATCTACCGGCTCTTGTCTGGCTAGCAGCTCCAGAATCGTGGCAAACACAACCTGATTGCGCTTGACATAAAAATCGGACACCTTGAGTTCAGCCGCCACATTGGCCAGATACTCCTTGCTAAAAAGAGCACTGCCCAGTACGGATTGCTCCGCCTCATCACTATAGGGCATCACCAGCCGTCTGCTATCAGGGGAAGACATTTTTGCTGACCTCGTTTAAGCTGTCGGGAACTCAGCTTTCAGCGCTGACTACATCCAGCACAAATTGAGCCGTAACCTCAGGATGCAGACGCACGTCAACCTGATATGTGCCGGCTGTCTTGATCTGCTCCGCCAGCGTGATATTGCGCCGATCTACTTTGTATCCGGCCTCTTCCAACACTTTAGCGATATCCATATTGGTCACTGAGCCATAAAGGCGCCCTTGAGTGCCCATTTTAATCTTCAGGACAAAGCGTTGATCGGAAATTTTCTCTTTGATTTCTTCGGCTTCTTTCAGCTCGCGCTCCGCCTTGGCTTGAGCAGCAGCTCTCTTGGTTTTGACAGTATTGAGATTGGCGGGAGTCATCTCTACCGCCAGATTGTGCTTAAACAGAAAATTATGTGCATAGCCGCGAGCCACCTCGACCACATCTTCTGCTTTACCGAGACCTTTTACATCTTGCAAAAGAATTACTTTCATTGCCATACCTCGAATCATGATCTAAATAATTGTTCTGTCATTTCATGTTAACCATTGTATCACAGCCCGGGGGATTAATTGGAATCGGGTGAAAAAAATAGAAAACTTGACAGGGAGGGACCGGTGAGAGTATCATCATTAAGCTGCCCTGCAACTTTCGCAAGACATAAGGGTGGAACAAAGATATATTACAGATGCTCCGGCGCTGTCTTAATGAGGTGGTGAAATAGATGAAAGATAATTTGCATCCCGATTACTATAAATGTACTGTGCGCTGCGCCTGCGGCGAAGTCTTCGAGACCGGCTCTGTCAGGGAACAGTTGAATGTCGATATTTGCTCCAAATGCCATCCTTTCTATACCGGCAAGCAGAAGCTGGTTGATACGGGCGGACGCGTAGACAAATTCAAGCGCAGAATGGGCAAAACACAGACCGAGGATTAGTCCCCCGCTCTGTTTCTGTGACCGGCTTTGCGGCCGGACTGATAGAAAATAGGATTTGTCAGCTCCTGCTGTGCAGATATACAGCAGGAGCTTTATTTTGTTATCTATGTTCCGGAGTCCGAGAGTAGTTTGCCTAGCTGAAGCGGATCATTGTAAAATGCGATCATGAAACAAGAAGCAGATAGTTCCTGTACTAAAAAGACCTCGATTGGCGGTCAGGCTTTGATTGAGGGTCTGATGATGCTGGGACCGGAACGGAAAGCCATAGCCAGCAGACGACCGGACGGTCAGATTGTAACTGAAATATCCGATAGAGCACCGATGAAAGGGCTGGCCAATATCCCTTTTGTGCGCGGATCAGTCAGACTGGTCTCGCAGATGGGTGTCGGGATTTCCGCTCTGCTGAGGTCGGCAGAAATTCAGGAAGAGGCCGAGGCTGAACAGGATCCCCCGCCAGAAACCAATTCGAGCAAGATTGATTCCTGGTTGGAGAAACATCCTAAGTTTGCTCTATGGGGCACTGTATTTGCAGGACTGGGATTTTCGATACTATTATTTATTCTTGTGCCCAGCTTACTGACTGATGGACTGAAATACCTCAGCGGCTGGCAGGCCGGCAGCGCCGGAAAAACGAATCTGGTTTTATCTGCACTCGAGGGTATAATCAGGATCATTATTTTTCTGTCCTATCTCTGGTTCAGCTCGCGAATCAAAGAAATCCGTCGCGTCTGGATGTATCACGGCTCAGAGCATAAGACAATCGCTACTTATGAGGCAGGAGAAGAACTGACTGTAGAGAATGTCAGGCGGCATAGCCGCTTCCATCCCCGCTGCGGCACTTCTTTCATGTTCTTGGTGATGGTGGTGTCCATCTTAGTTTTTGCTCTCGTAGGCCGGCATGGTGCAGTGATGAATGTGCTGTTACGTTTGGCGCTTCTGCCCTTGGTCGCCGGCATTTCCTATGAACTGATCAGACTGGCCGGCCGCTTCGATAATCCGGTGACCCGCCTGATTTCTCTGCCGGGTCTGGCTCTGCAACGCTTGACGACTGCAGAACCGGAGGATGCTATGCTGGAAGTAGCGATTTCCGCTATGCAGGCGGTGATACCTGCCGATCCGGACAGCGATCAATGGTAAGCAGATGTCTATCTCTCTCAGCGATTTTGTGACAGAATTGACCGCATTATTTGCCCGGTCAGGGCTGGACGAGCCTCGTCGCGAAGTTCGTCTGTTCTTGCGGGAGATTGCCGGGCTGGAGCCGGAAATCCAATTTACCAAGTCAAAAATGCGGATCAGTGAGCAGCAGGCTCTGAATTGGAGGGAGCTGGCCGGGCGCCGGGCCCGGAGAGAGCCGCTGGCTTACCTGACAGGTACAGCTTGGTTTTATGGCCGCAGCTTTCTGATGATGCCGGGTCTGCTGGTACCGCGTCAGGACTCCGAAGTGCTGATAGAAGCAGCATTGGCTGAGCTACCGGAGCCCAGCAGACAACAGGGTTTGCAGATTCTGGACACCTGCTGCGGCTGCGGCTGCCTGGGGCTGACATTGCTGGCTGAACTCGAGAAATCAAAGGATGTCAGGCTGCATCTGTTGGACAGCTCGGAAGTGGCTGTGCAAACAGCAGAGCAAAATGCCGTCAGATTAGAACTGCAGAACAGATGTACCTTTGAGCAAGGTGATATCTGGCCGGTGTGCGCCTTCGCTGCCAAAAACAGATTCGACTTGATTATCTGCAATCCGCCCTATATCGCCACAGCGGATATTGCCGGCTTAATGCCGGAGGTCAGAGATTTTGAGTCTCATACGGCTCTGGACGGTGGTGAAGACGGCCTGGCTTTCTACCGCCGGATTGCTAAAGAATATCGGCATTATCTGGAGCCGGAGGGAATTATGGTTCTGGAGTTGGGGGCCGGCCAGGCGGAGGCGGTGGCCGAGCTTTTTGCCGCCGAGACGGATAGGTTGGCTTTTTATCCTGATTATGGCGGGCATTTGCGGGCGCTGGTCCTGCGCGGATACGGCTAGTGTTACTATTTCATCTTCACTTCCTGTTCCATGTATAATAACAATGTGCTTTGCGCATATTGCGAAAAATTACGGCTATAATTGAGATCGCCCTGATTGAACATGGGAGCGGTGAAACTCTAGTGCAGCGCTGAAGTTGCAGCCGTAATCGGCTCGAATGATTTTAGATGCGGCTGACAGGCCGCTGGAGGAATATATGTCTAGTGACAGAGATATAAGATTGGACGCTACGGTCAGCCGCTATGAAGAGCTGAACGAGCTGTTGGCTGATCTGACTATCATGGCGGATCAGAATCGGTATCGCGCTCTGGCGCAGGAGCATGCTTCGCTCTCCGATCTGGTAGCGGATATCAGGCGCAGCCGTAAGCTGCGCGCGGAACTGGAAGAAAACCGCATTTTACTGACCGAATCCGAGGATGCGGAATTTCGGGAGTTGGTCAGAGAAGATATTAATTTATCCGAAGCTGAACTGGAAGAGATAGAGAACCGAATCGAGATGGCGATTGCTCCGACAGATCCTAATGATCAAAAAAATGTCATCATGGAGATCCGGGCCGGAGCCGGTGGCGAGGAAGCTGCCCTGTTCGCGGCGACTTTGTTCCAAATGTACACTTCTTACGCCGAGCAGTCCGGCTGGACTTATGAGATTATCGATCAGAACGAGACCGGCATCGGCGGTTTTAAAGAGATTATTTTCGAGATTGACGGCAAGGGAGCTTTTTCCCGCTTTAAGTACGAAAGCGGCGTCCACCGGGTACAGCGCGTCCCCGTCACGGAATCAGGGGGCAGGATCCACACTTCGACAGTCACCGTGGCGGTACTGCCCGAAGCGGAAGAAGTGGAATTCGAGATTGATCCCGCGGATCTGCAGATCGATACTTACCGCGCTTCCGGTGCCGGCGGCCAGCATGTAAATAAGACCTCTTCGGCAATCCGCATTACTCATCTGCCATCAGGTGTAGTTGTCACTTGCCAGGATCAGCGCTCACAGCATAAGAATCGTGATAAGGCAATGCGACATTTGCGCTCAATCCTACTGGAGGAAGAGAGATCACGTCAGGCGGCGGACATTGCCAGCGAGCGCCGTGACCAAGTCGGCACCGGCGACCGCAGTGAACGGATCAGGACCTATAATTACCCTCAGGGCAGAGTCACCGATCACCGCATTGGTCTCACCCTTTATAAGTTAGAGAGCGTGCTCGGCGGCGATCTCGATGAATTGATTTCCGCCCTCAATGCCGCAGCCCATGAAGCTAAAATTCGCGGGGATGATCAATGGCAACCAAGCTGATCACAATCGATCAAGACGGCAGCGAACAGGAACTAAGAGCTGTTGCCTCTGCACTGGTACAGGGAGCCTTGGTTGGCATGCCGACAGAGACAGTTTACGGACTGGCCGGCAATGCCCTGCTACCGGATACCGTGCGCCGGATTTTCGCTGTCAAGGGACGCCCCCAGGATAATCCGCTGATCGTCCATCTCTATGATCAGTCGCAATTGGCTCAAGTCGCAGAGCAGGTGCCGGCGGAATTTTACCTGTTGTACGAGAAATTTTGCCCCGGCCCCCTGACCATGGTTATGACCCGCAGCCAAGTTCTGCCCTCTGAGGTTAGCGCCGGTCTCGACACAGTAGGGATCCGCTTCCCCGCACAGCGTACTGCACGCAATCTGCTGCGCCTGGCAGAAGTTCCGGTCGTTGCCCCCTCGGGCAATCTCTCCGGCAGACCCTCCCCTACCCAGGCTCAACACATGCTGGACGATCTGGATGGCAAGATTGAGTATATCTTAGATGACGGCCCCTGCGCTCTGGGAGTCGAGTCAACAGTCCTCGACCTCACCGTCAGCCCACCGCAAATCCTGCGCCCGGGTGTAATCACGGCGGAACTGATTCTTGAGCGCACAGGTCTCACAGTCCATGAAACATCTTCGGCCGTTTCGACGAAGGCGTCCCTGACCGTCTCGCCTGCCGAGGCCAAAACAGAGGAATGCTCACAGCACGGCTCAGTCATTTTTACACCGCGTTCACCAGGCCAAAAATACCGCCATTATGCACCTCAGGCTCCTATCTTTATTGCCCGAGGCCGGGACAGCCATGAGCAGATCACCTCTCTTCTGTCGCGCATAGAATCGGAAACAGATAAACGGCTGGGTTTTTTCGGCGCCGAAGATACCTTCGACGCCTTGCGGCGGAGGATGTCGGAGATGAAAGGATTGCCGGCGGTAAATATTGTGACCTATCTATACCCGGGCTCCGAACAGGTTGAAACAGCAACCCATGAGTTATTTGCCGCTTTCAGAGAGCTTGACGCAGCAGGAGTTGAACTGATCTTAACCCCGGCTTTTCCGCGCCGGGAATTTGGTATAGCCTACATGGACCGTCTGGAAAGAGCAGCCGAAAGCGAGGAGAAATAAATGCAGATATTATTTGTTTGCACCGGCAATACCTGCCGCAGCCCAATGGCCGAAGCCATGTTCCGTGCTCATACACCGAATCCCGACTGGCAGGCAACTTCCGCCGGTATCGCCACTTGGGACGGGTTGATGGCTTCTGTCCTGGCCTGCGATGAAATGGCTGCCAGGGGACTGTCACTTGACTACCACCGCTCCCGACAGATCAATCAGGAGATCATGACCGCCTCCGACCTGATTCTGACCATGACCCGGCAGCAAAAAAAGGTTTTAGCAGCCAGCTATCCTGACTTCGCCGACAAAATATTTCTCTTAGGTGAATATGTTGGCCAGATTGAAGAAGTGACTGATCCCTATGGCGGCTCTGCTGATGATTATTTGGACACAGCCAATCAGCTGGTCAAATTGTTGGAAGCTCTTTTCACCAAATTAGAGGGAATTACAAGCGAATCGCCAGAGACAACAACTGATGAGCCGTCTTGAACCGCTAAGCAGCGACCTGAGCAAAAATGAGCTGTGATTGACGCTTTTCTTCCGATCATTCTTATGGCAAGCTGTAATTAGAGGCGGACGAAGCGTCAGCCCACGGTACAGTGCCTGCGGGCATGATTTTTGAGGATATCCGGTACTACAGCTAACACTGAACCGGTTTCGGAGTATAGTCGGCTGTGCAGCACTGTATAGATCGGCGCCAACAGTGTCGGCTTGACGTAGGCTTCCGGGGAATGATATTATTATTTTCTGCGTCGAGAGGCGCAAATCCTCGCTCTGTACAGATACAGGGCCGAAGACCAGGAGGAGGTGACAAAATGAGAACTTACGAACTGATGTATGTTTTGAACCCCGCCATCGGCGAAGAAGCGATTGAAAGCGAGATGAAACGGATTCAAGACATAATTGAGACCCAAGGCAAAATCGTCAATATTGATGTCTGGGGTCGACGTAAATTGGCTTACGAGATTCAGGACGAACAAGAGGGCTATTATGTACTTGTTCATTTCGAATCCGAACCGGATTTCCCCAAAGAAGTCGAACGTCTGCTCAAAATCTCGGATAGTGTACTGCGCTATCTGACAGTGTTGTACGAAGGCCAGAAGTTAGCAGAAAGGACATAATCATGAACAAAGCCATCTTGATGGGAAGATTGACCAGAGATCCGGAGCTGAGGACGACATCGAATAATGTCTCCGTCTGTACTTTTACTCTGGCGGTAGACAGAAATTACAAAAATCGTGACGGTGAGAGACTGACTGATTTTATCCCGATCGTCGTCTGGAGACAGCAAGCTGATTTTGTCAGCAAATATTTCAGTAAAGGACAAAGGATGCTGGTGGTCGGATCGATCCAGCCGCGTAGCTATGAAGACCAGAGCGGCCAAAAGCGTTATGTGACCGAGGTTATCGCTGAGGAAGTCTACTTTGCGGACTCCAAGCGTGACAGCGGCAGCTACTATGAGGAAGATAGAGAAGATAGAAGGACTGATCAAGCCGAAGCAAGATCCTGGAAGAAACCGGAACCTTCAGAAGATGATTTTTTCCCCGGCGACAGTGAAGATGCGACCTCTTTGCCCTTCGATATGTAATGATATTGCTTAAGGAGTTAATTTAGAAATGGAAGAAAAAAGCAATCGCTCTGCCCGCGATTTTCGCAGAGGCAGACCACGCCGCAGCAGAAGAAAAGTTTGTATCTTCTGTGCCGAGCATGTTGACCATGTAGATTACAAAGACTTGAATCGTCTCAGCAAATTGATTTCCGAAAACGGTAAGATTTTGCCTCGGAGAATGACCGGCACTTGCGCCGGACATCAGCGTCATGTGACCACAGCCATCAAAAGAGCCAGACAGGTCGCACTATTGCCCTACACTGACGCCTAATCTGACGATAATAACAAGCTGGAAGCCGCCTCGCCCAGATTATCTGCGAGGCGGCTTTTTTTGTTGTTAATCTTTTTACAGAGCTAGGGGTTGGCAGTGAAATATTGCAGCAAAGCCTCGGCAATGCCACGAGCGATTAGGGCCTGACCCTCCTGGCTGGTTAAGCGTGCCCTGTCTTCAGCATGGGAAAGAAAGCCACAGGTGAGTTGTACTGATGTCACGTTGTTAAGGCGTAATACAACTAAATCGTCTTCAAATACTGCCTCCAGATTTGACTTCAGGCGCGGGTCCAGCGTTGTAAGTCTATCCTCTAGCAAGGTGGCCAGACTCTCGCGCCTGGCGGTATTATAACCGCTATAATTGGGTGCATGAGCCAGGGCATCCGTACCGACCGCATAACTATTGTTCATATCATGCACATATTCTTTGCTCATATAGCGCACGCGCACACCTTTGTCCTCTGCCTGTTCAGATGCTTCCAGATGTAGCGAAATAAAAACAGTATCCTTATACTCACCTTGAATATCGTAGATCAGTTTGAGATTGGGCGGAGTTCCGATAGAGCCAAAGATGCCGCGACCGCCTGAATCCTGCAGCCCGGAATTGATTCTGATAACATCCTGCATTAGCAAGCGCAAAGGCTCCAGCGGTTCCGGATTATAGCCGGCCTGCTTGATATCTGCGGCATAGCGCTGTAAAAGCAGATCCGCCGTATAGGCCATGATATAAAAATATGAATGCTTTTCATCAGTCGAACGCGTAAGCCTGACTTCGGCACCGAGACGCGTTAATTCCTCCTGGACTTTGGTCGCAATTTCCAGATTGAGCGTCTTCTCCAGCAGAACCTCACTTTCACCTTCACCTTGCCAGCTGACACCGACGTCCGAACCGCCGTGGCCGGGATCCACAATGATAAAAGCTCCGGCCAGGGGCTTATCTTCGGTAGCCTGGGCGAGAACGGCTGTCTCAGAGGAGCCCACTGCCGGTACACTGGATTTCTCCGGCCAGACTCGGAGTTTTGAACCATCGGTTGTAAGTAAATCAGGATCATTGTCAGTGAAAACCAATTCCTGCAAAGACTCATCCTCTACCGGATCTATCTGTTCAGCTGTCGTTGGCACCGTCATTTGATCAGCATTAACTACAGCACTGGTATCCGATTGATTATCTGCCGGAAGCGTATTTTCAGAAACAGGCCCTGACTGATCGGTCAGGATCAGTTTCTCCGGATCCGGCGGCAGAGCAAAAGGTCGATCCAAAACATCAAAATAAGACAGGATCAGCAATACAGCACTGACCAGAAGCAGCCATAGAACAATTTGTGCCGCTTTCTTCTGCTTCACGATCAGACCCCGTACCGACTGCGAACCAAATTGGCCACCTCATCAGCTTTTTGTTGTATATCTGATAAAAACTCACCTTCGACCATGACTCTGATCTTGGCTTCAGTTCCGGAAGCGCGGACAAAGATGCGTCCTTTCTCACCCAGATCTGTTTCTATGCGCTTGATGGCTTTGAGAACATCCTCATCAAGCAATGATCTGTTTTTGTTCTCATTCGTCACCTGGACATTGACCAATACCTGAGGAAAAACTTTCATGATTTGGCGAGCAGCACCAAGACTTTGGGCGGAATTCTGCAAAGCCTGCAACAGACGCAGTGCGCTCAGCATACCATCGCCCGTAGTAGTATGCTCCAAGAGAATCAGATGACCGGATTGTTCACCACCGAGCAGATAGCCGGAGCGGAGCATCTCTTCCAGAACATAGCGATCACCAACCTGGGTGCGGACAATTTCGATACCATTATCCTTGCCCATATAAAGCAGGCCGAGATTACTCATGACAGTCGCTACCAGAGTATTGCGAGCCAACTTGCCCTGCCTCTTCATATCATTGGCGATAATAGCCATGATCATATCGCCATCAACATTTTCTCCATTTTCGTCAACTGCCAGCATCCGATCAGCATCGCCATCAAAAGCCAGCCCCAAATCACAATTTTCACTGCGGACAATGCTCGCCAGTGTGGTCAGATCTGTCGAACCGCAGCCCAGATTAATATTGAGGCCATCAGGTTCAATGCCCAGCGGGATCACTTCAGCGCCCAGATCTCTGAATAATTTAGGAGCGATCGGGGCACTGGCGCCATTGGCGCAATCCACAGCAAGCCTAAAGCCAGATAGATCCACACCGATGCAATCCATCAGATGTTCGGCATACTCTTGGGCAGCATCAGTCATTTCATAACGGTGGCCTATCTTATCGCCGATTGGCCAGTCTCGACGCGATTCATCATAAGATTTGACCAGGGCTTCAATCCTGTCTTCAATCTCGTCAGACAGCTTATAGCCATTGCCGGAGAAGAGCTTAATGCCATTATGTTCATAGGGATTATGTGAAGCAGAAAGTACTACTCCCGCGTCATAGCCATGCTTGCGCGTCAGATAGGCAACGCCCGGCGTGGGAATAACGCCGGCCAGATAGACATCAGCGCCCGCCGAAGTTAAGCCTGCCACCAGCGCAGCTTCCAACATCGTGCCGGAGATTCTGGTATCTCTTCCGACCAGAAAAACCGGTTTATGCAAATTCTCATCCGCCAGGATATTAGAACTGGCCCAGCCAAGTCTATAGACCAGATCAGGAGTCAGATCCCGATTGGCCACACCACGAACCCCGTCCGTTCCGAACAATCTAGTCATAAATCCTCCGTTGGTTGATTTTAGGGATTATCTTCAGAAAACACATTAACAGTAATATGTCCGGGCAATAACTGTTCTGTATAGGTTGAAAACACGGTACCCGCATCAATCTGAACGGGCAGACTCTGAATGCCCAGCTCGGAGACTTGCCCTAAATCAACAAAAGCTACAATATCATTAGCTGACAAATCCTGCAATATGCGGTCACGGCCTTTAAGTCGGACCTGGACTGTTACCAATGGAAAACTCTGGATGCCGTATCCATTGTCGGCGGCAATTTCCTCGCCGCGATATTGCAACTGAACATTGAAATCCCTGGTCTTAATCGGATTGACAGTCATTTGCACATAGAACCAGATCGAAAAACCGATCAGCAGTGAAACGACAGCCAGCAGCACTTGATGTTTTTTGATGGAGAACTTGCGCTTTTTACGGCGATCAAAGCTGATTTTTTTCTTTTTACTTAAGCGGGAGCCACTGTCGGCAGGCACCTGAAAGCGCTCAGAGAAAGAAGCAGGAACAGTATTTGTCTGTTCCGACACTGCCGCAACTTGGGGCTCAGCAGCACCGGTTGCAGATTCTGCCGCATGTTCCACAGCAGACTCAGATGCTAAATCCGCAGCACTGAATTCTTCACTCTCGAACTGTTTAAACTTTTCACTCTTTTTCTGCCGCAGACCTAGCAGACGTCCCAAGCCGGTTCTTTTTTCCTCCGGTTCAAAGCTCAACAGGCTGTGCAGCCGTTTGCGCAAAACATCGGCACTGCTGAGGACATACAGTCTGCCTCCTATACCAAGGGAGATAGTACCTCTCTCCTCCGACACGACTACGGAGATCGCATCGCCCATCTCGCTGGCACCAACCGCAGCCCGATGTCTGGTACCAAAATCGCTGCGCAGATGGTAAGTATCTGTCAAAGGAACATGCACCCGCGCTGCTGCCACCCGCCCGTGCCGCACCAATACCGCACCATCGTGCAGGGGCGAACCGGAATAGAAAATCTGTTGCAGCAAAGAGCTTGTAATCTGAGCATCCAATGCTACTGCATTTTCCTGCTCCTGAAGTTCACTTAGCTTAGTCGTGCGCTCGATAATAATCAGGGCGCCTGTCCGTTCTTTGCTCATTTGCTCGCAGGCAGTGACAATTTCTTCTATCAGTTGGCGGATCGAATCCGGGCGTCCCTCTACTGAAAATGTGGAAGTAATCACATTGAAACTACTGCGGCCAAAAGTCTCCAAAGCCCTTCTCAGTTCAGGCTGGAAGATGACAACAAAAGCAATGGCAAAGAGAGAGATGGTTCTGTTCAGAAGAAAGCCGATCGTATCCAGACCAATTACACCGGCAAAGACTGCAAAAGCGAAGATCAGCAAAATACCTTTGAGCAATTGCCAAGCTCTGGTCTCCCGCATCAGTTTCAACAAATAATAAATGACTAGAGTGGTGGCAAGAATATCGATAATCGCCATGAAGGTATCAGCGGGCCCGCCAAAGAGTAATAGCCCATCCGAAATAATCTCCCAGACACTGGAGAAAAAATCCTTGATTGACTGGACTATATTAGATGGCATTACATAACCTCCGCCGGCACACTCTGCTAAGCATACCGCAGTAAGCGATTTAACTCATTATAGCTATAAAATCATGCCTCTTACCAGTCCACCTGTTTAAAAGACTGTGGTAAATAATCTAAAAGCAGCTCAGGAGTAATGCTTCTGGCTGTTCCTAGTTTCTGTAATGCCAGATCCGCCGCCAGACCGTGTATATATACAGCAGCCGGGGCAGCAATTTCTGCCTTATAGCCCTGAGCCAGTAGGGAACAGATCATCCCTGTCAATACATCACCGGAACCGGCTTTAGCCAGACCATTATTGCCACTGGTATTGTATAGACAAACTCCTGAGGGCAAAGCTGTAACAGTAGCCAATCCTTTCAAAACAACAATGCTCTGAGATCTGGTTGCCAAAGCCAAAGCCGCACCCGCGCGATCCGCTTTAAGCCTTTCTTCCAGATCCGGTGCCAGACGCAAAAACTCCAGCGGATGAGGGGTCAATATGGCAGGGGCAAGCCCTGACTCTGCCCGGCGGACAGTCAAAATCTCCCAATCTGACAAATCAGCCAAATAATTCAGGGCATCGGCATCGAGGACCAATTGTGCTGCAGACTCTATCAAATTCGGTAAAAAGTGCAGCCAATCACTCCCTCCTGCTCCCGGCCCGCAAGCCACTGCCTCCAGCTGGCCGGTCAGCTGCAGCAGTTCGGCAGCTGTTCCCACTTCAGAGATCAAGGCAGAGGGCAGGGCGTCTAACAGCAGCGGTAAAATCTCCGGCACTGACCGCACATAGGTGTAGCCGCTGCCGGCCGCCATCATCCCCCTGGCAGCCAGGATCACAGCTCCCGGAATCCCCGGACTGCCACCCAGGATAAGCCCTCGGCCAAAGCTGCCCTTATTGCCATCGACACAACGCTCAATACGGCGGGAACTAAGCCAGTCCTTCGTCACAGCCAGATGAATGGTTCTGTCTTTCCCCAATGCTTGCTCAAGTTTTTGCTCTTGCCATGCATTTGGCATACTGATGGGCGCAGAGATCACCTTGCCGGCAAAAAGACAGCCCGGTGCAGAAAATAAACCCACTTTGGGTCGACCAAAGCTGACCGTGTAGTCCGCAACTATAGCGTTTAAAATAGCTTCTCCGGTATCAGCATTAACCCCGCTGGGAATATCGATCGCCACTACCGCCCCGGCCCTTTCGCCTAGTCGGTTGATCTGTGCCAGTAGCTCGTTCAGCTCTGCAGTTAACG
Source organism: Clostridiaceae bacterium (assembly GCA_012519085.1). GTDB lineage: Bacteria > Bacillota > Clostridia > Saccharofermentanales > DTU023 > UBA1046. Next base: position 44,666 of record JAAYQX010000023.1, read on the forward strand.
GCCGATTTTGGAAGCCGGTACCAAAAATACCATCAATAATAACATCAGGAACCATCTCAATTCCAACTAAATCGTTCGCAGTTACAACCACTCCGTCCAAATTTAGATAAGCCTGGCGATTGGCTGCAGCTTCCGGAGGCAAAACCTTGCCCTCAGACAGATCAACCACTGACACAGATAGATCATATGCCAGGAGTTGACGGGCTGTCGCCCAGGCATCTCCGCCGTTTTGACCCATCCCCGCCAGGACTAAAATCTGCATTCCTCGAGCCGCATCGACACTTAAATCAGGTATGACCTTGGCAGTCCTCACTTCATCAGATGCTAATGCAACTTCTGCCAAACTGCCAACGCCGGCAGAATCTGATCTTGTACTCAGCAAAGTCAGCACTAATGTTGTCACTGCAGAGGCAGCCTGCTCCATCAGGACAGAAAGCAAAAGGCCTGTACTCTCAGTCCAGGCCTTATCCAATGCTCTTTGTTCAGCTCCGGTCATCAGAAGTAAGCCGTTCCGCTTCAGTTCTGAAATAGCGTTATAGTTTGAATCTCCGGTGCCGGCACTATTGTCATTACTAATCAAGAATCTACTCCCTCAATTACAAAAATTTATCTATCAGACGCACAAGTTCTTCAAAGGACTTGGCTCCTACCTGTCTGTCAGCAATTTCACCATCCTTAAAGAGAAGTAACGTAGGAATACTCATCACATGATAACGAGTGGCTAGATCCTGTTCCTCATCAACATTGACCATGCCAACATTCAGGCGCCCCTGATAATGTTCAGCCAGTTTTTCTACAGCTGGAATAACCAGGCGGCAAGGCCCGCACCAAGCGGCCCAGAAATCCACCAAGAACGGTTTGTCGCTATTCAGAACCTCCGTGTCGAAGTTCTGTTTTGTAATTACTGTGGTCATTAATATCATCCCTTTCGTATATGACTTCATTGCAACTTTTCGCACTTAAGTCAATTTCAACTCCTGACCCAAAGGCAAAAATGGATCCAAAATTATTGTGACCTTTCTGCACTAATTAATAAGTAACTGGAGTTACTCTCTCCTTAGTCCGCCTTCTTACAGCCGGAAAAATTTACCTTTCCTCGGACCGGCCACTTGATAACCAAATGAAATCACTTTCCCCTCAGCCGGATCTCCTGTCTCCCAAGCAAGCTTAACTTTCCCATAGCCTCAGCATCAATCTAATCCCCCCTCATACAGCTGAACTCAAATAAACTCCTGCAAGATAGAATCCGCCGGAACTATGCTTGGACTCACTGACGGTAGATTGGCACAGGCTTCCGCAAGTTGCACAGCTTTTTTAACAGCTCTGGACAGATCGGACCAGCCCGCGGGATTAACCGTATTCCTGGAAGGCGGCAAAGTTCCTTTTAGCAATCCATCCAAAGAGGCATGGATCTGATCGCGGGCTAAAGTGGCTGTCACCATAAACTCATAGGGTAACAGAGTGTTGATATAGAAATCTGCCGCCGCCAAATAGTTGGGAATAAAGTCCTGCTCAGCACGATCAATCATCGGCCAATAGTCAATCGTAGCTAGTGCCGACGAACCGCGCTGCCTGACATCACGACTGATCCTGCGCAACATGCGTATATCCGAGCCGGAAAGCATCCTGGCATCGGAATGCACCCTGCCATGAGGCATGATAAATAGTCCCAATGATTCTTCCGTCGGCAGATGGTTGATAATTTCCGGTGACAAGCCATGCAGGCCCTCAATCACCAGCACATCCCCCGCTTCCGGTCGGATGGCTTTTTCCGGCTCAAAAATGCGCTCTCTGGTTTTAAACAGAAAGGTCGGCAGCGCAACTTCCCGACCATGATCAAACTTGAGAATATCTTCCAGCATCAAGTCCATATCCAAAGTCTCAATGCTTTCAAAATCCGGTCTGCCATCCTCATCATAGCTGACCTCTTCCGTTTTATAATAATCGTCCATTGACAGCAAATAGGTTTTGCGGCCGGAGGCACTAAGAAGCTTGGTAAAATGAGTGGAAAAGGTCGTTTTGCCGGACGATGTCGGCCCGGAAATAAAAAAGACTTTCACCTGTTTATTATCGATCACGCAATCGGCCACGGTTTTCACCTGCTCGGCAAAATTCGCTTCCGATTCTGCAACAAATTGCTGCAATCTGTTACTGCCCAGATTGCCTTCTAAATCTTCAACAGATATTTCAATTAATTTGCTCAGCTCAGCCATCAGACTTTCCTCAAACTACTCCCGCTGATTTTGGTCTTTAATCTGCCTTTAAATAATTATTACACTGATTTTAGCTTAAAGAGAGGAAGTAAAGCTATAATAGCATAGGGATTAATAATCCCGGAGCTTTTGTTCAAAATATTGACCGCTGTCAGGCTCAAGGCCGCGGCCGTCAGAATATGAGGTGGAAGTATGAAACTTGATTATCGCAAGACATTTCTGATCGGCTTCGGCTTTCTTGCCAGTTCTCTGGCCTGGAGTCTTTACAATGCTTATGTACCGACAATGCTGGAAGAGCGCTTTGCGCTCTCGACAACTGTCATCGGCACTATTATGACGATCGATAATTTCTTCGGCATTATTTTTCAGCCGATCGTCGGTATACTCAGCGACCGCACTCACACCAGATTTGGTCACCGGATGCCCTGGATCATGGTTGGACTACCCATCTGTGCCGTTCTTTTTGCCATCATACCCCAAATGTATACTCTAGCCGCCATGATGGCTGTTCTGATCGGCTTCAACTTTGTTATGTCACTCTGGCGTTCACCTGTGATCGCTCTAATGCCGGATGTCACACCACGTCCTCTGCGCAGCAAGGCCAACGGCGTCATCAATCTGATGGGCGGTCTGGGCAGCATCATCGCCTTCTTCTTCGGTGGCAAGCTTAGCCAGCTCGATCCCACCAATGAGGCAGCTTTCCTGATGGGAACCGTAACTATGCTGGTATCTTTACTGATGCTGCTTCTCTTCGTCCGCGAGCCCTCAGCCCTGCCCCGCCGGGCTAAACAGGACCCGGCACTGATGGCGGCCTGGCAAAACGATCGCCGCCGGCGGATCGAGGAACAACACCGTCAAAGAGAAGAGGCGGCCGCGAGCAGCTCAAAGCTTTCCCGCTGGGAAAAGTTGAAACAAGAATTTTTCGCCCTGTCTCCCGGCGAACTGCGCTCACTGCTATTCATGCTGTTTGCAATCTTTTTTTGGTTCTGCGCTTATAATGCAATCGAAACTTTCTTCACATTGTACGCCGTCAATGTACTGCACCTGTCCCAAGGTGAGGGAGCAACAATGCTGACCGCTTTCTCTCTGACTTTCGTAGCCTTTGCTATCCCTGCCGGTCTACTAGGCAGTAAGTTGGGCCGCAAACGCACCATACTGATCGGTCTGACCGGGATTACCCTGGCCTTCATCCCGGTGCTCTTCATGGAGAGCAAACTCATCATCATGATCTTACTGGCAGTGGGCGGCATATTCTGGGCCTGCATCAATATTAACTCGCTGCCCATGGTAGTTGAGCTGGCAAGTAAAGATAAGGTAGGCAGCTTCACCGACTATTACTATTTCTTTTCGTTCTCGGCGGCAATCTTGGCTCCCATCACCTTTGGCGCCATCCGCGATCTAACGGATAATTATTCTCTGCTATTCGTCTTTTCTTCGGTAGCCTTTATCCTTGCTTTCATCTCCATGCTCTTCGTCAAGCATGGCGAAGCCGACCCCAGCTAAAACAGCGCATAAAGAAACAAATCCGAGGCACCACTCTCGGATTTGTTGCATTGGAGGAGAAAAGTATGAAAAAGGAAATATTCAAATCCTCTATTAATACAAGTACAGAATAAACAGGATAAATGACAAATTTAAATCTCAAATGTAAACAAAAAAATAACAGGTTTCATTCTCATTACTAAAAGAGCGAAACCTGTTATTAAATTCAGGAATTAGAATAATTTTTCTTAGCTAATCCAATTTTGTCATAGCTCTGTCTAACACCAGATCCGCCGGCTCCTCCGGTTCTGTGATTAGAAAACCACCCTCCGGCGTCGCAATGCGCATAGTGATCGAATTGGCACTGGCTGAAAAATCGTTTTCATCATAACCGATGACTTCAGCCCTGGCCTTTGCATAATCGAGAAAGATTTCCGCCGCTTGCTGTTCGCTAACACTATTCTTCAGCACTACAATGACTGCATCACTTTTCATCTGCTCAATCGCAATCCCACTTAGTTCATGCTCCAAATCAGCCACAAAGTGCTCTTTAATTTCAGCTCGTTCTCCATCACGCTTTAATGAGAGCAAAAACGCGACCGCTAGAAATACAACCAACAGCCCGGCGATAACCGAGGTTATCAGGATTCTGCTCTTAGCAGGCATTTTTAAATCAGGAATATCCAGCTGCGGCAGCACAAATTCATCGACTTTTCTGCCCTTGACCCTGCGTTGAGTTACCTGAGGAGCAAAGACTGCATCGCGCACCGGCTGAACTACCAGCGATGGGCCGGTATATTCCGGCTGCTCCTCGTTAGGAAATTCGTGATCTCCGGGAAGCTGCATCGCAGCAAAAGCGTCTTCGTTCAAAAATACTGCGCCGCAGAAGAGACATTGTCCTTTTTCCATCTTCGGATCGAGAATCAGGAGTGAACCGCAATTGACACAACGACCTTCTTTTAAAGCCATATTTACCACCTTGTCTTGATCTTTCGTCATGCTATTATAATTGTAATCATCACAGTTAGCAAGAAAGGAACAGGCCCTTGACCACTACAGACAATGTCAGCCCCGGCTTTGACCTGGCACGGGATATGCATTATATGCACAAAGCTTTAAAGCTGGCTGAACAGGCTGCCGCACTTGGCGAAGTACCTGTCGGTTGTGTTATTGTGGACACTGACAAGATCATAGCAGCGGAATATAATCAGCGCGAGACGGCAAATGACGCTACAGCCCATGCTGAACTGCTCGCTCTGCGTGCTGCGGGACGGTCCAGGCCAAGCTGGCGATTGGACGGATGCGACTTATATGTTACGCTGGAGCCCTGCCTGATGTGCTCCGGGGCGATTATCCAGTCGCGTATCCGCAGATTGATCTTTGGCGCGGCAGATCCTAAAGGCGGGATGGCTGGTTCGGTCTCAAATGTTTTTGAGCTGCCGTCAAATCATCAGGTGCTGATTACAGGACAAATACTGGCAGAAGAATGCAGTTTACTATTAAAGAATTTTTTTCGTGCTCGGCGCTGAGTGCAGGGAGAATCATATGAGTCAGACTAAAATTGACAAGAATAAAGGTAAACGGACGGAACGCACTATAGAAATGCCACATAGAGGATATCTGGGGAATTTCCTCTTTAAATTAGGTATGTTACTGACCAGAATGTTCACCCGCTTTCGGGTCACCGGACAAGAAAACCTGCCGGAACCACCATATGTCATCGCTTCCAATCATGAAACACTGATTGACGGCATGTGGATCTGTGCCGGATTACCCAAAAAACACCAAAAAGTCTTTGCCGCTATTGCCGGCTCTGATCTCAAAACCGATTATGGACTGTTCGGTCAGATCATGATGCGCGTTGGCAGAGCAATCCCTATCAATCGCTTCGGCAATCCGATACGCGGTCTGATTATGGCCAAGAAAGCCGCTGATCAGGGTTACATCCTATTGATTCATCCGGAGGGCACCAGAACTTACGACGGCCTGCTGGGAGAATTGCAGAACGGCGCAGCCTATATCAGCACGAAATCCTCGATTCCCATGGTTCCTGTCTATGTGCACGGCGGCTATGAAGTTTTCTCCCGCCATATGTCCGTTCCACATCCCATCGACTGGAAAAAATTCCGCCGTAAGCAAGTCACGATTGAGTATGGTCAACCGTTTGATCCGCACGATTTTGCCGATGTCAATGAATTGACAGAAGTTCTCCGCAACTGGTATTTGCAAAGACAGGATGCAAAAGAGCAGACATAATCCGGCAGCTAACTGCGGTTGCTACCTGACTTGAGAACCAAAACAGCTTATTTTACAGATATGCCTGTAAGGGACCCGATAGAGAACGAGCTATTCTGCCCTTGAGCTCAATACCTTGTTCCAGATAAGAGAGCTCAGAGATGATGCCGTTGGTCCGGATATGGTTGACCAGGCCAGCCTCCTCGTAAGGGATTAGGATTGCAAAGGACAAGGTTGTGCGCGCAGCCAACTCACAGAGTGCAGACCTGATCTCAGCCAGTCCGCAACCCTGCAGCGCTGAAGCCGCAATAGTTCTCTGGTCTGCATCAGCTTTTTGGTGCAGAAGTAATTTCCATTCGTCATCCTGAGCCTGATCGATTTTATTCAGCACATGTAATCTGGGCTTGGCTGCCGCACCCAGCCTGTTCAGCTGCTCTTCCACCACTGTGATTTGCTGACAATAATCCGGATCGGAAATGTCCGTAATCTGCATAATATAATCCGCCGCTGCAACTTCTTCTAAAGTGGCCGCGAAAGCATCAAGCAGATAGCGCGGCAGGTCACGGATAAAACCGACGGTATCAACCAGAACCAATGGCAGCCCTTGATCAGTAATCAAACGCCGTGCCGTGGGATCCAAAGTCATAAACAGTCTGTCCTCGGCTTCAATCGACGAATCACACAGCGCATTAACAATGGTTGATTTGCCGGCATTGGTATAGCCGACGACCGCCACTGTAGCAATCTCGCGTGAGCTTCTGTGTTCTCTGGTTCGGGATCTGCGGGTAGAGATCTCCTGTAATGATCTGCGCAACCAGGAAATGCGCCGCACGATATGGCGGCGGTCTGTCTCCAACTGTGTCTCACCGGGACCCCTGGTACCGATCCCGCCACCCAGTCTGGACAATTCCTGTCCACGACCGCCCAAGCGGGTTAGTCGATATCGCAATTGTGCCAGCTCTACTTGAATTTTACCCTCATCAGTTTTGGCCCGCCGGGCAAAAATATCGAAAATAATCAAGCTGCGATCAACAATCTCCAGCTCAACCAGATCCTCAATCATACGCACCTGCGTCGGTGATAATTCCGTATCAAAGATCAGAACTGTGGCCTCAAGAGCTGTCGCCAGTTCGGCCAGCTCCAGCAATTTACCTTTACCCAGCCAGTAGGCCCGGTCGGGAGCTTCCCGTTTTTGTACCAAAGTACCGACTGTCTCAATATCACATTCACGCGCCAGGCTCTCCAGCTCGGCCAGCCTTCTTTCGCTGACCAGATCGGATAGAGGATCCGTTCCTAACTGCAACGTCGCCAAAACAGCTTTTTTATCAGTATCGGGATTCACGATATCGCTTGACCACCTTTCACCTAAATCCTATGCAAATTAAATATCCTTATATATCTTACCTCAGATATAGTTACTGTTGTTTAAATCACCAGCTGCCGATTTTCTTTCTGTTATCATATACCTGATGACAAATGATAATGAAAAAATTACTTCTTTCCGGGAGCTGGGACTATCCGATTCTACTTTGGATGTACTCTCCAGGATGAACATTACTGTACCCACCTCAGTCCAGCAGCAAGCAATACCTCCCATGATGGGCTGGTACGATGTGATGGCGAAAGCGCCGACCGGAACCGGCAAGACACTGGCTTTCGGTATTCCGATTATTGAAAATCTCGAGCAACACCGTCGCGCATTGCAGGCATTAATCCTCTCCCCTACCAGAGAATTGGCAATACAGATCGGACAGGATCTGTCTCATCTTGCCATCACCAGACCATGGATTGAAATCGCTGTCCTATATGGCGGACAGCCGATTCGCACACAAATCAAAGCCCTTAGGCGCAAACCGCAGATTGCAGTAGCTACGCCGGGGCGCTTAATTGATTTGCTCAGACGCCGCAGTTTGCGACTGGATGAAGTGGAAATTGCTATTTTGGATGAGGCAGATCGGATGCTCGATATGGGCTTTATCAAAGACGTGCGCTTTATCTTGGATAAGATGCCTCGCGTCTCGCAAATCGCCATGTTTTCAGCTACTTTTTCACGCGAGGTGATGGATATTTCATATCTATATCAGCGTGAACCGGTTGAGATTAGAGTCGAAGAAATTGGTCAGGATAAACCTGACATCAAAGAATATCTGCTTCCTGCGAACGGTGCAGAGAGAATAACTGCTATTAAGAAAATCCTCAGTTTGGCTGATGTCAAACGGGGGATCGTCTTCGTCAATATGAAACAGTCAGCAGATATGGTAGTAAAAAAATTGCGACGCCTAAAAATCAATGCTGCCGCCATTCACGGCGATATCAGGCAACAGCAAAGAGAAAGAGTCCTCAGCAATTTCCGCAAAGGCAATCTGCGCATCTTGGTAGCAACGGATGTGGCCTCACGCGGACTGGACATCGAGAATGTCGATATTGTCTTCAATTACGATTTGCCCCTGGAAAATGAGAATTATATTCACCGTATCGGCCGGACAGGACGGGCCGGCAAAAGTGGGATAGCTGTCACTTTCCTATCGCCTAGCGGTGAGGACAGGCTCGATACGATCGCTCAAATGACAGGAGCTGAATTGGAAGAAATAACCGACCTGGATACATTTACCTTCTAATAGCGTACAATAAAAGTGGAATCCGGTGAAAAGCAATCACTAATTTTGAGGTAAAAAATGGCTAACAAAAAAATTGTAATCGTCGGCAGTGGGATTGCGGGTGTTTCCGCAGCAGAAGCTGCCCGGAAGAACGACAATGAAGCAGAGATCGTCATCTATTCTGCCGATACCGATCTCCCCTTTTATCGTCTGCGTATAGCTGAAGTATTGAAAGATCCAGCCAATGCTGAGAAGCTCTATCTGCATCCGGCAAGCTGGTATGAAGAGCGCCGTATCAAGTTGATGCCGGGAGTTAATGTGGTCGGTCTCGACTGTCAGGATCAGAAGCTTGCCCTGGATAATAATGAAGTAGTAGCTTGGGACCGCTTGATTTTGGCCTCCGGAAGCAGAAGTTTTATCTTGCCGCTCAAAGGATTTGATCGAGAAAACTGTTTCTCGCTCTGGTCGCTGGCTGATGCCAGAAAATTTGCGGCAGCGATCCGCGAACACAATTTGCAAACATGTGCCATCATCGGCGGCGGTCTGCTCGGATTGGAAGCTGCCTGGCAGCTGATTCAAGCCGGACTGAAGGTCAAAATTTTGGAATTTGCACCCAGCTTGATGGCACGGCAGTTAGACCCCCGGGCTTCTGAACTGGTTCGACAATATGTAGAAAGTCTCGGTATCACCGTTTTATTGTCTGCCGACTCAGAGGAAATTCTCGGTAAGGACAGCACCGGTCCTGTTACAGGAATCGTCCTCAAAGATGGTCGTTCCGTCGACTGCGACTGTATCCTGATGTCAGTCGGGGTACGGGCCAATACCGAAGTGGCGGCTGAAGCCGGTTTGGATATCGGTCGCCGCATTAAAGTCAATACTGCGATGGTGACCTCCTGTCCACAAGTTTTCGCTGCCGGCGATGTCAGCGAAGTAGATGAGGATGGCTTCTGGTTCGGTCTATGGTCAATCTCCATGAATCAGGGTAAAATCGCCGGTGCCAATGCCACAGGCGCTCAATTACACTTTGAGAAAACAGTGCCGCCCTATGTCGTGAATACTCTGAATACCCGCATCGTATCACAGGGTGATCTGCCTCAGGAAGAAGGTGCAGGCTACCGCTTTGAGATTACGGAAGATGCTGAGAATTACAGCTATAAAAAGCTGGTTTATAAGGATGATCAGTTAGTCGGCTTCATTTTGCTAGGCGATTATGCTAAAGAAATGGTCAGTCTGCAAAAAAAGCTGTGAAATGCCTTATTTGCGGTTTGAAAAGTAAAATCGCAAAAATAAGGGGGCTGCCGACCCCCTTATTTTTCTTTTGCCCCATAACTATGGAAAAACTTTCGTTGTCAATTATTCCTGCTGCTTACCCTCGTCGTATAAATCAAAACAACGAATTAATGACTGATCTTGGGATTTCTAAACCAATCTTCTTTCCAATACAACCATAATTCCAGTGGCACCAATAAGGCATTTGAGGCCAGCATAGAAATCCAAATTCCCGTCGCTCCCAGACTAGTAAAATTCTGGAAGATAAGCACAAGCGGAAGTCGCAGACCCCATAGCCTCATAATTGATAAAAAGGCGGCATAGCGATGATAACCGGCTCCGACAAAAATTCCTGAAAACACATGAAAATAACCCATTACAGGCAACATCGCAGTAAGATAATACACATATTCCAGTGCCAAAGACCATACCTGTTCAGCATCCGCCCCCGCTTCACCGATAAAAAGATTTAATAGAGGATATCGAATTAGCATCAACAGGACACCGCTTATGACTGTAATTATAGTGACCGACTTAAAGGCGGCCTTGTTAAATTTCTTAACTCTTTCACCTTGTTCCGCACCAAGATTTTGTCCAACAATCGGAGTCATAGCGCTGCCAAGTCCTTGGACAGGCTGTAGTAGCAAACCGCTGACGCGATTGACCGCTGCATAAGCGGCCAGAGTAGTCTGGCCATAAGACACCACAATACTATTCATTAAAGTAAAACCAAGCGCTGCGCTACTCTGACCCAAAGCGGTAGGGAAACCCACGGTAACCAATTCCCGAAATTTTCTGCCGGATAGCTTAACTTTAATTAATTGGAGTTGAATCTCATTATCTGCGGATCGTATAGCACCAAGACCCAACACTACACGCAGAAACTGTGACAGAACCGTAGCCCAGGCCGCCCCTGCAATACCCATATTAAGACCTTTAATGCCGATTAAAGGCACTGTATCAAAAATAAATAGAGGATCCAAGACTACATTTACAACTGAAGTAATCAAACTGATTTGCGTCATGACCCTGGTTTTGCCTTGGGCACCCAGGATCGCATAAAAGGACAGGTAGAGCATCTCAAAAAAGAAACCAACCATGATGATAGAAAAATAGGTGATTGACCTCTCCGCCAATAAGCCAGTGGCACCCATCCAGCCAATGATATTAGGTGCCAGAAAAACAGCCAGGGCACTGAAAAACAAACCTGCACCGAGGCTGAAATAAAAGACATGGGCTGCATAGGATCTGGCTTTCTCCAATTCTTCAGCTCCTATAAGCTGTGATATGATCGAGATCCCGGCCATAGCAATACCCATGCCCAGAGAAACAAAAAGGAAATGCGGTGGCCAGATGAATGATGTGGCTGAAAAATCCACCAGCGATAATTGCGCCAACCATAATCTGTCTGCCAAATTATAGAGCGAAGTGATCACATTGTTGATCATGAGCGGAATTGCAATCGCAAAAAGAACCTGATGTACAGGTCCATTCAAAATATCTATTTTTTTATTTTCTGTTTTTTGCATCCAATATCTAAACTAAACCAAATCAATGTTTCTACTGTATCAATTGCGGTTGAGAGAATGCAAGCCCTCGGATAACTATCCTCTCAGTATGTGCTCTTAAGTAATCCTTGACACATTGTTCTCATAATCCTACTGACCATCATGTCGCTTAAGCTTCAGCTCTTCCGGTCAAAAATAAAAACAACAATAGAGCCAGCACAACCGGTGCGATAGACCAGAGGAACATTTTGCTGTATCCAAAAGCCGCAGCCACATTCCCCAGCAATATAGAACCAACACCGATACCACTATCAAAGGCCGTAAAAAAAGTAGAATTGGCAGCGCCCAGTCGGTCCCGAGGTGCCTCAGAAACTGCCATTGCCTGCAAGCTGGTCTGAGCAGCGCCAAAACCCACCCCATAAGCGGCCCCGGATACAAGAAGTAAACTTAATGTTGATGCCTGTGCCAGCAGCAGCATAGAAAAAATGATAATAAGCAAACCGGGAATAATAGCATAGCCATAATTAAAGCGGTCAACCACCATGCCAAAGACCGGCCTTGAGACCACTAAGGCAATCGCCATCACTGTAAAAAACATACCTCCATTGGCAATGCCACGCTCGATCGCATAGAGTGCCAAAAAACTATTTACGACGCCATAAGTAATCGTGACAAAAAAGATAATGATTGAGGGGCGGATTGCAGTCTTCTCGAACAAAGCTGCTTTTTTTATTGGCTGATCTTGTTTTTCGATCCGACGATATTTGAGAGCAAAGGAGAACACAAGCCCTAACAGCAGCAGTCCTGATGACAGCAAAGAAGCTGCCTGGAAACTGTATTGAGCAATAATATAAAGACCTATGCTCGGAGAAATAGCCATTGCCACATTGCTGGCCAGTGTGAAATAACCCATACCTTCGCCAAAACGGCTGACCGGTATTATATCAGTAGCTATCGTATTGGCAGCGGTATTTAACGCTCCCCAACCAAATCCGTGAATAAATCTAAAAAATAAAATCAGGGCAACTGTCGATAGCCAGGTATATGATGCCGTAATAGCAATAAAGACCAGTAAGCCGGACAGGAAAATACCTTTTCTGCCCAGTCGATCCAGTCCAACACCGATGAACGGTCTAATCAGCAAGGTTGCTATTGTGAAGACACCATTGACCCAACCGACTATATTGTCACCTGCCCCTAATTCTTTGATATGGACAGGCAAAGTGGGCGTAATGAGCTGGAAGCCGAAAAAGATCAGCAGATTGATAAAGGTGACCAGGATGAACTGTTTAGTCCAAAGCTTATCCCTTACCTGATCAGTTGTGTTTTTATTTTTAGATATTTTCTGTTCGAATTTAATCAACCTCCTGATGTGCCTACCTAACATCTCCCTTTATTGATAATTACGATATTATCCTCTAACTCTCAACAATTTGCCAATGGCTAAGAATATGTCAATAAATTTGCGACATTTGAAGTGTGTCACTCCAGCATACCAAAAAAGAGGATTACCGACCGCAGCCGATAATCCTCTTGATATCTGTGTTAATTAGGGAACAACAGATAGTTCCCTAACTGACAAACCTTTAGTCGTAGAGAGCGACCAGGCGTCCCGTCACTTTATTGTCTTCCAGCATCTGAACTCCCTCAGGAATCTGATCGAAGGTGATAGTCGTGATCATCGGATTGACCTGACCTTTGTCCATCATTTCAAGGACATCAATCACGTCCTGAAGCGTACCGCCCATACTGCCGACCAGAGCTGACTGCCTGGTAATAAAAGGAGTAACATCGATGGTTGTATTCAAAACTCCCATCCCGACCAGCACCACTGTACCGAGAACTTTAATCGCTTTCAAAGCCTCGCGGGTTGTGACATCAAAGCCTGCAAAATCGATAATAACATCAGGCTCAAACTGGGCCAGATCTTTAATATCAGCGAATACATCTTTGGCACCGAGCTTCTTCGCCAATTCACGGGCATTAGCATTGGTATCAACCGCATAGACCGTAGCTCCTCTGCTAACTGCCGCTTCCAGCGCAATCATGCCCAAACCGCCGATACCGATCATACCGACCGTCATGCCCTCTTTGACGCCACCTCTGACAAAAGTAGCATGATAAGAAGTCATTCCGGCATCGGTGCTCGCTGCTGCCTGTGCAAAGGTCACATTATCAGGTACATGGGCCAAATCAGCGGCAGGAGCCAGCACTTTGGTGCCAAATCCACCATCATAAACATAGCCAGGGGCACCGGCACCGCTCGGTCCTGTCGGACAAACGGCTACTCTGTCACCGACTTTAAAGTCTGTGACACCCTCGCCAACTTCACTGATAACACCGGCGATTTCATGACCCATGATTACGGGCAGTTCACCCATCAGGGGAATCCAGCCCGGATCTCTCAGTACGCCGACGTCTGAATGGCACAGACCCGCTGCCTTCACATCGATTACGACTTTGCCGGGAACTGCCTTAGGATCAGGCTTCTCTACTAACTCCAATGGTTTATTAGTACCTACAAATTGCCAACCTTTCATTTTAGAACCTCCAATTAAACATTTTATGAGGACTACCGGCCGCAACCGATAATCCTCTTGATACTTGATAATAGTTTGCATTAATTAGGGAACAACAGATAGTTCCCTAATGACGAAAATTTTTAGTCGTAGAGAGCCACCAGGCGTCCCGTCACTTTATTATCTTCCAGCATCTGGATTCCCTCAGGAATCTGATCGAAGGTGATAGTCGTGATCATCGGATTGACCTGACCTTTGCTGATCATATCATTGACATCGATCACGTCCTGTAAGGTGCCGCCATTGCTGCCTACCAGTGTAGTTTGTTTGGTAATCATGGGTGTAACATCAATTGTTGTTGTCAGTACACCCATACCGACCAGTACCACTCTGCCCTGGAAAGCTACCGCTTTTAGAGCTTCGCGGGTTGTGACATCGAAGCCTGCAAAGTCAACAATAACCTCAGGCTCAAATTGAGCTAGATCTTTAACATCAGAAAATACACCTGCCGCACCGAGCTTCTTCGCTAATTCACGAGCGTTGGCGCTGGTATCAGCCGCATAGACCGTGGCTCCCTTGTTGACTGCTGCTTCCAGTGCAATCATGCCCAAACCGCCGATACCGATCATACCGACTGTCATGCCCTTTTCTATGCCGCCTTTAACGAAAGCTGCATGATAAGAAGTCATTCCGGCATCAGTGCTCGCTGCTGCCTGTGCAAAGGTCACATTATCGGGTATATGGGCCAAATCAGCGGCAGGAGCCAGCACTTTGGTACCAAAGCCACCGTCATAGGCATAGCCGGGAGCGCCGGCGCCGCTCGGTCCTGTCGGACAGACAGCCACTTTGTCACCAACCTTAAAATCTGTTACACCCTCGCCAACTTCACTGATGATACCGGCGATTTCATGACCCATGATTACGGGCAGTTCGCCCATCAGAGCAAGCCAGCCCGGATCTCTCAAGACGCCGACATCTGAATGACACAGACCCGCCGCCTTCACATCGATTACGACTTTGCCGGGAACTGCCTTAGGATCAGGCTTCTCCACCAACTCCAATGGCTTATTCGTACCTACAAATTGCCAACCTTTCATTATAAAACCTCCAAAAATATTATTTACAGTTTTAAACCGTTATATATTATACTATATTTTAATTATAAAGCCTAATTGTACTGGCCTCTAGAAAAGCCTAATTATACCGGCCTCTTTTTAACCCACCCTACACTAACAGTTCCCATTATTTGCAGTCAAGGGAAAGGAAGACATAATTAGGCCGAAATAAAATTAACTGAGGAAAAGTTCTGTACTTAAATACAAATTTGCTGTTTTTTGTGATTATTTTAAGTTAATATATTCTTACAATAATCTAAAAAATTTTTAACAATGGTCTGATCCGGAACTATCATCTCGTTTTTCGTTTTTGCTCTCGTTATTTAGAGGTGTCTTGTGAATAAACTGATAGTGACAAACAATTCACTGGTATTTGAGAAATATTGCAACCATTGTGGTGTGATTTATCTTAAGGATGCCGGCTATCTGGATGTACTCTATGCCGTAAGAGACAGGATTCATCAGTCCTATGTGCTTTTAACTCATCCCCTGGCAGGCAGCTTGAAACCAAATCAAACACCCTATAAGAGCATTATTATCACTCGAGGAGAAGCCGGTGTAGATACTGACAGTGTTGTTTTAATTGAAAACAGCATTGCGGCTGCGCAAAAATTTTTGCGGGATCGCAACACACCTTCTTGGAGCGAAAAAATTCTCGGCGATTTCAGGACAGTTGATTTATCATTAATAGAGAATGCAATGCAGAAAAGGTCATTCAATTAAATATAAGTAATAATGGTCTTTTCTCAAATAATCTAGAGGAAAGGGAGGTGAAAATAGTGAAGCTGGAATTAGGGAAAATCCTGATTCAAGATGTTCAATTCGGCGCTAAGACTGAAGTTGTAGACAGAACGCTGTTCGTGAACAAAGAGGAAATCATCGAACTCGTTTTGGAAGACGACAGGCTGATCGGCGCCGATGTTGAACTGGCACGACCCGGTGAGTCAGTCCGCATAGCTCCGGTCAAAGATGTAATCGAACCCCGGGTCAAAGTAACAGGAGGCGGTGTACTATTCCCCGGCATGATCAACAAAGTCGAACAGGTTGGCAGCGGCAGAACCCATGCTTTGGTAGGTGCAACGGTCATCACCTGCGGTCGGATTGTCGGCTTCCAAGAAGGTCTGATTGACATGTCCGGGCCGGCAGCCAAGTACTGTCCGTTTTCCGAAACAAATAATGTCGTTTTGGTAATTGAACCTGCAGATAATCTGGAAACTCATGATTACGAAACTGCTGGCAGGCTGGCCGGGTTGAAAGTTGCTGCCTATATCGGCGAAGCAGGGAAAAATATCGAGCCGGATGAAGTTGTCGTCTATGAGACGAAGCCCCTGCTGGAGCAGGCCTTGCAATATCCTGATCTGCCCAAGATCGGATATGTCCACATGCTTCAATCGCAGGGACTGCTGCATGACACCTATTATTACGGTGTCGATGCCAAGCAGCTGGTTCCCACCTTTATGTACCCGACAGAGATCATGGACGGTGCTATTGTGAGCGGTAACTGCGTAGCACCTTGCGACAAAGTTACTACTTTCCATCATCTGAACAATCCCATTATCGAAGATCTATTCGCAAGACACGGCAAAGATCTCAATTTTATGGGTGTTGTCCTAACGAACGAAAATGTCTTTTTAGCAGACAAAGACAGATCCTCGGATATGACAGCCAAGCTCTGTGAATTCTTCGGTTTCGAAGGAGTTATTATTTCTGAGGAGGGCTATGGCAATCCCGATACCGACTTGATGATGAACTGTCAGAAAGTCAGTCAAAAGGGCATCAAGGTAGTTTTAATCACTGATGAATTCCCCGGCAGAGACGGCAAATCGCAATCTCTGGCCGATACCGTTGACGAAGCCGACGCACTGGTCTCTTGCGGCAACGGCAATGTAATTATTAATTTCCCGCCCATGGAAAAAGTCATTGGTACATTGGATTTTGTTGAAACTATGATCGGTGGTTATGAAGGGAGTCTGAAGCCGGACGGCAGTATTGAAGCCGAGCTGCAGATTGTCATTGCCTCTACTATTGCCAATGGCTACAACAAGCTAGCCGCCAGAGGGCATTAAGGAGCGCAGTATGAGTAAAATAAAAGTAGTTCATTATCTTAATCAATTCTTCGCTCAGATCGGCGGTGAAGAAATGGCCGATATGGAGCCTGAACTCCGAGAAGGGCTGATTGGACCGGGTATTGCGCTTCAACAGGCCTTGGGTGCCGACTATGAGATCGTAGCTACAGTAATCTGTGGTGATAACTACTTCGGCAGCAATCTGGAAGAGGCCCAAAGCAGAATCCTGGAACTGATTAAACCCTACAGCCCGCAATTATTTGTAGCAGGACCCGCATTTAATGCCGGCAGATATGGTGTCGCTTGTGGCACAATCGCTACCGCCGTTGAAAAGGAATTTGGCATACCTGCCCTGACAGGCATGTATGTAGAAAATCCCGGCGTTGAAATGTTCAAAAAAGATCTTTATATCATCGAAACAGCAAATTCGGCGGCAGGTATGAGAAAGGCAATGCCGAAAATCGCCACTCTAGCCAAAAAGCTGATTAACGGTAATGAAATAGACCTGCCCGCAGAAGATGGCTATCATGAGCGAGGAATCCGCGTCAATTATTTCCACGACAAAAGAGGATCTACCAGAGCTGTTGATATGCTGTTGCAGAAAGTCAAGGGAGAGGAATATCAGACCGAATATCCCATGCCATTCTTTGATCGTGTGCCACCTGCCACACCGATTATAGACATGTCGAAGGCTAAAGTTGCCATTGTCTCTTCCGGCGGTATCGTACCGCTTGGCAATCCAGACCGGATTGAGTCCTCAAGCGCAACTAAATTCGGCAAATATGATGTCACCGGCATGGACCGCATGAGCAAAGACGACTTCATATCCATCCACGGCGGCTATGATACCGCGTATATTCTGGAGGATCCGAACCTGGCTATCCCGCTTGACGTCCTCAGAGAAATGGAAAAAGAAGGCCAGATCGGTGAGTTAGCCAATTATTTCTACTCTACTACAGGCACCGGTACTTCCGTCGGCAATGCCGAAGTCTTCGGTACTGAGATCGGCAAGCAACTGCTGGCGGATGGTGTGACCGCAGTCATTCT
Organism: Clostridiaceae bacterium; assembly: GCA_012519085.1. Taxonomy (GTDB): domain Bacteria; phylum Bacillota; class Clostridia; order Saccharofermentanales; family DTU023; genus UBA1046. The sequence goes on from JAAYQX010000023.1 coordinate 62,717, forward strand.
CACCTCTACCTGAGGAACCTGTACACGTTGCGGTGCAACGATGGTTAAAGAGATTGAAAGATACGGCCTCCCTGTAGTTCACATGTGCACAATAGTACCCATTTCCCTAACAATCGGAGCTAATAGAATCGTACCTACTGTCGCCATCCCCTATCCTCTAGGTGATCCTCATCTCGGTGAAGAAAAGAGCAAGAACTTAAGACGCCATCTGGTCGAAAAAGGGCTAGACGCCCTGCAGACAGAAGTCGACGGACAAACCGTTTTTGAAGAATAAGCTTCAAAGCAAGATATTGCTCTGACATCGTTAAGCAAGCAGGGGCGATCTCAAAAGAGACGCCCCTGTTCACTTATTTACAACAATAGATTATTAACCGACAACTAATTCAAAACCACCTCAGAATTATTATTGACATATGCCATAAATGATGTATAATGTAGTAAATGGCATATGTCAATAACGACAAGGAGGTGAATAACATGCCAAGAAGAGATGGAACCGGCCCTATGGGCGCTGGAGAAATGACCGGCAGAGGATTTGGACCTTGTGCCGGTGGAACTGAAATGGAATATGGTGGTGGCCGAGGTAGAGGCAGAGGCAGAGGATTATGTCTTGGTCTTAACCGCAGGCGAGGTTTCGGCAGAGGTTTGGGATTTGGCCGCGGCTACTCAAGAGATCAAAAAGAACAACTTCAAGAACAAAAAAGTTTTTTGCGTGAGCGACTGGAAGAGATCGACAGGCAATTAGAAAATCTATAATATATCAGGAATAGCGGAGGACGCTCCGACTATTCCGATAAAATTAAGGAATGATAGATTATGGCGAGACCTATGAAGTGGAGAAAAGTCTGTTCCCTGCCTGATAGCAATCGTTTCGGGCCACTTGATTCAACTGTTGATGCCCAAAATCTTATTCAGATGACGGTTGATGAATATGAAGCAATCAGACTGATCGATTTAGAGGGTTTTACTCAAGAAGAATGTGCTAAACAAATGAATATTGCGCGCAGCACCGTCCAGGGCATTTATGTCAGTGCCAGAAAGAAGCTGGCTGATTCTCTGGTAAACGGGAAATTACTATTGATCGGAGGCGGTGAATATCGGCTTTGTGACGGTTCGGGAAATAGTTGCGGTCGCGGCTGTCGCAGACATAGACACAGACGCGGCAGATAATCTGATTGCTCAAATCAATACTATACCCTTGGATAAAATACATATATGGCAGATAATTGTCTTCATGGCATATTATAAGGGCAGTAGATTTTGCTTGCTCACCCCGATTTGGCAGCACTGTCTACGTATACTATGCATAAGGAGTGAAAATGAAAGCTGATCCGGGCAATGAAATCGTACGCCGAGTCTATGCTGCTAAAACAGATAATGCGGAAGCAGATGACTTGATCGTGGATTATATGGGTTTCATCAAGGCAGAAACAGCCCGTCATTTGGGACGCTTCTGTACGGATCAAGATGATGAACTCAGTATTGCCATGCTTGCTTTTTACGATGCTATTCAGAAATATGATCACAATAGTGGCGCTTTTATCAGCTTTGCCGGCCTAATTATCAGAAACAGACTGATCGATTATAGTCGGCGGGAAAACAGGCATCGCAAAGTAATCTCGCTGGATCAGCCGTTAGAACAAGATGCAGAAGGTGTGCCGACAACCATGGCAGATAGGCTCCCGGAACCGAAATCAGCGGATAGTGAGCTCCAGCAACAAGCGGCAGCTTCTGAGATCTCCGAACTAAAAACACAGCTTAAAGATTATGGTATATCGCTTGCGGATGTTGTAGACCAATCTCCCCGGCAAAAGCGCAGTCTCAAGATTTGTCAAGAGGCGGTCCGCTATGCCAGGGAACATCCGCAACTGATCCAAACCTTATTGAAAACCCGCAAACTGCCTCTGAGCGAGCTGTCCAGCGGTGCCAATGTAGCACGAAAAACGCTGGAACGCCATCGTAAGTATCTGATTGCCCTGCTACTGGTCTACAGCAATGGCTACGATAATATCAGAGACCATCTGAAGGCTATGACCCTGTGATAAATACGAGGCCAATATGAAATATTTAATCTTAGAGTGTACTGAAAATGACGCTATTGCCCTCGATGATGAGGGGCGCTTCCTGCGTGTCATCAATAATGATTATCAGGTAGGTCAAAAAGTTGAGCGGGTCACGTTATCACTAACCAATAGTCGCAGACCGTCGAGGATAGTTTACTTTGCACGCTCACTGTCTGCTGTGGCTGCTTCACTGATACTGGCCTTCTTCATTTATTATCTGGTTGCTTTGCGCCCGGTCTCAACAATTAATCTGGCAATCAATCCTGAAGTCACGATCAAATTAAATTCTCGGCACAAAGTCATCTCCCTCCAGGCCGAAAATCAAGATGCGGAAAATATAATTGCGGATTATTCCTATCGCGGCAAGACCGGGCATCAGGTGGTTTTGGATCTGGTCAGCGAATCGATCAGACAGGATTTCCTATCTGATGGCGGGAGAGTTTTAATCACAGGCGACCTGTCCGGCAAAATCGTGGCAGAAGAATGGGCACATCAATTACAAAGTGATATCGACCGCCTTCTCTACCGCAATAATATCCATATTGCACTCAAAATCGGTGTCTATGACCCCTCTCTGCGTTGGCTGGTCGATTATGCCTATGGGCCTTTCGAGACCGAACCTGAACCTGAAGAACCTACTAACCCTGAATCCGATTACAACAGCTTCTATGACGATGACGACGATGATACAGATAAGACCGGACATCAGGCAGACCCCGATCCTGACAGCACCTCCACCAAGCCGACCCCAACACCTGATCGGACCAAGCCGACACCCGGGCAAACCAAGCCGACACCCGGGCAAACCAAACCAACACCTAAGCAGACCATACCGGCCACATCACCTGTGACGACAAAACCTGCTCCGAAAGCGACGCCAACCACGGCTCCTACCAGCAGGCAGACTGCTGCACCAACATATGATGATGACGACAGTGACTACGACGACCTCGATGATGACAACAACTACGACGATCCCAATGATGACGACAGCGAATACGATGATCAGCCGGATGACGACAGCGACTACGATGATGACTGATTGAAGTATATACACGAAAGAACTTAGCCACCAGCACAAAAAAAGAATATGTCAACTCAGATTTCACATTGTGTGTGCTTGTTTTAGTTGCAACTTTTAGTATTTCTAAAGAAATAATGTTATAATTTCTTTAGGAAGGTGGTGAGTGGGATGCCGAAAATTCGTTCCAGCACAGATTTAAGAAATAACTACAATGAGATCTCCGCTTTTTGCAACGAAACAGATGAGCCTGTATTTATTACCAAGAACGGTCGAGGGGATCTCGCAGTAATGAGCATAGAACTATACGACAAGCTTATTAATAAACAGGAGCTCTATCGTTTGCTTAATGAAGCCGAAGAGGATTTCAAATCCGGTAATGAGATGAGCTTCGACGAGTCACTCCAGGAATTGCGCCAAGGTTTAGGTGATGGGACAATATGATGAAACAGTATAAGGTTTTAGTCAGTCGCAGATACCATCAAGACCTTAAGTCAATTCTCGGATATATAATCCATGACCTGAAAGCTCCTATAGCGGCGAGCGACTTCCTGGATGTACTGGAAGAGACTGTTCAAGGTTTAAAGGAGATGCCTTATCGCTTTGAATTAGTAAAAGATGAGACCTTAAAACAGCAAGGGTACCGAAAATGTTCCGTTAAAAACTATCTCCTGTTTTACAAAATAATTGAAAATGAAAAGGTAGTTCGCATTTATCGCCTTATCTATGGCAAAAGAAACTGGGAACGTCTGCTTTAGAAGACAGTTATCTGACAACAGCATAATGGCAATTCCCAATTTCATCCTCAATATCTCGGCCACCTATTATACTGCATAGAAAAAGTGGACGGCACGAAGTTGTCCGTCCATTCAATTTGATACTAATGTCTAGATCACTACCGCCCGCTTACACTGGTACTTTAATCAAGGGCAACATTGCCGACTTAACTGGATACTACTGTTAAGAGCGTTACTACCAACAGGCCGGGCAGAAAATTTGCCACTTTGATTTTGGTCTGCCAGAGCATATTGATGCCGATACAGCAGATCATCAGAGAGCCGACAAAGGAGAGATTGAAGATCAGGATATCACTGAGATACGGCTCGATCAGGCCTGCCAGCAGTGTAATGCTACCCTGATATAAACCCATGGGCAAAGCGGCAAATAGCACGCCCACGCCCAGACTGGAAGCCAAAACCAGACAGATAATACCATCCAGGGCAGATTTGGCATAGAGCATGGTAGGGTCACGAAGCAGGGCATCCTGAATGGAGCCTACTATTGCCATAGCTCCAACACAAATGATAACCGTCGTGGTGACAAAGCCTTCGACAAATTTGTTATTGCCATCTCCGGCTTTGACTAAAGTTTTTAAACGTTCTCCGATTGAGTTCAGACGCTCTTCAAGGCGCCACCATTCTCCCAGAAAGGCGCCTATCACCAGACTGCCAATCATCAGCAGTGTATTTTGCGTCTCCAGCATAGTACCGTTGACTGTCAGCAGACCGCGCAGGCCGCCGGTAATGCCCACGAAGAGAACGGACAATCCCAGCGCCTGCAGCAAAATCTGTTGAAATCGTTCTTTGAGGCCGTGCTTGAGCAAGAGCCCTACTCCGCCACCTACGATGACAGCGGCAATATTGACAATTGTTCCCAAGCCTGCCAAATTATAATCCTCGTCTACATAATAGCGGCAGACAGGCGCCGGCGCAGCGTCTCGAGAGCGTAGTCGATCTGTTCCGGTTTATGAGCCGAAGTCAGGCAATAGCGCAGCCTAGCCTGCCCCATAGGCACAGCCGGGAAGATAGCCGGCGGCACGATTATGCCGTCGTCCAGCATTTCGATACTGAGTTTGAAAGCCAGGTCATCCGGCCCGATCATGATCGGTATAATCGCTGTATCCTTGGCCAGACAGGTATCAAAGCCATATTCGTGTGCCCGCTTCATGAAATAAGCGATATTATCCTGGAGTGCTCGTACGCGGCTGTTATCTCTCTCCATGATTTCCAGCACTTTGAGCACGGCACCGGTCAGGGCGGGACTAAGTCCGACCGAGAAAGTAAAGCCCGGCAGATTATAGCGCAGATAGTCGATCAACAGTTTATCCGCTGCCAGATAGCCGCCGCAAGCGCCAAGACCCTTGGACAAAGTCCCCATCTTGATGTCAATATCCGAGGGGGCAAGATCGAAGTATTCGTCCACACCTTTGCCGGTCTCACCCAGCACACAGGCAGAATGCGCCTCATCAACCATCAGGAAACAGCCGTATTTCTTTTTGATCCGTACAAATTCCGGCACCGGAGCGACATCTCCATCCATGCTGTAGGCACCCTCGACTATGATCAGAACTTTTTCATATTCATCGCGGTGCTGCTTGAGGAAATTCTCCAACTCCTCATAGTCATTATGAGGGAAGAACCGGCTCCTGGCCCGCGAAAGCATAAGCCCCTGAATCACCGAATTATGACTCAGCCTGTCATAGATAATCAGATCGCCGGACCCGCAGAAATTGCCCACGAAAGTAACATTGGTAGCATGTCCGCTGACCAGGACCAGAGCATCCTCCGTACCTTTCCAGCGAGCGATCGCAGCCTCAAGATCTTTATGAATATCTTTTTCGCCGGCGAGCAGCCTGCTGCCGCTGGCCGAAGTACCGTATTTCTCCACTGCCGCTATCGCAGCGGCATTGACTTCGGGATCGCCCGACATGGCCAGATAATTATATGACCCCAGATTGATCATCTCGCGCCCGCCCATATAGGATACATCCTTAAGAGCAGATTCTTGCGAAATGAAATATGGATTTATCATATTGCTGCTGGCCAGCAACTGTTCAGAGCGTTGGACAAATTGCTTAATTTCTCTGATTTTTTCGAAGGCGTCAACTCGCTCTTCCGGCGTCTTCGTCCGCCCGTCCGTGCTGATGCCGGCTTTCCTGCCCGGCGTATAATCTGTACCGGACAGATGTTCATGGATAAGTGATGTAATATCATTGAGATTCATGCAGCTATAATACTGATCATCCACGATGGCAATATTATATTCTCGCTCCAAGAGATTGAGCAAAGTCAGGCTGGAGAGACTGTCTCCGCCCAGATCAAGCACAAAATGCCCGTTATCTGTGACTTCTTCCGGCTTAATATCCAGAGCTTCGGCAAAGAAACCGCGGATAGTTTCCTTGATTTTTTCTTTACTAATGGTATCGGTATCGGCCTTGGCACCGCTTTCCGTATCCGGAGCAGGTTCAGCTTTGTCGGCTGCTCCCACTGCCGCCGGCGGCGGGGCAGTCGGCACCTCCGGGATCGCAGCCTGTTGGTCAGATGATATAGTCATGCCGGCAGCCTTCGCTTCCAAATACTGGGATAGAGTGAGTACCGGCCACTGTCCGGCGTTCAATTGTTTGGACAGTAACTGACGCTTAACTTTCCTGGTGGTGGAAATCGGTAGAGGTGCGAGACTAACCAGCACATTGCTGATGGCAGAGGACGGCGGCAATTTAACTATGCGAGCTTTTACCGCCTGGTCCAGTTCAGCCGGGTCGGCATCAGAAGCCACTTCGAGCAGCAGATTGGCATATTCATAGTCGCCGTCCCGCACGCCGACGACAGATATTTGTTGTACGCCGGGCAAATCCTGGAAATTCGCTTCGACGGTGTCGGGATAGATATTTTCTCCCGAGGGCCCGATAATTACCTCTTTCAGACGACCATCAATCATGATAGCGCCATCAACCAGGCGTCCGATATCACCGGTGGGAAACCAGTTATCACCCGTATAATCTACGGCCCGGAATTGGCCGCTCTTGAGCACACCGATATGGATGCTGCGTCCGCGCAGCAGGATTTCACCTGCGGGTGAGATCATCATATTGTCAGGTTCAAAGGGATGGCCGACATTGCCATTGCAGCGCAGATCAACATCTTCCGTATTGCAGACTGAGATAATGCTGGCCTCTGTCATCCCATAGCCGGAACTGAGATAGTAGCCTAAGCCATTGATGACGCGCAGCGTCTGAGCGGGAATATAGCCACCACCGCTACAGCCGAGATAAACATCATCACCTAATAGTTGATTGCGAATGGACTTGAGTTTCGGAGCATAATAAAAAGGCACTTTTCTGCCTGCTGCTTGGGCTTTAAGACTGGCATCGATCATCTTGTCGAAAGCAGCTACGGTTTTCTCACCTTCTATCTGGCGAATCCGGCGATAAAGTCCCTTGACCACTGCATTCCAGAACAAAGGTATGCTAATCACCTGGGTAACCCGATGCTTGCGGCAGCTCTCCAAAATTACTTCCGGGGCCAGACTGGGAATGAAAATAAAGGTATTGCCGAGCACATAGGTCAGCATAAATACCGCCATCAGGCCGAATATATGGTGGAAAGGCAGGAATGCCAGGCATTTCTCATTCACTCCCGGCCGCACCCAGCGGTCTGTCTGATCGGACAGCCTGATCAGGCAGGTAGCTAGATTTAGAATACAGCCGCTGTCATGGACAAAGATCCTCGCATCCCCGGTGGTACCACTAGTACAAAGAGCGATCCTGTCGCCCCAACTTGTTTCCGCCGGAAAGCTGTCTGCCTCAGTGATCAGATCGGCAGCGGCCAGATAGGCAAAATCCTCATCCAACTTATCCGTGATCAGGGTTTCAGTGCCGGCTTGGGCCATCATTTCAATGGCATCATCCGTATTCTGCATTGAATTAAGCAAGAGCAAATCAAAGCCGGCAGCTAGGATGGCCCAAAACAAAATACAAAATTCAGGACCGTTGGGCAGCTTGAGGGCGACAAATTTTTCTTCGCTCCTAACCACTTCACGAATTTTCCCGGCGCAGCCCATAACTTTCCGTTCATATTCCTCGTAGGAAAGCTGGACTAATTGCTCCTGCTTATAATATTCAAAAATATTCTTGCCACGGCCATTACGCATCATCATAGCGAAAAGATCGGCAAAATCTTGTGATACTTCCAAATCATGTATCAGTTTTTCAATTACATTCATAAAACACCTCAAAGAAAGCCCTGCAGCTTACTGTGCACACGGCAGACTATTTCTGCCGTCAACAGCTAAGCGTCAGGACTATTTGTTTAGATACTCCAGGTGAACATCAGCCCACAATCCAGGAGTTCCGCCTGTATGGATAAAAATGGCGGTATCGTCGGCGGTAGCTTCTTGTGCCAGAAAATCCAGGAAAGCTCTGGCGGCCTTACCGGTATAACAGGGATCGAGAAAAATTGCTTCCGTAATGGCAAATGTTTTCAGAGCAGAGTATGTCTTGTCATCCGGGATATTGTAGCCGAGCCCTGTATAAGGCTCCGTTGCCGGTCCATAATCAAGCACAAAGTCCTGCTCTGATGCGATAATGTCATTGCGACCTAGCAACTCCGCCGCTTGCTGTATGAATTGCAAAGTCCGTTCAGGCAGATTGATGTTCTCGGCCGGTATTACAGGGATACCGCGGATCTGCAGCTGATCCAGCCCTACCAGCTTTGCTCCCAGTGCTATACCTGCCAGTGTGCCGCCCGAACCCGCAGCAACAAAGAGATGGGTCGGAGTAATGCCGCTCGTCTTAATCTGCTCTGCCAGTTCCACCATCATCAGCACATAGCCCAGTGTGCCCAGAGCGTTACTGCCACCCATCGGAATCACAAATACTTTATGACCGGCTTCCTCATATTCAGCGATGATTTCTTCGACATAAGTTCTCTTATGCCTATCTGCCACAAAGCGTAGATCAGCTTCCAGGAATTGGTCCAGAATCAAATTGCCGCTAAGACGCTCCGGGGCCTCGCCGTCTAAAACCAGAATAGATTTCAGACCATAACGCGCCGCCACAGCCGCCGTCAGCCGGCCATGATTGGTCTGCGGACCGCCGAAAGTCAGTAAAGTATCTGCCCCGGCGTCCAGAGCCGCGCACAGATGAAACTCCAGTTTCCTGATCTTGTTACCGCCCAGACCGACATCGGTCAGGTCATCCCGCTTAATCCAAAGTGATGGTATACCATACTTAGAACCCAAGCGGGAGAGTTGCTGGAAAGGTGTCGGGAAATTCCCGATACGAATCCTCTGTCCCAGCACCTCTGTATACTTAATCATAATTCCTCCTACGTCTACTTACATATGTTTACTTATCATTGCCGATTTTGCAACGGGAAACCACCCCCGACTATTAATGCCAAATCGCATAAGAACACAGATTCGTAAACTTTTAATGATTATAACACGTTCGAAATTGTTAATTGAAAAATTACTGTTAATATCAGATCACAATTAATGATCAGTATGATCCGGACCGCTGAGCCATAAGCAAATGCCACCGTAACCGCAGACGATCGCTCTCTCAGTTATAATAGTTGGAAATTAACTTGTGGTAGGAAAATTATAACGACGAACGGGTCGGACAAGGATTAAACCGGCCATATTTTTGCTTGAGAGGAATGGTTTAGAATATCTTGCATTGGGACGCCTTGAGAAAAGAGCACACAAACCATACTGCTGCATCTGTTACACCGGATCGCAGACGGCAAGGTTTAGACTGCGCTTGCAGAACACTATTTCTGATTGTCGCCCTGTCTGCTGTCCTCAGTCTCAGCTCTGGCTGCACCGATAGTACTCAGCCGTCATTTACTGTTTTTAAGTCGGAAACCGATCTCACCTCGGAAACCTCAATATCTGCAGACTTGATTGACAGTGCCGGGACAGTAAACGGTGAAACAGACACTCAGAACCGGGATGTGCCCGCAAATTGGTTCAAACCTGATGAGGCAAGTTATTTCCCCGTCGTCAAAGTCGTGGACGGTGATACTGTCATTGTCGAAATCTCGGGCCAGCGCCGCAAATTGCGCTTGATTGGCATCGATGCTCCGGAATCAGTACATAGTGATCCTCAGAAAAATACGACAGAGGGAGTGGCCGCCTCTGACTTCCTCCGTGCCCTGCTCTCTGACCGGGAAGTGCGGCTCGAATATGACGTAGGCTATCTCGATCGTTACGGTCGTGACCTTTGCTATATCTATTTGCCGGACGGAACCTTTGTCAATAAAGTGATTGTGCGGACCGGTCATGCCAAACTATTGACCATTCCCCCCAATATCAAATATGCTGACATTCTGAGACAAGCTCAGGCAGCGGCCCAAGAAGACCGCCTGGGCATCTGGGGTAACTGATTGGAAATGAGCCGTTCAAACTACAGAAGAGGACTGCTGGCCGGGATACCGATAGCACTGGGCTACTTCGCTGTCGGGCTAACTTTCGGCATTTATGCGCAAAGTACTGGTTTTACACCACTTCAGGCTACTCTCACCTCACTCTCCAATCTTTCCTCAACCGGACAGCTGGCGGGGGTCAATATCATCTCCCGCCTCGGCGGTTATGTCGAGCTGGCTACAGCGATTCTCATCATCAATATGCGCTATCTGCTGATGTCTTTTTCTCTGGTGACAAAAATCGATCCTAAGCTCTCTACTGCTAAAAGAATGCTGATCAGCTTTGCCATAACCGATGAAATCTATGCAGTTTCCAGCCAGGAAAAAGGTATTCTGGATGAGCGCTTCTTCTTCGGTCTGATGACGCTACCCATCCTGGGTTGGACCTCAGGCACATTGATCGGATCTTCCCTTGGGCCCGTCCTGCCGCCCCTGATTGCCAGCGCCTTCGGCATCGCTATTTACTGTATGTTCATCGCCATTATTGTGCCGCCGGCGCGCAACAATTTTAAGCTGCTGCTGATAATTCTGGCTAGCATTACCTTAAATCTGCTCTTCCTAAAGCTGCCGCTGCTGAAGAATCTGGCGTCCGGCTGGCGTTTGACCATAGTAGCGGTAATCGCCGCCGGGGCAGCTGCCATAATCTGGCCCAAGGAGGCAGTAGATGAGTGAGGAGAGGATTTTTGTCGGAATCCTGGTGATGGCGGCTGCTACATATCTGCCGCGGGTCTTGCCTATGCTATTGTTGCGCCGGCCGATCCGGAATTTGCGCCTGCTGGCCTTTTTTGAATACGTGCCGTTTGCCGTCATAGCTGCCATGACTTTCCCGGATATTCTCTCTTCGACCGCTAATTTGCCCTCAGCCCTGGTGGGAGCAGGCATCGCTCTACTTTTAGCCTGGCTGCGCAATTCATTGTTCACTGTAGCCCTGGGCGGCATGGCCGGCGTAATGCTGACGGAACTGATCCAATCCTTACTCTAAGTCCGGTTGACAAAAACTCTGACGGTTTGTACGCTGACTGTAATCTAAAATCAACCGGACATAGGCTCACTCAATCCTACAGCTAAGGAGCAGTATGAATACTTCCCGTCCTTTCCTGCCCGTCATCCTTGGCACTGATATCAATACTTACGGCATGGCTCGCTCTTTCCATGAAGCATACGGTCTGCGCTCACTTGCCTTAGGCCGGCTGCGCCAATATGCAACATCCGATTCGGCCATTCTCGACGTCAATGTCCATCCAAACTTTGATACCGACCCGACTTTCCGCAAGCAAATGCTGCAAATAGGTCAGGAGCTCAGCCGGCGCGGTCTGCCTCTGCTGCTGGTCCCCTGCTCGGATACCTATGTTGAACTCGTAAGCAGAAACCGTAAAATATTGGAACCCTATTTTCTCTTCAACTGTGTATCGGAAGAACTGCGCCAAAAACTCGAGAATAAGCAAGACTTTTACCGCAGCTGTGCCGAACATGGACTGCCCTATCCGGCAACCGTAGTCGTCAACAAAGACTCCTTCCGCACTGTAGAATTGCCCTTCGACTTCCCGATCGCCGTCAAGGCCGATGACAGCATCGCTTATTTCCATCTGCACTTTGCCGACAAGAAAAAAGCTTATCAGGCTGCAAATCGAACTGAACTGATGCAGATTCTGGAAACTATCTATGAGGCGGGCTACAGCGGAGACATGATTCTGCAGGACTTTATCCCCGGAGGCATGGAGAACATGTATGTCTTGAATGCCTATGTCGACCGGACAGGCCTGGTACGCATGACCTGCACCGCCCGCTGCGCTTTGGACGAATGCCTCCCTGCCGACATCGGCAATTACAATGCTCTTATCAGCGGCGATTATCCCGCCATTGATGCTCAATGCAAGTCTTATCTGGAGCAGATCAACTACCGTGGCTTCGCCAACTTTGACCTTAAGTACGACCATCGCGATGGCCGGTACAAAGTCTTTGAGCTCAATCTAAGGCAAGGTAGATCCAGTTTCTATGCAACTGCTGCCGGCAACAATTTGGCCACTTGGCTTGTCGCCGATTTACTCGGCGAAGGCGCTGTAAAATATGTCCGCTGCACTGAGGAACATTTGTGGCTGAACGTAGCTAAGAGAGTATTGCTCAACTATGCCCCCACTGAATTGAAGCCCGATCTCAAGCGGCTGCTACAAAAGAAAAAGGCCAGCTATACACTGGATTATGCTCAGGATCGTTCATTGCGAAGACGCTTATCGCTGC
>JAAYQX010000024.1 GCA_012519085.1 Clostridiaceae bacterium
CGATTTTGATCATGAACTGACAGGAGCGGGAGATAATGCAAGAACTACTGGATAATATGGCACAGGAAGCTTTAGCGGCACTCGGCGAGGTCAAAACCGAGACTGAGCTGCAGAAAATCACTCAGCAATATCTGGGCAAAAACGGTGAGCTGACCGCAGTTTTAAAAGGGCTTGGAGGGCTGGAACCCGAGGCCAGAAAAACTACCGGCCAGGCAGCCAATCAAGTCAAGCTGATGTTGCAGACAGAGATCGAAGCCAAGAAGATCGAACTTAGCAATAATGCCCCCGTTCTCGATCATCAATATGATCTGACTTTGCCCGGGATCAAACCACCGGCCGGCGGCCTGCATCCGATTACTCAGATGTGTTACGATCTCAACGATGCTTTTTTATCTCTCGGTTTTGTTCTCTTTGCCGAGGATGAGATCTCCAGCGAGTTATTCGCCTTTGACCATCTCAACTTCCCTCCCGATCATCCGGCCCGGGAATCCATGGACACTTACTGGCTGGCCGGTACAGCAGACCTGTCCGGCGGCTCCAGACTCTGCCTGCGTCCCCACTTGACCGGAGCCAGCGTCAGATATCTGAAAGCAAATGGTGCGCCGGCACGCTTTGTCTATCCCGGCCGCGTCTACAGGAATGAAGCTACTGATGCCCGTCACGAGCGCGCTTTTTTCCAATATGAGGCTTTAATTGTTGAGAAGGATTTTCCCTTTGCTTCCGGACGTTTGCTGATCGACACGATTCTGGAAAAAGTTTTTGGCCACAAGGTCAAGACCAGAATGCGAGCCGGATTCTTCCCCTTTGTGGAGCCGGGATTTGAGATCGATATGGAATGCCAAGTCTGTGGCGGCATCGGCTGCCGTGTCTGCAAAAATGTCGGCTGGATTGAAGTTATGCCCGGCGGCACACCGCATCCGAATGTGTTGCGAGCTGCCGGACTGAATCCGCGGGAGTGGAGCGGCTTCTACATTAATATCGGTCTCGACCGACTGGTAATGATGCGCTATGGCGTCGATGATGTCCGTCTGTTCCACAGCGGTGACCTGCGTTTCCTATCGCAGTTCAGTTAAAGTGCGGTCCGGATCATAACGCCTTCGTTAAACAATCTGAAACAGAGCCGGGCACAGCCCGTACAGCAGTTAACAATTAAAAGGAGGAGGCTGTAGAGCCTTTACAGATATGAAGATTTCATTGCAGTGGATCAGTGATTATGTTGATTTGAGCGATCTGACACCGGAAGAGATTGCACATGAACTGACGATGCGGACGGTCGAGGTAGAGGATATACATAGCCAGGAGCGGGCTTACGAGAAGATTGTTGTCGGCCTGATCCGTGAGCTGAAGCCGCATCCCAATGCCGATAAACTCCGAATTGCAGTGGTCGATGTCGGCGCTGAAGAAGAGGCCACGATTGTCTGCGGGGGCAGCAATCTCTATGAGGGGCAGCGGGTGGTAGTCGCATTGCCGGGATCATATGTGAAATGGCATGGCGAAGGCGAACCCGTTGAGATCCGCAGCACAAAACTGAGAGGGGTTGCAAGTGCGGGAATGATCTGTGCTGCTGAAGAGTTGGAATTGCAAGAACTGTTTCCGGCCCACAGCGAAGCGGAGATTATCGACCTCAAGGATTTTGATCTGCCTGCCGGCATGCCTCTGGCTCAGGCGCTGCAACTGAATGATGTGATTTTAGAGATCGACAATAAATCGCTGACCAACCGCCCCGATCTCTGGGGGCATTACGGTATCGCCCGCGAACTGGCTGCTATTTTCAAACGGGACCTGAAACCCCTGTCCGAGTTCAAATTAGACCCGGCGCTGCGGGATAATGCAGCGGCTCTGCCGATTACCATCGAGGCTCCTCAGCGCTGTTCACGCTATGCCGGCTTGATCTTCAGCGGTGTTGATTCCCGCCCGGCACCCTTCTGGATGCAGGCCCGACTGCATGCCGCCGGCATGAGTCCGCACAATTGCCTGATCGATATCACCAATTATGTCATGCTGGCAACCGGCAATCCGACACATGGCTTTGACCGCCGCTTTGTAGAAAATGCGATTATTGTCAGAGAGGCCAGATCCGGCGAAACACTGGAATTGCTGGACGAAACCTTTCTGGAGCTGACTACGGAGGATCTGGTGATCTGTGATGCCGTAGAACCGATGGCGCTGGCCGGCATCAAAGGCGGCAAAAAAGACTCCCTGCATGATGACACCACGGAGCTGGTGCTGGAGGTGGCGACCTTTGATGCCCTGAGCATCAGACAGACTGCCCAGCGCTTTAATGTCCGTACCGAAGCTTCGGCCCGCTTCGAAAAAGCTTTGGATACTCAGCGGGTTGACCGGGCGATCGCTCTGGCCTGTGACCTGATCTTTGAGTATTTCCCGCAAGCGAAGTTGCTGGGCTTTTCGGATGCCGTCGCCGGTACAACTGAAGCCGCAACCATCGAAGTCGAGATCGAGGATTTGACCAGGAGCCTGGGGCAGGAAGTGTCCTCCCGGGAAGTAGAGGCTCTGCTGACTGACCTGGGCTTTGAGGTCAGCGGTACTTCCGTCCTAACAGTCACGGCTCCGAGTTGGCGCTCCACCGGCGATATTGAAGAATTCTGCGATATCGTGGAAGAAGTGGCGCGTCTGATCGGCTACGAGAACTTTAACTTTATTCCGCCGCGGGTGACACTGGAAAAAGCAGTCAAGCAGGATCACTTTGCTCTGGAGAGAAGAATCCGCGAATATTTGGCTTTCCGTTGCGGCTTCCGGGAAATTTTTACCTATCCCTGGGTAGCAGATGATCTGTTGGCAGCCACAGGAATTGATGCTGACGAAATACTGAGCCTGGAGCAGCCGCCTGCGCCGGACCAAGCCAGGCTAAGATCGAGCTTGGTACCGGGTCTGCTGGGCAATGCCAGGGCCAATCTGCGCTATGTCGATGATCTGCGGGTATTCGAGCTGGCTCAGGTATTTGGGGCCGGACAGACGGTCGTTTCCGATCCTGCTGAGAAACTGCCCCGCCAAGAGCTCAATCTGGCCGCTGCTATCGTTGACAGCAGCGACAGAGGTGTAGAAATCTTCCGCGAGCTCAAGGGTATACTGGAAGAACTGCCCCGTTATACCGGCGCTGAGCCTTTTAGTTTCAGTTCTGTCCACAAACCAAGCTGGGCTGATGATGCAGTCTGGTTGAATCTGACCACCGCCGCCGGTGATATTATCGGCAATCTGGGTCTTGTATCCAGAAGAGCTCTGAATGGCGCCAATATTAAGAGAGTACAGATGGCAGTCTGTGAATTGTATCTGAATAAATTGCTGCCTTTGCCCAGCAGAGACAATGTCTACCAGCCTCTGCCCCACTACCCGCTGGTCGCGGAAGACTTCGCACTGGTAATTGACGAAACAGTCTCTTGGGAACAGATCAGTGCGATTGTGGCACCCATGGTCCGTGACCTATATTTCGTAGAAGAATACCGCGGCGCTCAGATCCCGGCCGGGAAGAAGTCATTGCTCTTCCATGTCCTGCTGGGTTCCGATCAGGCGACCCTCTCGACAGAACAGATAGCCGGCAAGCGCGCCGCCATCATCAAACAACTCAATAAGCATCTGGGAGCAGAACTGCGTCAATAACAACCCTATAATCCGGTCATACTCAAAATTTTAGTTAGAACGAAATGAGTATGACAAGGAGGTGTGCTAAATTGGCAGATTTGAATCAAACCGGCGATGACAATACATCCGGAATCATTCAATTCCCGGAATTCGAAGCATTCAAAAAGGTAGAAAAAGCATAAGATACTTTGTTAAAGATTATGAGCGCGTTCTTTTTGAATTAAAATGATTAAATAGTAATTCGCGGAGGAATTAGTCGTGAATGAAGAATGCCTGATATGCAAAGCCCCTTTGGAATACCTGGAAGCGGATATTCTCATGGAATGCGAGATATGCCACAAACAAGAAAACAGCAAAACAAGATGCGTTCAAGGCCACTACGTATGCAATGATTGTCATACACAGGGACTGGATACAATTATCGGACTTTGCCTGTCCGCAACCTCAAAGAATCCCATAGCTATCATAGAAAAGATGATGGACATGCCGTTCTGTCATATGCACGGGCCGGAGCATCATGTCATGGTTGGTTTGGCATTAATAACTGCATATAAAAATGCCGGCGGTGATATTGATCTGCATAGTGCATTAATCGAAATGATGAACAGAGGCAAGAGTATCCCCGGCGGTACTTGTGGTTTTTGGGGTGCTTGCGGCGCGGGCATCAATACAGGGATGTTTATTTCTATTATTTCGAAATCTACACCATTGACGAATGAACCCTACGCTTTGTCACATAGTATGACAGCGAAATCTCTCGAAAAAATCGGAGAAATCGGTGGGCCCAGATGCTGCAAACGAAATTCTTATCTTGCCATTCTTATAGCAATTGACTTTGTAATGGAATATTTTGGTATAAAATGGAAAAATCTGAGGTTGTTTGCACGTTCGCACCACAAAACAATCAATGCATAGGAAGACGGTGCCCATTTTTTAAGGGAAACCGCGGAGATTAATTTCAACTTGTATAGATATGTTCTATATGAATATTTATTTTGAACGATAAAGCAGAATTTGTTGCATTCACTACTAAAAACTATTCAAATATAACAGCCAGTAACTTGGCATTATCCTTTCCATTATTCGCAACCGAGTGGGTGTCGCCACCGCCGGTAAATGAAGCATCACCAGGCATTAAGACCTTAGAGATACCATTTTCCACTACTGTGAACTCTCCTTCCAAAACAAAATACATTTCGGCATCAGGACCGTGTGAATGGGATCCTATAGAAGCACCCGGCGGGAATTCCAGCACGGCGCAAAGCCTTGCCTTGTTAAAGGTTTCGTTCGTCGTAAATACATGGGTAAACTCAATAGCTTTATTTCCGCCCCTTACATTTTCTTTTACTTCACTTGTCATCTGGTCTTGTGATTTAAACATAAATATTACCTCCGCAAATTCCAGTTGTGGAACTATGTTTAATTAGTTGGGTCGAAGGCGTCGCGGATAGCATCGCCGATAAAGTTGACAGACATCACGAGCAAGACGATAACAATGCCGGGCGGAATCCAGAGCCAGGGCAGATCAGTCAAGACAGCCTGAGAGGTTGCGGCACCCAGCATATTGCCCAGGCTGGCTGTAGGTGTTTGCACCCCCATACCGAGGAAAGACAGCGCCGCCTCATCCAGAATGGAAAAAGCCATAACCGAGCTGGAATGAATCAGTACCGGCGCCATCGTGTTGGGTAAGATCTCCGAAAACAGGATATACGGTTTGGGCATACCGGCAACAAGGGCGCCCTGGACGAAAGCTCTCTCCCGCAGGGACAGAACATTGCCCCGCACGAGCCTGGCCACGCCGGGCCAGTTAACAAAGCCCAGGATAATAATAATATTCAACAGGCTGGGACCAAAAATCGCGGCCGCAACCAATACCAGCAGCAGATAAGGGAAAGACATCACCATATCTGTGAAGCGCATGATAATAGCATCAATGAATTTGCCGAAGAAGCCTGAGACCAGCCCCAGCACCACTCCGATCACCGTCGAAATTACGGTAGAAAGCACGCCGACCAGCAAAGAAATCCGGGTTGCATAGATGAGGCGGCTGAGCACATCACGCCCGACATCATCCGTACCCAGCAAATGCCCATTGCCTGGCGGAGCGCCGAAATCGCCGCTGATCCGGTCAGGATGATAGGGGGCGATCAGAGGCGCCAGCAGGGCAATTATAATGACTAGAGACAGGAAAACCAGACTGACCATAGCCAGTCTATGTCGTTTGAAACGTTTCCAGATTGTTCTCAGATAACTGTTTTCCGTCATTTGCCGCCTCTAATCATAACGGATCGTCGGATCGACGATCGCATAGAGAATATCGGTAATTATATTGGCCATCAGGACGGCAATCGCCGCCAAGAGACTGACGCCCATAATAACCGGGAAATCGCGATTTAAAATCGCACTCATAGTCATCAGACCCAGACCCGGCCAGGAAAAAATCTGCTCAACCACAACCGCGCCACCGAGCAGCATCGGCAGTTGTAAACCTATCAGGGTCACAATCGGAATCATCGCATTCCTGAAAGCATGTTTGCCTATGACCTTAAAACGTCCGATGCCCTTGCCCTCTGCTGTGCGCAGATAGGGCTGCTGCAAAATCTCTAACATACTGGAGCGGATATAGCGGATATTACTACCGGTAACTGAGGCAGCCAGCACCAGAACCGGCATAATCATATGCCGCAGAGTATCCAGCATACCCCCTGCTCCGCCCAGAGTCTTCATGCCACTGGAGGGCAGCCAGCCCAACTTAGTCGAGAACAGATACACCAATACCAGCGCCAGGAAAAAACCGGGAATGCTGATAAAGAGAAAGGCCGTACCGACGATAGCATAATCGCGCAGAGTATATTGCTTAAGTGCCGAGTAGATGCCCAAAGGAATTGAGATCAGAAAAGACAGCAGCATAGAGGTTCCCATCAGCAGCAAGGTCGGACTCAGATTCTGCGCGATCATCTGGGTCACAGGCTGATAGGTCATGAGCGAATAACCCATATTCCCCCGCATCAGTTCTGTCAGCCACAGCCAGTAACACACCAGGAAAGGCTGATCCAGACCCAGTTCGGCCATTTTAGCGGCCTTGGCCGCTTCCGTAACACGGGGACCGATCAGCATATCAATCGGATTACCCGCTAAATTCATCAGCAGATAATCGATCAGAGTAATACCGATCAGAACCGGAACCGCAATCAACAATCTTTTCAGGATATAGCGCAGCAAGCCGCCCCGATTCATAGGCCACCTCCTGCCAGAGCAATCGGACAGGCGACCAGATGTGTCAGATCATCAGGCACAGGCGTTAATTGCGGGATCTCTCGCCGGCAAGAATCCTCTGCCAGCGGGCAGCGCGGATGGAAGTGACAGCCGGACGGCGGATCGATATTGGACGGTATCTCGCCACTGAGCAGGGCTTCCGGCTCCTGCCTGCGATAGGGATCAGGTACAGGCGAAGACATGATCAGCGCTCTGGTATAGGGATGATAAGTGGAGCTGAACAATTTTTCGGCTCCGGCAATCTCGACGATCCGGCCCAGATACATAACTGCAATCCGATCGGACAGATACTTGATTGAGGCCAGACCATGAGAGATGAACAGCAAAGTCAAATTGTATTCATCCTGCAGCTCCTGCAGCAGATTCAGAATCTGAGCCTGAATGGAAACATCCAGAGCAGAAACAGGTTCATCGCAAACGATCACTGCCGGATTTAAGGACAGTGCCCTGGCAATACCAATGCGTTGGCGCTGCCCGCCTGAGAATTCATGCGGATAACGCTCACTGCTTTCCGGTGACAAACCTACTTTCTCCAGCAGAGCGGCAACTTTTGTGCCGACATCCGCCTTGGTCGCATAGTTATGATATAGCAGAGGCGCAGATAGGATATCGTAGATACGCTTCCGCGGATTAAGTGAAGCCCAGGGATCCTGGAACACAATTTGCATCTCTGTGCGGACACGCTTCTTATCTTGACCTTTGAGTTGTGACAGATCCTGTCCTCGATAGTAAACCGTTCCGCTATCCGGCTGATCCAGCCCGATCAACAGCCGGCCCAGAGTGGACTTGCCGCTGCCGGATTCTCCTACCAGCCCTAAAGTCTCATTCTCATACATTGTCAGGGAGATATCCGTCACAGCCCGGACTCTTTTTCGCCTGGCAAAACCTCCCGCCGCCGGGAAGGTACGATAGAGATTTTCCGCCCGCAATAAAGTCATGTCCGCAACCGTTCTGACAGCTTGGCTTTAGCTTCCTGCTTTCTTCGGGCCAAAGCAATTTTGGAGGCTTCGCATTGTGTAGAATGCACGAATTCCAATTCGTTATTTTGTGCCCGTATGCAGCGAACCTGCCGGCACTTATCCAGCGGCAGCATGATCTGCCTGCTTTCACGGCATTTTGGCTCGACATACGCGCAGCGACCGGCAAAGCGACAGCCGCTGATGGCATCATAATCTTCCGGCACTACCCCGGGAATCGCCTGTAGCTCCCTGTCTTTGTCATCTTCAATACTGGGCACCGTCTCCAGCAAAGCACGCGTATAGGGATGCCCCGGGGCTTCAAATAGTGTAAAGACATCCGTGTTTTCCACGATCTCGCCGGCATACATAACAATGACCTTGTCCGCCATTTGAGCAATCAGTCCGATATCATGAGTGATCAGCAATACCGACATGTCACGCTCCAGAGACAGCTCGCGCAGCAGATGCATGATCTGAGCCTGGATCGTAACATCCAAGGAACTGGTGGCTTCATCAGCTATAATCAGCGCCGGCTCACTGGCCAGAGCCATTGCGATCATAGCCCTTTGCCGCATGCCACCTGAGAGCATATGGGCATATTGACCCAGAACATTGTCCGGATCAGCCATGCCGACTCTACTCAGAAGCTGGGCTGCCTGCTGAGTCGCCTGCGCCTTCGAAATATCCTGATGTGCTCTGATCCCCTCCACTATCTGATTACCAATCGTAAACACGGGATTGAGACTGGTTAGAGCATCCTGGAAAATCATGGCGATCCGCTTGCCGCGAATCCGGTCTAATTGACGCGGTGATAATGTGAACAGATCCTGCCCCTCGAACCAGGCCTCGCCATGAGAAACCCGTCCGCTGACCGGTAGCAGCCCCATCAGAGACAATGCTGTGATGCTTTTGCCGCTACCTGATTCACCCACAATGCCCAGTACTTCTCCGCGCTTAACCTCAAAGCTGGCATCGCGCAGGAGAATACGCTCACCTTGCTCGGTCTTAAAGCTTATTGCCAAGTCCCGTACGGAGAGTACGGGCTCATTGTGTCCGGTAGCCATCATTATGTTAACTTGACCTCAATTTTCTTGGTTTCCTTTTCTTTGTTTCCTAATCATACCACAGCAGTTACGATCATATATCTGTATATAATTCCCTAAACCGGAGCCGCTTATTTCCGGCCTCGACGGCCTGCCCGTACCGGCCAAGATTAATTGAAAAAACTCTTATTCAATCCTATATCATATCTGCAAGGGGAGCTGTTATCGTATATAATAATTGTTGGCTCATTTTGATTTTAAGAGAGGATTTATTTTTAATATGAATGTCAAGCAACAAAAATTAGTGAGGATCATCTGCGCCATTATTGCCTTGATTCTCGTCGCCTCACTGCTGATTGGCCTTGTCGCCTGCGACAAAAAGAAAGATCCGGCCTCTGATGCGGACAACAGAGCAACAAAGACTGATGCCGGCGAGGAAACCCCCGCGCCCGCCGGTGACAAGATCGTCAATATCGGCGTCACCAATGTCATCGGTTCCTTGAATCCGCTGCTGCTCGATGCCACCGAGGTCAATAAATATGCCATCAGTCTGATGTTCCTGCCCCTGGTTGATCTGGACTCCAATCTGGAATTTGTACCGCAGATAGCGTCAGAGATTACCACGGAGGACAATCTAACCTTCACGATCAAAGTCAATCCCGAGGTTAAATGGTCGGACGGAGAACAAGTTGACGCCGACGATGTCATCTTTACATTGTTAAAGCTGACCAGCACCGGTATCGGCAATGTCTCGATGGGTTTGTACAGTATCTTTGACGGCTGGAATGAGAGCGGCTATCTGCCCGATGACGCCACCTTGGAAAGTGTCCCCGGCCTGAACAAAATCGACGATATGACTTTGACTTTGACCTCGACTACTCCGATGCCGCTGACCTCTTTCCTCAATACTTATGCCCGCTATATGCATGTCATTCCCGAGCATAAGCTGAACCAGCTTTCTATCGAAGAGCTGAAAACCACAGATTGGTTCAATCATCCCGAAGTCGTCTCCGGCGCCTACAAATGCTACGAAGCCAATATGGAGCATTTTGCTTCTTATGAAGCCAACCCCAATTATTATCTGGGCGCACCTAAGATTGACAAGCTCAATATCAAGGTCGTGCAGGGCAATCAGCTGCTCCCCGGCTTGAAGACGGGAGAGATCGATTTCATTCAACCTACAATGGCTTCCATTCCGGATGCTGATCACGAAGCGATCGCCGCTCTGGACAATGTCCAGCCGGTTTATGCGCCTCCGGTCACAAATCAGCTGCTCTTTATCAATACCAAGAGCGTACCTGATGCCCGCGCCCGCCGGGCCATCAACAAAGCAATCAATAGACAGCAAATTCTCGACGGTTTCCTCAACGGCAACGGTGAAATCATTGATGGTTTCATCACCTCTTACTCGCCGTATTTTGACGAAGGCGTCACCCCCCTGTCCTTTGCGCCGGACGAAGCAAAATCTCTACTGGAGGAAGCCGGGTGGACACAGGACCGGCCGCTGGAATTCAAGATCAATTCCGGCGACCCTACCTTCGTCAAAGCAGCCAATGTCGTAGTCGAACAGCTGAGGGATGTCGGTATTGAAGCCAAGATCACTACCTTGGATATCGGCTCTCTATTGGAAGCAGCCGGCTCACATGATTTCGATCTGCTGGCCGTCCAGTATACGATGGTTCCGGTCGACCCTTATCCGGATATCAATTGGCTGGTTACCGGCACACCCGAATTCCAGAACTGGGTGCAGTATTCCTCCGAGACAATGAACGGTTATTTGGATGCTGTCAGAGCTACAGCCGACGGGGATACAGCCGCCCTGACCAAGGCCTACAGTGATATCGACAAATTGGTACAAGAAGACGTGCCCGTGGTTTCGCTCTATGTCATCTCTCCTTTGGGAGCAGTCAGCAAGCGCTTGAGCAAGGCAGTGCCTTCACCATATGGTTTCCTGCTCAATGTCCACGAATGGGATATTGAGTAAAATAATATTTGCGGAGAATAATGGTGAAAAAGATTTTGTTGCTGGCTACCGGTGGCACTATCGCCTCAGCCCAGACCCCAGACGGCATGAATCCACAGCTTGCGCCGGAGGATTTATTGGCAGCTGTGCCTGAAATCGCAGAATTATGCACGGTTGAAACCAAGGTACTGATGAATCTGGACAGCACCAATGTACAACCGGAGGAATGGCAGTTGATCGCTTCTGAATGCTATGCTGCTTTGTCCGACTATGACGGCATTGTGATTTCTCATGGCACGGATACACTGGCCTATACTTCTTCCGCCCTCAGTTTCATGCTCAGAGATCCCGGGAAGCCTATAGTCCTAACCGGTTCTCAATTATCTATGACTGAACCCGAGGGCGATGCTCCCGGCAATTTGCTGGATTCTTTCCGAGTTGCCATATCCGACTTGAAAGGCATCTTTGTTGTCTTCGACGGCAAAGTGATGGGCGGCAATCATACCGTAAAAATCAAGACCCATTCTTTTGATGCCTTCGACAGTGTGAATCATCCCCTCATAGGCACTATCAATGAGGGCATTTTGTATCTGTCTGAATTCGGCCAAGAAATGACTATTCCGCCAGAGAGAGAACCACAGTTGCTGGCAGAACTTGAACCCAAAGTCATGCTGATCAAGCTGACACCGGGCTTTGAGCCTTTATGGCTGGAAAGTCTGGCTGATCTGGGATTGCGCGGTATCATCATTGAAGCCTACGGCTTCGGCGGTCTGCCTTTCCAGCGCCGGGACCTGCTTTCAACAGTAGAAAAACTACTGGCACGAGGGCTGCCTATCGCTCTAGGAACACAGGTAACCTTTGAAGGGACTGATCTTACAGTATATGAGGTCGCCGTGAAAGCTCTGCGAGCAGGGGTGATTCCCACCGGACGCATGACCACGGAGGCTACTCTCACAAAAATGATGTGGGTGCTGGGGCAGACTGCTGACCCGGCAGAAATCAGAGAATTGATGAGTAAAGATCTGGCTCGGGAGACCTAGGTCTCCCTTGCAGTTTTGTTGACAATATAGTTTCAGACGCTAGGCGCGCCTGAAACTATGCTCAGAATCTTACAGCGTCAGACTGTACTTGAAAAGGAATAATAATGAGAAAAGTAATCGGCATTATTGGCGGCATGGGACCGATGGCAACCTGTGATCTCATGCTCCAAATCATAGAAAATACCCAAGTCGAGTGCGATCAGGATCATGTACGGCTTCTGATCGATAATAATCCTACTATCCCCGACCGGACAGAAGCTCTGCTCAGAGGCGGCCCCAGTCCGTTGCCGGAATTAATCAATTCCGCCCGCAGATTGACCGCAGCCGGGGCGGAAGCACTGACTATCTCCTGCAATACTTCACATTTTTTCTTGTCAGAGCTAAGGGCGGCAGTACCGATACCTTTTATCTCTATGATCAGTACAACCGTGCAGAGATTAAAAGAGGCAGGATGTCGCACAGCGGCGCTGCTCGCTACCGAGGGCTTAACTACAGTCGGTGTCTATCAGCGCGAACTGGCGGAAGCCGGCATCACTGCGCTGGTACCGACTGCCGAACAGCAGAAATTAGTGACAGAAATTATTTACGACACCGTTAAGGCGGATCTGCCGTTGCCGCAGCCGGAACGCTTTCAGTCTCTACTGGACTTTTTCCATCAGCAAGGTGCCCAACGCATAATACTGGGCTGCACGGAATTGCCGGTCGCCGTTAAGCAATACGGATTCAAAGGCAACTTCATTGATCCCACACATGAACTGGCTCTGGAAATCATCCGCTGGTCCGGCGCCCAAGCAAAGACGGCTGAGCAAAGGACATCTGCCGGATCCTGACCGGGATTGACACCGGAGCAAATATCCAGGCAATAGGTAACTAGCAGAGGCCTCTCTTGTGCATGGCTGCATGCAGTCGCTCCAGCTGTGCAGATAAAGCCGCCGTCGGCAAAGCCAGATTGATTCTTTCAAAACCCTCACCGCCGCTGCCAAAAATATGGCCATGGTTGGTAATGAATTGGGCTTCTTGCTCCAGAAAAGCATCCTGCTCAGATATTGTCATGCCCCAGCTGTTAAGATCTACCCACAGCAGATAAGTGCCCTCCAGCGGAACGATATTAACTTCAGGACAATGCCGGGCAAAGAAATCCCTCACCAGTTCTTCATTTCGTTTAATCACAATAATCAATTCATCCAGCCAGTCGGCACAATATTTATAGGCCAGCTCACAGGCTTTGTAACTGAGAATGGTGCTGCCTCTAAAGCCGGTCCGGACCAGCTGCCGGCTGAATTTCTCTCTCAGTTCACTGTTGGCAATCACCATATTAGAGACGGCCATGCCGGCGATATTGAAGGTTTTGGAGGGAGCTGTACAAGTGATGACACGCTGTGCCAACTCCGGAGATAAAGTCTGGAACACTATATGATGATGCCCCGGCAGCACAAGGTCATGGTGGATCTCATCGGAAACTACGATCAGCTCATTCTTGAGGGTGATCTCAGCCAAACCTTCCAGCTCCTGCCGCTCCCAGACTCTGCCGGCCGGATTGTGCGGACTGCAGAATAATAATAATTTGTTTTTAGTACCTGCAGTCATTTGATCCAGCAGCTCCAGATCCATACAGTATCTGCCATCATGCAGGAACAATGGACAGTTCTCAATCCGGCGACCACTGTTTTCAATCGCCATAAAGAAGGGGTAGTAGACTGGAGACATCACTATTACGCCGTCACCCGGCTCTGTAAAGCTCTGTACCGCCTGGTAGAGGGCAGGAACAATACCGGAAATAGGTACAATCTGCTCTGCACTGACCGCGAAGTCATGGCGTTCTTGCATCCAGTTTTGCACAGCTGCCAGATAAGCCGACGAGGGTTGACTATAACCCAGTACTGCATAGTCCAGATAGTCTTGCAAGCCACGCCTTATTTCCGGCGCCAGTACGAATTCCATATCGGCAACAGACAGCGGGATCACATCCGGATCTATCTCCGGATTCAGCTCCAACATGCGATTCCATTTTGATGAATCGACCCTCTTTACAACGGTAGTGAAATCATATTTAGTCATAGACCTCTCCTTAATTTTACTTTTTGTCAACGGTGATCAACCCTCTGCTCCAAACTGTTCAGTGGCTGTGTTTTGGTTATTTCCCTCTACCTGTCAGGTACAGACCTGGGATTGCATAGTTTACCGACTGCCCGGCAAAGGTGATTGGCTGACGGATTACTAACGAACTTATATTCAAATCTTACCAGATGTCACTCAACTTGTAGATAATTCGTTAAAAACATTTCTTTTCGTTAGTATGCACTTGCACCAATGCGCCTAAAACAGTATTATTTCTGAATAGGTATTAACTACCATAAGTATCATAATTAAATAAAGGGAGGATGAAATGGTAATTGCTTTGGTTTTGCTCCTGTTCGCGGCCGTACTGGGGCTAGCCTACTCAATGTTCA